>NZ_JASNFN010000008.1:0-98343 GCF_030731085.1 Blastococcus carthaginiensis | reverse complement strand
GCCCCGGCGCGGCCGGCACCGGACGCCCGCCCCCCGCGGACGGCGCCCCGCAGACCGACCGGTCTGCGGGGCGCCGTGCTCTCCGGCCCCGCCCCGAGGTGCGAGGGGTGGGGAGGACCGTGTCCTCCTTCAGCCGATCTGCAGGGCCGTGCAGCGCCACCGGCCGTCCATGCCCTCCAGCCGCGCCGCCACCGCGTGCGCCCGTCCGGCCCGGTGGGCGACCGCGCTGACCTCTGCCACCCCGTCCACCGGCTCGCAGACGCGCACCGGGCCGATCACCACCGGTGCGTTCCCCTCGGTGCACCACCGCGGCCGGCGGCCGGCCGACAGTGCGGCGTAGACGCCCGTCGAGGCCAGCGGCTGCACCTGGGCCAGCGGGCGGCGTCCGGCGAGCGCCTCGAGGGCGATGGTCACCAGTCGCCGGGCGGCCGCGCCCGCGGGCGGCAGCTCGGCCCGGCCGGTCGGCACCGGCCCGAACTCGTCATGGGCGAGGGTGGACGGCGCGGCGCTCGGCCGGGGCCCCGGGGGCAGGACGGGCAGGGGGAGCGGCCGGCCGGGGCGCACCAGGCGCAACACGGGGCGGACCTCGCCCGGCGGCTGCGGGGTGGGGACGAGGGTCAGCTGCAGGGCCGGCGGGGGAGCCGGGACGGTGCGGGACGGTGCGGTCATCGGGGACTCCCGGGTTCGGCGGTGGGGGACGGGCGGGTCACGGCAGGGCCGGCGGCCGGAGCACCTGGCCGGGCAGCAGCAGGTCGGGATCGGGGCCGATCACCTCGGCGTTGGCCTGCCACCAGGCCGTGACGGCGGTCGCCACCTCGGCGTCGGACGGCGCATGCCCCCGGGTGCGCGCCAGGTGGCCCTCGGCGATGCGCCAGAGGCACTCGCCACGCAGGACGACGTGCTCCCCGGGCGCAGGAGCCGGCGGCCAGTCCGGGACGGGGGCGGTGCTCACGCCCCCGTCCCGCACGGGCACGGCAGCCGGCGCCGGCCAGTCGGGGACGGCGTGCGCGGACGGCGGACCCGGGGCAGCGAGCACCTCGTCCGCCGCGGCGGCGGTCGTGGCCGGCAGTCCCGGTACCGCTGCCCCGAGCACCGGCGGCGCGATGCCCAACCCGAGGCCCAGGACGAGCGCGGCGGCGCGGCGGGCACCGGAGGGCAGCACGCCGTGGAGCGCACCGCCGGCGAGGGCGCCGGCGGCCCCGGGCAGCGCCGAGCACGCGGTGAGTGCGAGACCGAGCGCACCCCAGCCCCACACCGCCCACGCGAGCAGGCCCACCAGGTGCACCACCAGGACGTCGGGCCCCGCGGTGTCGGCCGTGCGCTGCGCGGCGGCCAGGGCGGCCAGCGAGACGGGTGGCGCCGAGGTCAGCAGCGCCAGGACGGCGGCGAGGCCGGCCATGCCGAGGCCCGTCGCGAGCAGTCGTCGCACCGACACCAGGCCCTCCTCTCCGTTGACGTTGCGTCACTAAAGCAATCAAACGCAATCAAACGCAAGTGAGTGTGACGATCTAGGCTGTGCGACATGCGGTGGCAGCAGCTGTTCGCGGACCTGCAGGCGCAGTTCGAGGCCGCGGAGGACGCGCAGGACCGGGCGGAGTGGGCCTCGCGCGCCCGCGCGGAGATCGGTGCCGTGCGGCTGGCCGAACGGATCGGGGGATCGGTCGGCGCAGAGCTCGTGGTGACGTGCCGGGGAGCCGGGCGGGTCCGCGGGGTGCTCGCCGCGCAGGGGACCGACTGGCTGCTGCTCGCCGACGACCGGGGACGGGACCAGCTGGTGGCGGTGGCGGCGGTCCGGGCCGTGGACGGGCTGGGTCGCTGGACCGCGGCGGCCGAGGAACCGGGACCGGTGCGGGCGCGGCTGGACCTGCGCCGTGCGCTGCGCGGCCTGGCGCGGGACCGCAGCGCCGTCCAGCTCGTGCTGGACGACGGGACGCAGCTGACAGGGACGATCGACCGGGTGGGGGCCGACTACGTGGAGGTGGCCGAGCACGCGGCGGACCAGCCGCGACGCCCGGACGCGGTGCGCCGGGTCTCCGCGGTGGTCGTCGACGCGGTGGCGGTGGTGCGCACCCTGGCGCCCGGGTGGGGCTGAGCGGTCAGCCCCGCTGCTCCGAGGAGTCGGGGCCGGCGGCGCCCGCGGTGGCCTCGGCGGCCGGCACGGTGCCGGCGCGGGCCTCGGCGTACTTCTGCTGGATGAAGCGCTCGAGCTCGTCGACCTCGACGCGCCACTGGCCGCGCCCGCCGATCTGGATCGCGATCAGCTCCTTGCGGCGCACCAGCGCATAGGCCTGCGACCACGACACGTTGAGGATCTCCGCGACGTCGTCGAGGGTCAGGAAGCGGGGCGTGGGCATCGGCGTCTCCATCCGTTTCGCGGGCCAGTCTGTCAGCCGTGCCGGTGGTCCGTGGCGGCCGTCCACACCCGAACGTGTGGACGACGGGTGCACGAGTTCGAACGCGTACCGCATCATCGGCGTCCCGATGCCGTCAACGGCCCGCACCGGCGGGTCGGCGCGCCCGAACGCGCTGGAGACGTGCTGGCAGAGAGAGAAGGTCGCGTGACCGCCGTGCGCACCCCGGGCGCCGTCCCCGGCCCTGCCGAGCTGCCGGCCGGGCCCACCCCGCGGCGGGTCCGGACGCCCGGCTGGCTGGACCTCCGGCTCGTGCTCGGCGTGCTGCTCGTCCTCGCCTCGGTGCTCCTCGGCGCGCGGGTGGTCAGCGCCGCGGACGCCACCGTGCCGGTCTGGACCGCCGCGGACGACCTGGCCGCCGGGACGGTGCTGACCGCCGAGGACCTGGTGGTCGTCGACGTCCGGCTCGACGACGCCGCGGAGAAGTACCTCTCGGGCAGCACCCGCCCCGAGGGCAGCGCGCTCTCCCGCGGCGTGCGGGCCGGTGAGCTGCTGCCCCGCTCGGCCCTCGAGGAGCCATCGGACCTCGTCCAGCTGGCCCTGCCGGTCCAGGCCGGCTACGTGCCCCCGGGTCTGCGCCGCGGGCAGCTGGTCGACGTGTACGCCGTCGCCGACCCCGCGGCCGGCGCCACCGGCCCGGACCTGGGCAGCGTCGCCCTCGTCGTCGGTGCCGCACCCGTGCAGGCCATGTCGGGCGGCGCCGAGGGTGTCCTCTCGACGCCGACCACCACGGTGCAGATCGTGGTCGGCGTGGCGGGCGGCGACGCCGGGGACGTGCTGGCGTCCATCGCCGGGCGGCCGCTCGTGGTGGTCGCCCACCCCGCCGGTGCGACGGCGGACGGGAGCACCACCGCCGTGGCCCGTGCCGGCCAGGCGCGCGCGACACCGGCACCGACGTCGGCACGGACGTCGGCCCCGTCGTCGGCCCCGGCGCCCGCTCCGGCACCGGCCGTGGCGACCGAGGGCGCGCCCGCACCGGCGGGGCCGACCGGCTGATGGCGCTCCAGGTCTTCACCGCCGTCACCGGCGCCGGCTGGGAGTCCGAGCTCGTCGGTGCCCTCGACCGCGACGACCACGGCGTCACCGTCGTCCGGCGTTGCGTGGACATCTCCGACCTGCTGGCCGCCGCCGCCACCGGCACCGGTCAGGCAGCGCTGCTGTCCGCGGAGCTGCGCCGCCTCGACGGCGACGCGGTGGCCCGGCTGCGCGCGGCCGGCGTCGCGGTCGTGGGTCTGGTCGAACCCGGCGACGAGGCCGCGGCGCAGCGGCTGCGCCGGCTCGGGGTCGCCCAGGTGCTGCCGGCCGACGCCGACCCGGAGCTGATCGCCGAGGCGCTGCGGGACGCGGTCGCCGGCGTGCCGGCGCCCGGTCACGACGTGGCCGACCTCCGCGCGGCGCTCCCGGTCCCCGCTCCCCCCGTGGAGACGGAGCGGTCGCGGGGGGAGCGGGGCCGCGTGGTGGCGGTGTGGGGCCCGACCGGGGCGCCGGGCCGGACGACGGTCGCGGTGGGGCTGGCCGACGAGGCCGCCCGGCTGGGGGTACCCACCCTGCTGGTCGACGCCGACGTCCACGGCGGCGTGGTCGCCCAGGTGCTCGGGCTGCTCGACGAGTCACCCGGGCTCGCCGGCGCGGCCCGGCAGGCGGGCCTCGGGACCCTGGACGGCGCGGCGCTCGCGTCGCTGGCGTGGGCGGTCCGGCCGGACCTGCGGGTGCTCACCGGCCTCGCCCGCGCCGACCGGTGGCCCGAGCTGCGCCCGGCCGGTGTCACCGCGGTGCTCGACGAGGCCCGCCACCTCGCGCAGCTCACCGTCGTGGACTGCGCCTTCGGCGTGGAGGACGACGAGGAGCTCTCCTACGACACCGCGGCGCCGCGCCGCAACGGCGCCACCCTGGCCGTCCTGGAGCACGCCGACACGGTGCTGTGCGTCTCCGGCGCCGACCCGGTCGCCCTCCAGCGGTGCGTGCGGGCCCTCGACCAGCTGCGCGATGTGCTGCCCGAGGTCGAGCCCGTGCTCGTGGTGAACCAGCTGCGCCGCGGGCCGGTGCCCGGCGACCCGCGGCAGGAGGTCGGTGACGCGCTGGAGCGCTTCACCGGCCGCCGTCCCCGCTCCTACCTGCCGGCGGACCGGCGCGCGACCGATGCCGCGCTCGCGGTCGGCCGCACCCTCGCCGAGGCTTCACCGGGCTCCCCCCTGCGCGCGGAGCTGCGTGCGCTCGCCGCCCAGCTCGCCGGCGTACCCGCGCCGGCGGCGGGCCGGCGCGCCGCGCTGCGCACCCGGCGGGCGAGCTGACCGCCGGGTGTCCGGATCGTCGTCCGCGACGTAGCGTGAGGGAACGCGCAGGGAGGCGGACGATGGTCGAGCGGCTGGGCACCCTGGAGGCCTCCTTCCTCTACCTCGAGGAGCCCGGCACCCCCATGCACGTCGGCGGGGTGCTCGTCCTCGAGACGCCCCCGGGCGGGCTGGATGCGCTGGCGGCGCTGGTCGAGGCGCGGCTGTCCCTGGTGCCCCGGTACCGGCAGCGGGTGGCGGAGGTGCCCGGTCACCTCGCCAACCCCGTCTGGGTCGACGACCCCGAGTTCGACATCACCTACCACCTGCGCCGGTCGGGGCTGCCGCGGCCGGGTACCGAACAGCGGCTGCTCGACCTGGTCTCCCGGCTGATGTCCCGGCCCCTGGACCGCCGGCGCCCGCTGTGGGAGGCCTACCTCGTCGAAGGGCTGGAGGGGGACCGGGTCGCGGTGGTGACCAAGACCCACCCCGCGCTGGTGGACGGGCTCGGCGCCGTCGACATCGGCCAGGTGCTGCTGGACGTCTTCCCGGACGCGCCGGCGCCCGAGCCGGCCGAGTGGCGGCCCCGCCGTCCGCCCTCCGGTCCGGAGCTGGTGTGGGCGGCCTTCGAGGACTACCGCCGCCGCCCGTCCTCGCTCGTCGAGCTCGCCCGTTCGGCGGTCACGGACGTGCGGGCCACCGCTGTGCGGGTCGGCGGCGTCGCCGGCGGGCTGGTGCGCACGGCCCGCTCGGCGATCCTCCCGGCCCCGCACAGCCCGCTGAACGCGCCGATCGGGCGGCAGCGCCGGGTCGCGGTGGCGTGCGCCGACCTCGACGACCTCAAGCGGGTCCGGAAGGCGCACGGCGGGACGGTCAACGACGTGCTGCTGACCGTCGTCGCGGGCGCCCTGCGGGAGTGGCTGCTCTCGCGCGGCGAGCCGCTGGTCGGCGGCACGTCGGTGCGCGCCCTCGTGCCGGTGTCGGTGCAGGACGAGGACGGCGCCGGTGGCAACCAGGTCACCTCGCACCTGGTGGACCTGCCGGTCGGCGAGCCCAACCCCCGGGTCCGCCTCGCGCGGCTCACCTACGCCATGCGCGGGCTGACCCAGCACGGTCGGTCGGTCGGCGCGGACAGCCTGATCGCGCTGACCGGTTTCGCGCCGTCGACGCTGCACGCGCTCGGCGCCCGTGCGGCGCGGGGGCTCTCCCGGCGGCTGTTCAACCTGGTGGTCACCAACGTCCCCGGCCCGCAGCTGCCCCTGTACGCCGCCGGCGGCCGGGTGCTCGAGGTGTTCCCGGTGGTGCCCCTGGCCCGGGGGCAGGGGCTCTCGATCGGCATGACTTCCTACGACGGCACGGTGTTCTTCGGGCTCAACGCCGACCGGGACAGCGTCAGCGACGTCGAGGTGCTCGCCGACCTCATCGAGCAGGAGGTCGCGGGGCTGGTCGAGACCTCGGCCTGAGCCGCCGTCCGGCGGCGGCTACGGTCGTCCTTCCACCGACGAAGGGGGTCGACCGGGTGCGCGTGTACCTGCCGGCGACGACGAACGTGCTCCGCACCCTGGTCGACGAGGGGCGGCTGACCGCTCCGCAGACCGTCTTCGCGATCACCCCGCAGCTGCGCCGCTTCTACGCGGTGAGCGACGCGGAGGCCGACACCGAGGAGCTGGAGTACGCCGCCCTGCTGGCCGCGGCGCGCGCCAGCCTGCGGCTGCTGGACCTCGACCCGCTGGCCGCCCGCCGCCGGGCGGTGCTCGCCGCCGACGTGCCCGACGCCGCGGTGACCCCGATGGACGACCCGCACGTCGACCCCGGCGCGGCCCGCGTCGAGCACGAGATCCGGGTCGAGGACGTGGCCAGCGCGCACCTCGACGACGCCGAGGCCGAGGACGACGTCCGCGCCGCCGTCGCCGTCGTGCTGGAGGCCGACCTCGGCAGCGAGGACGCGCAGTTCGTCGTCGACCAGGCCGAGGGGCACGAGCTCGGCTGGTACGCCACGCAGGAGATCGGTCCGGTGCTCGAGCTGCTCTGACCGGGCGCCCGCGGATGCAGGCCGTGCCCCCTCCGTAGGATCACGCCGTCCTAGAGCGTCGACGTCGGGAGCCAGCGAGATGCAGTTCGGTCGGTACTACGAGGAGTTCGAGGTCGGGGCCGTCTACAAGCACTGGCCCGGGAAGACCGTCACCGAGTACGACGACCACCTGTTCTGCCTGCTCACGATGAACCACCACCCGCTGCACATGGACGTGAACTACGCGGAGAAGACGACCGACTTCGGCAAGAACGTCGTCGTCGGCAACTACATCTACTCGCTGCTGCTGGGCATGAGCGTCCCCGACGTCTCGGGCAAGGCGATCGCCAACCTGGAGATCGAGTCGCTGCGGCACGTCGCCCCGACCTTCCACGGCGACACCATCTACGGCGAGACGACGGTCCTGGACAAGACGCCGTCGAAGTCCAAGGACGACCGCGGCGTGGTCCACGTCGAGACCATCGGCTACAAGCAGGACGGCACCGTCGTCTGCATCTTCCGCCGCAAGGTCATGGTGCCCAAGCACTCCTACGGCGAGGCCCGCGGCGGCGAGCAGCCCGGCCGCCCGGAGCCCACGCCCCGCGGCTGAGGTCGGCGGGCGTGCTGACCGGTCAGCCCGGCAGCACGCCCCACCCGCGCAGGGTTTCCACGAGCCGGGGTGTGCACGGCAGGGCGGTGAGGGTGGCGGCGTCGGCGAAGACGGCGTCGTCCGCGTCGTCCCCGGCCACCGGGCGCGCACCGGGGACCAGCAGCGTGCACGCGAGGTCGACGACGTCGTAGACCACCGCGCCGGCCTCGATGCGGATGCGGCCCACCTCCGCGCCGGCGCGCACGCGCAGCCCGGTCTCCTCGCGGACCTCCCGCTCGACGGCGTCGGCGACGGTCTCGCCCGGCTCGACGCGACCCCCGGGCAGCGACCACAGCCCGCGCCCGGGCTCGTTGCGCCGGCGGACCAGCAGCAGGCGGCGGTCCGGGTCGTGCACGACGGCGCCGACGCACGGCACCGCCGGCGGGTCGGCGGCGGTCACGCGTCGCAGGCTACGCAGGACGGCGACGGCGACGGCGCCGGGCGGGCCGCCCCCTGCGCTGCGCTTGACGATCGGCGCCACTCCCGCGACCGTGTCCCGGTGAGTGCGTCGCCGGTCTGCCCGCGCTGCGGTGAAGCACTGGCCGTCCGCCACGGGTCCGAGGCGCACGCCTGGTGCCACGTGCACGGCGCGGTCACCCCGCTGCACCACACCGCGCTGGTGGCCCACGACGCGATCGCCGCCGTCACCGCCGACGCCCGCGTGCCGGCCTGGGTGCCGGACCCGGTCCCGCCGGGCTGGGCGGTCACCGGCCTGGCGTGGGGCGGCGAACCGGATGCGCGGGCGATCGTCGTCGACTGCGCCGGCCCGGGCCCCCTCGGTGGCGCCGCGGAGCTCGTGCTGGTGGCCGAGGAACCCGGCACCGGCGTCGGGTGCGGCTACGCCGGGCTTCCGGGGCTGGACCCCGGGGACGTGATCTCCGGGCCGAGCTCGGTCGGCGTCGAGGCGGCCGGCCAGCACGCCCCGCTGTGGGCGGTGCCGACGCGCGAGGACCGGGCGGCCTTCGTCGGGGAGGCCTACGGGGTCTGGCTGTGGCTCGTGATGTGGCCGATGAGCGCGGCGTGGCTGCTGGTCGAGGAGCTGCGGCTGCTCGACCTGCGCGAACGCATCTACCCCGACCTGCCGCTGGGGCCGGTCGGGGAGCACCTGCTGCCCGGCCGCTGACCCGCACGTGCCGGAACCGGACGGGCCGCCGGGGATCGGCGCGTCGGACGGGTCCGCCGTGGGGCCTGTGTTACCCATGGGACGAACGCGTCCGCCGCACCCGGCGGGCCCTCCTGCCGGCCCGGGCGCCCGGGCTGCCTCATTCACACCACGGAGGTGGCGGTGAACCTGAAGAAGGTCCTCACCTGGGTGGTCATCGCCTTCGTCCTCTTCTACGTCATCCAGGCGCCGGAGTCCTCGGCGCAGCTGGTGCGCAACGCCGGTGAGGCGCTCGGCGACGCCGCCTCCTCCCTCGCGCAGTTCGTCGGCTCGCTCGTCTGAGCCGGTGAGCGCCCCTGCCGGGCTACCGACCCGGGCCGCCAAGGACGTCCGGAAGTACCTGCTGGACGACGAGGATGCGGTGGTGGTCACGCGCCGGCACTGGGCGGTGCTGATCGTGCCGACCCTGAAGTTCCTGCCGGTGCTGCTGATCGGCGGCTGGCTGTTGGTGCTGGACCCGGAGAACCGGGTGACCAGCACGGTCGGCATGCTCGTCGTCCTGGCCGCGCTGCTCACCTACGCCATGCGCGTCGGCGAGTGGTGGATGCGGCACTTCATCGTCAGCCGGCGGCGGGTGCTGCTCACCTCGGGGGTGATCGTCCGCACCGTCACCCTGCTGCCGCTGCGCCGGATCACCGATCTGACGTGGAAGGAGACCTTCCTGGGCCAGATCCTCGGCTACGGGACCTTCCGCTTCGAGTCCGCCGGGCAGCAGCAGGGCCTGTCGGAGATCACCTTCCTGCCGCGCGCCGGTGACCTGTACCGAGAGGTCAGCGGCCTGCTGTTCGGCAGCGACTGGGGCAGCGCGTCCGGTGGCGACGACGAGGGGAACCCGGAGGCGCCGCCGCCGGCCGGACCGGTCGCCAGCGGTGGGCGGCGGGACACCGAACCCATCCCGCAGCTCCCGCCGCGCGAGCCGTGAGCGGCTCTCCACCGGGTGCCGCGGGCCGGCGTGCGGCAGGCTGAGCCGTGATGCGGATCGACCTGCACACGCACTCCTCGGTGTCCGACGGCACCGACGACCCCGCCGCGCTGCTCGCCGCCGCGCTGGCCGCGGGGCTCGACGTCGTCGCGCTCACCGACCACGACACGACCGCGGGCTGGGCGGCGGCGGAGGAGCACCGCCCGGCCGGGTTGACCGTCGTCCCCGGCATGGAGCTCTCCTGCCGCTGGTTCCCCTTCGACCAGCCCCCGGTCAGCGTGCACCTGCTCGGCTACCTCTTCGACCCGCTGCACCCGGCGTTCGCCGCCGAGCGGGCCCGGCTGCGCGACGAGCGCCTGGGCCGTGCCGAGCGGATCGTGCAGGCGCTGGCCGCCGACGGGTACCCGGTGTCCTGGCCGGAGCTCGTCGAGCACGCCGGCGGCGGGGTCGTCGGCCGGCCGCACGTGGCGCGGGCGCTGGTCCGCGCGGGCGTCGTGGCCAGCGTCGAGCAGGCGTTCGCGGGGCTGCTGCACCACCGCAGCCCGTACTACGTGAGCAAGGCCGACACCGACGTCCGGCAGGGGATCGCCCTCGTGCGGGCGGCCGGCGGCGTGCCGGTGTTCGCCCACGGGTTGGCCACCGAGCGCGGCCGGGTGGTCGGCGACGAGGCGATCGCGGCCATGGCCGCGGCCGGGCTGCTGGGCCTGGAGGTCGACCACCCCGACCACACCGTGGAGCAGCGCGCCCACCTGCGCGGGCTGGCCGCCGACCTGGACCTGGTCGTCACGGGCTCCAGCGACCACCACGGCACCAACAAGCAGACGCCGCTCGGGGCGTGCACCACCGACCCGGAGCAGTTCGAGCGCCTGGTCGCAGCGGGGACCGGCGCCGCGCCCTGGCGCGACTGAAGCTGGGGCGTCGCCCCCCGCGGCTACCGTGACCGGCATGCGCAACCCCACCGACGGCGGGCAGGCGGTGCTGCCGGGCATGCCGCGCCGGCTGCTGCGCGCCTCGCCGAAGTCGCTGGCCGACTTCTCGGACTGCCCCCGGCGCTACCGGTTCGCCAACGTCGACCGGCCCAGCCCGCCGCGCGGCCCGCGGTTCGCCCACCACACGGTGGGGACGGCGCTCCACCAGGTGCTCTCCTCGTGGTGGGATCTGCCGGTCGAGCGCCGCACGCCCGGCGCCGCCCGGCAGCTGCTGATCGGTGCGTGGAGCCCGGCCGGCTTCCGCGACGACGAGCAGTCCGACCGCTGGCGGTCGCGGGCGGCCGGCTGGCTCACCGACTACCTGGCCGACGTCGACCCCACCGAGGAGCCCCGCGCGCGGGAGCGCACGGTGAGCACGATGACCGAGCGGATGACGCTCTCGGGGCGGGTGGACCGCATCGACGAGCGCGGCGACGAACTGGTGGTCGTCGACTACAAGACGGGCCGCTCACCGAGCACCGACGACGAGGCGCGCGGTTCGCAGGCGCTGGCGCTCTACGTCCTCGCCGTCCGCCGCACGCTGCGCCGGGCCTGCACCCGGGTGGAGCTGCACCACGTGCCCACCGGCACGGTCGCCGCCTTCGAGCACACCGAGCGGTCGCTGGCCAACCACGTGCGACGGGCCGAGGACGTCGCCATCGACATCCAGGCGGCGGGCGAGGCGGTGGCCGCGGGCGAGGACCCCGACGCCGCCTTCCCGGCCGTGCCGGGGCGGCAGTGCGGGTGGTGCGACTTCCGGTCCAGCTGCCCGGCCGGCCAGGCCGCGGGCCCGGCCCGCGAGCCGTGGAGCTTCCTCCCCGAGGACGATTCCTAGGCGGCCGACGCCTCGGCCACGCGGGCGTACCCGGCACGCACGATCGGTGACCGGTACGCCCGGTCGGGCAGCGCCAGGAACCCGGCCCGGAACGCCCTGGCCCCGGCCGTCGCCGCGGCGTCGGTCAGCGCCAGCCCCGGGAGGGAGTACACCTGCCGCGCCCAGGGCGGCAGCAGCGCGAAGCAGAGACCGGCCAGGCCGCCCCACACCGGCCGGGCCGGCGTCAGCACCTGCAGCCACCCGGGCATCGGCGGGAGGAACAGGTCCCGCACCCCCTTCAGTGCGGCCGGGGTGGCGGCCAGCGCGGGGCGGACGCCCTCGAAGTACGCGTCGAGCTCGGCCACCGACCGGGGCACCGTCTCCAGCGGCACGCCCACGAGGTGCGCGAAGGCCACCTGCTCGTCGACGTAGCGGTCGGCCTCCGCGTCCGACAGCGCCACGCCCGCCCGGCGCGCCGTCGTCAGGATCGACCGGACGGCGCAGGTGTGCACCCACAGCAGCAGGTCCGGGTCGTCGACCCGGTACGCCCGGCCGGTCGTCTCCTCGACGCCCGACAGCTTCCGGTGGTAGCCCCGCACGCGGGCGGCCATCCGGCGGGCCTCGGTCCGCCGGCCGAAGACGACGGTCTCCATGTACTGGCCGGTGCGGGTGATCCGCATCCACCAGTCGTCCTTGAAGCCGGCGGAGTTGCGGGCCACGCCGTCCATCGCCACCGGGTGCAGGGCCTGGAGCATCAGCGACGCCATCGCGCCGAGGTGGTAGGCCGGGTCGCTGTGGATTCGCCAGGTCACGCTGCCCGGGCCGAAGAAGCCGAGCCGGTCCTCCTCCTCGGTCCAATCGTCCGGCGAGGGCAGCGGCGCGAGGCGGCTCACGACCGCTCCTCGGCGCTGGACCAGAAGTCGCACAGCACCTCGAGGGTGCGCGGCGGGTTCTCCACGGCGGGGGAGTGGATGGCGAAGTCGATGACCTCGTGCCGGGCGCCCAGCCGCTGCGCCATGTCGGCCTGCACGTGCGGCAGCCAGGCGTCGTCGGCCTCGCCGTGCGCCACCAGGAGCGGCACCCCGGTGGCCTTCAGCTCGGCCACCCGGTCCGGCTCGGCCAGCATCGCGTCGGCCATGCCGCGGAGCCCGGCGGCGGAGTTGCGCAGGAATCGCCGGGAGTAGAAGGCCCGGGTCTCCTCGGGCACGGCCTGCGCCTTGGGGTCGGTCATCGCCACCTGCTCGAGCGTCTCGTGCACCAGGGGTACGCCGCCGGCGTCCAGGAGGGGGCCGAGGTGGTCGAGCAGCTCGGCGCGGCGACCGGTGAGCCGGGAGGGTCCGGAGCCCAGCAGCGTGAACGTCGTGAACAGCGCCGGCTCGGCGAGCACGGCCGCCCGGGTCACCAACCCGCCGAAGCTGTGCCCGACCAGGTGCAGCGGCCCGGTGGACTCCTCGCGCAGCACCCGCGCCACCGCGCGCACGTCGTCGCCCAGGATCTCCACCGAGTACTGCGCCGGGTCGTCGGGGCCGGGGGACTCGTACTGCCCGCGCTGGTCCAGCACCACGACCCGGTACCCGGCGGCGGCGAGCGGGCGCAGCAGCGGCGCGAAGTCCTCCTTGCTGCCCGTGTAGCCGGCCACCATCAGCACCGTGCCGCGGGGAGCGCTGCCGCCGGTGTCCAGGGCGGCGAGCGGTCCGGCGCCGCCGGCGAAGGTGCGCGGGACGGCGTCGTGCTGCGCGAGCTGGCGGAGGTCGTCGGGCGCGATGGCGAGGGACATGGCGTTGGCATCGGGGCCGCCGGGCAGGACCATGGCGCCCAGTGAACCCCGACGGCGGCGGCCGTGCCGCACCGGTGGTGCCTCAGCGGTAGGCGCGGACCTCGCCGTCGTGCGCGAGCACCACGACGGGGCCGACGACGGTGGCCACGGCACCGTCGGGGAGCTCGGGCGTCGCCGTGCTGCCGAGCTCGGTGCCGGTCGCGGGATCGAGGTGGACGATCCCGCCGGCCGTCGGGACGGGGAGGGCCGGCGCACCGTCCTCGGTCGTGGCCGCCCCACCGGGCAGGCCGGTGGCCGGGACCGACCAGAGGGGGCGCGCGGACCCGGGCTCGAGCGCGGTGAGCGTGCCGTCGGTGAGGACCAGCACGGCGGTGCCGGTGGCCGCCTGCCGCACCGCTGCCCCGGGATCGGCGGGCAGGGTGGTGAGCAGCGTGCCGTCGGCGGAGGACAGCAGCTGCACCTCGTCGTCCACGCGCACGGCGACCGGCAGGTCCGCCCCGACCAGCTCGGTCGCGCGTGCGGATGCCGGGAGGTCACGGGTCCAGTGCAGGTCGCCGTCGAAGCCGTCCATCAGCCGCAGCTGCAGGGCGGAGGAGCCGGCGCACCGCTGCAGCACCGCCACGCCCGCGTCGCCGGCGGCGGACTGCAGGAACTCGCAGCCCTCCGGGGGGGCGTACCGCCAGCGGATGCCGCTGCCGGTGGGGTCCAGCGTGACGATCCCGGTCGGCGTGGCGGCCAGCACGATCCGGTCGGTGGCGGTGAGGGTCACCTCGGGCCGGAAGTCCACGTTCCGGGTCCACGCGCGCACGCCCGTCCCGGCGTCGAGGGCGACCGCCTCGTCGCAGCGGTCCTCGGTGCGGAAGACCGCGACCGCGACACCGTCGGTGACGGTGAGCCCGCACAGCGCCGCGTTCCCCCGCGTGTAGTGCCACGCCTCCTCGCCGGTGACCGGGTCGAGCGCGCGCACGCCGTGCGGCGAGCCGACGAGCACCCGGCCCTCGGCGACGACGTTCCCGGGCAGCGGGTCCGCCGCGGCGGACCACGCCTCGGAGACGGCGCCGGCCGGCGCCCCCGGGGGGACGTCGGCCGGTGCGGCGGTGGTGCTGGAGGTGGCGGCCGCGTCGGACCCCCGCCACAGCAGGGTGGCGACGACGACGAGCGCGAGCGTGGCGGCGGTCCAGATCCACACCCGCAGGGGCGGGCGCGTCAGGCGTGCCATGCGGAGGAGCGGCTCAGGAAGCCGTGTCGGCGCCCGTGCTCGCGGCGTCCGGGCTGCCCGTGGCCTCGGCGCCCGAACCGCCGCGCCCGGCACCGCCACGGCGGCGGCGACGGCGGCGCGGCTTGGCGCTCCCGCCCTCGGCGGAGGCGTCGGTCGCCGGCGGGGCAGCACCCTCGGCCGCGTCGCCGGCGGCGTCGGTGCCCCCGCTGCGACGGGTGCGGCGCCGCGGACGGCTCTTGCCGCCGCCCGTGGACTCCTCGCCGCCGGTGTCCCGGCGCTCCGCCGGGCCACGGGCGTCGCCACGACCGGCCGGGCGGTTGCGCTTGCCCGTCTCGCCGAGGTCCTCGAGGGTCTCGGCCTCCAGGCCCTCGCGGGTGCGCTGGGAGCGGGGGAGCCGCCCCTTGGCGCCCTCGGGCACGTCGAGGTCGGTGTAGACCCACGGCGAGGTGGAGTAGGTCTCCGGCGGGTCGTCGAAGCCGAGCCCCAGAGCCTTGTTGATCAGCTGCCACCGGGGGATGTCGTCCCAGTCGACGAGGGTGACCGCGACGCCGGTGCTGCCGGCCCGGCCGGTGCGACCGATCCGGTGCACGTAGGTCTTCTCGTCCTCGGGGCACTGGTAGTTGACGACGTGGCTGACGCCGGTGACGTCGATGCCGCGGGCGGCGACGTCCGTGGCGACGAGCACGTCGACCTTGCCGCTGCGGAAGGCGCGCAGCGCCTGCTCGCGGGCGCCCTGGCCGAGGTCACCGTGCACCGCGGCCGCGGCGAACCCGCGGTCGACCAGCTCGTCGGCGACCTTCTGTGCGGTGCGCTTGGTGCGGCAGAAGACCATGACCAGCCCGCGGTCGCGCGCCTGCAGCACCCGGGACAGCAGCTCCGGCTTGTCCAGGTTGTGCGCCCGGTAGATGAACTGCGTCGTCTGCGGGACCGTCGAGCCCTCGTCGTTGCCGTGCGCCCGGATGTGGGTCGGCTGGGTCATGAACGACCGCGACAGGGTGACGATCGGGCCGGGCATGGTCGCCGAGAAGAGCATCGTCTGCCGCTTCTCGGGCACCATCGCCAGGACCCGCTCGATGTCGGGCAGGAAGCCCAGGTCGAGCATCTCGTCGGCCTCGTCGAGGACGAGGACGCGCACCTTGCCCAGGATCAGGTCGCCGCGCTGGGCGAGGTCGAGCAGCCGCCCCGGCGTGCCGACGACGACCTCGACGCCGTTGCGCAGCGACTCGATCTGCGGCTCGAAGGCGCGCCCGCCGTAGATGGCCTGCACGCGGATGCCGCGCGTGGCGCCGGCGGTCCCGAGGTCGCGGGCGACCTGCACGCAGAGCTCGCGGGTGGGGACGACGACCAGCGCCTGGGGGACGCCGTCGGCGCCCTCGCTCGGCGGGGTCACGCGGGTGAGCAGCGGGACGCCGAAGCCGAGGGTCTTGCCGGTGCCCGTGCGGGCCTGGCCGATGAGGTCGTTGCCGGCCAGTGCCAGCGGAAGGGTGAGCTCCTGGATGGCGAACGTGCGGGTGATCCCGGCGTCGGCCAGTGCGGAGACGATGTCGGGGTGCACGTCGAAGTCGCTGAACAGCGGGCTGTCGGCGGCGACGGGGGCGCCGCCGAGCTCCTCGACGGTCTGCTCCAGTTCCTCGGGGGCGGGCGCGCCGGTCTCGGCGTGCTCCAGCTCGGGTGCGGTGGTGGGGGTCTGCTCGGTGGAGGTCAGTGCTCTCGCCTCTGGTGTGCTGGGGGACCGGCTGCGGCAGCGGTGTCGCCGCCTCGCGCCCGTCCCGGGTCGGGTGTCGCGGGATCGGTTCCTGCGCCGACGCGGCCAGCAGAACCGGACCTCGCCACGGCCCGGGAGACAGCCCGGGGGGCGTCGTCCAGCGGTCGTCAGCGCACAGATGTACGAGCGTGCCCGGAGGCTCGCCGATTCCCATGCTAGCGCGAGCACCGGTTAGCCTCTCGGCGCCGCGCTCCCCGCTGCCGGGTGCCTCACCCCTCCGGGGCACGCGGCGTCCTCGTCGCCGAGCCCAGGAGATGCCGTGCCACCGGTCGAGAACACGGCGGTCGCCGACCTGCTGGGCGTGCTGGCCTACGCCGAGCTCACCGCGTTCGACCGGCTGGCCGAGGACGCCCGCATGGCGCCGTCCCTCACCGGCCGGGCCGCGCTCGCCCGGATGGCCGCCGCCGAGATCGGGCACCACTTCCGGCTCACCGCCCGGCTGGAGGAGCTGGGGGTGGACCCGGCGACGGCGATGGCGCCGTTCGTCTCGGCGCTGGACACCTTCCACGAGAGCACCCGGCCCAGCACCTGGCTGGAGGGGCTGGTGAAGGCCTACGTCGGCGACGGGCTGGCCGCCGACTTCTACCGCGAGATCGCCGGCTTCCTGCCCGAGCCCGACCGGGGGCTGGTGCTCGAGGTGCTGGCCGACACCGGGTACGCGGACTTCGCCGTCCGCGAGGTGCGCGCCGCGATCGCCGCCGACCGCGCGGTCGCCGGCCGGCTGGCGCTGTGGGGACGGCGTCTCGTGGGCGAGGCCATGACCCGGTCGCAGGCGGTGATCGCCGAGCACGACCGGCTGGCCGAGCTCATCGTCTCCGGCACCGGCGACCTCGCGGGGATCGGCCGGCTCATCGAGCGCATCACGCAGGCGCACACCACGCGGATGAAGGCGCTCGGCCTCAACCCCTGACGCCACGACCTCCCGCCGGGACGGCGGATGCGCCGATCAGCCCAGGCATGGGGCGCGCCGATCAGCGCAGGCATTGGAAGCTTTACCTGTGGTCCGGGCCCCGGAACCACAGGTAAAGCTTCCTATGCTCCGGGCGCCCGCCGGGCCGGTCACCGGTCGCCGACCGCGAGAACGGCAACGCGACCGCGAGAACGGCAACGCGACCGCGAGAACGGCGACGGGGCGCCACCGCAGTGCGGTGACGCCCCGTCCGGGGAGCCTGGGGTCAGGCGCCGGTGCCGGCGATGAAGCCCACGCGGCGCTGGTCGGCCTGCGCGATCTCCACGTAGGCGATGCGGTCGACGGGGACGAGGACCTGGCGGCCCCGCTCGTCGACCAGGGTCAGCAGGCCGTCCTTGGTCGAGCCCGACATGGCCTTGGCCACCTCGGCCGCGATCTCGTCGGGGGTCTTGGGGCTGTCGATGACCAGCTCCTTGGGCGAGTGCTGGACGCCGATCTTGACTTCCACGTGGGCGATGCCTCCTCGTTGCGCGACTGCCCCCAACGCTAGTGCAGACCGCGCCGCGGGGACCGGCCGAGCGGGTGCGCCGTCAGCGAAACCGCGGACCCCCTGCCCCCCACCCCTCGCGAGTTCGCGGTGGGCCCCTGCAGCGGGCCGCTCAGGAGCCGGCGTCGCCGTCCACGCGCGGGAAGCCGGAGATGCCGCGCCAGGCCAGCGCGGACATGAGCGAGACCGCCTCGTCGCGGGAGACCGTGCCCTTCTGCGGCAGCCACCAGCGGGCGGCGGTCCCGGAGAGCCCGGTCAGCCCGGAGGCCAGCAGGTGGGCGCGCTCCGGGTCGAGGCCGGTGTCGGCGGCGATGACGCCGGCGATCGCCTCCACGCACACCCGCGTGCCGCGGTCGACGATGGCGCGCACGTCGTCGTCGTTGCGCAGGTCGGACTCGAAGACCAGCCGGAACGCCTCGCCGTCGGCGTCGATGAAGTCGAAGTACGCGCCGACGGCGGCGTCGACCCGGGCCCGGTTGTCGGCCGTGCGGCCCATCGCCTCGCCGACCCGGTCGGCCAGCTCGGAGACGTGCTCCTCCAGCAGTGCCAGGTAGAGCTCGCGCTTGCCCGGGAAGTGCTGGTAGAGGACCGGCTTGCTGACCCCGGCGCGGACGGCGATGTCGTCCATGGCCGCGGCGTGGAAGCCGTGCGCGACGAACACGTCCTGGGCCGCGCGCAGCAGCTGGAGCCGCCGCGCACCGCGCGGCAGCCGGGAGGTGCGCCGGTTGACCGCGGCGGGCTGTGTGGGCTGCATGGCAGGGGGGATGCTACCGACGCGTCCCGGCTCCGCTCGACCGACGGGTACGGAG
Organism: Blastococcus carthaginiensis; assembly: GCF_030731085.1. Taxonomy (NCBI): domain Bacteria; kingdom Bacillati; phylum Actinomycetota; class Actinomycetes; order Geodermatophilales; family Geodermatophilaceae; genus Blastococcus; species Blastococcus carthaginiensis. Next base: position 80,109 of record NZ_JASNFN010000008.1, on the reverse strand, counting down.
CGTTACCGTCGACGGCGATGTCCGAGGCCGAGCTCTCCACGACCCCCCTGCCGGTGCTGGGCCCCTCCGTGCCGCCGTGGCCGGGGAAGGAGGTGCTGGTCCGCGGTGGAGCGGTGTTCGTGCGCCGCACTCCGTGGACGGGTCCGGTCGAGGGCGGGCCGGCGACGGAGGCCCCCCGGGAACGGGCCCTCTACGTGCACGGCCTCGGTGGCGCCTCCACCAACTGGACCGACCTCGCCGCGCTGCTCGCGGTGCGGTTCGACGGCTGGGCGGTCGACCTGCCCGGGTTCGGCCGGTCGCGGCCCCCGGCGCGCGGCCGGTACTCCATCCGCAGCCACGTCCGGGCCGTCGTCGACGTCCTCGAGCACGTCGTCGCCCAGCCGGGGACGGGCGAGGAGCGCTTGGTGCACCTGGTCGGGAACTCCCTCGGCGGCCTGGTGAGCCTGCTGGTCGCCGCCCTGCGCCCGGACCTCGTGGCGACGCTGACACTGGTGTCCCCGGCCATGCCGGTGTACCGGGTGCCGCCGGCGTTCAGCCGGGCGCTGCTGCTCCTGCTCGTGCCCGGGGTGCCGACGCTGGCGGAGCGCCGGCTGGCCGCCGTCACCCCCGACGAGAACGTCCGGTCGATGGTGCGGATGTGCTTCGGCGACCCCGGTGCCGTGCCTCGCGAGCGGCTGGAGCAGGCCGTCCAGGAGATGCACGAGCGGGCCCAGCAGCCGTGGGCCGACCGGGCCCTGGCCCGCAGCATGCGCGGCCTGATCACCTCCTACCTGCGGCTCGGCCCGGCCAACGCCTGGAGGGCGGCCCGGGGCCTGCGGATGCCGGTCCTGGTCGTCTGGGGCGGGCGCGACCGGCTCGTCGACCCGGCGCTGGCCCCGCGCCTGGCCGCGACCGTGCCCGACAGCCGGCTCCTGCTCCTCGACGGCGTCGGCCACGTGGCGATGCTCGAGGCCGCGGAGTCGACGGCGCGGGCGGTGCTCGGGATGGTCGAGGGCCGAAGCGTCGAGCCGGGCGTGGCGGAGCCGCCGGCTGTCGCCGACGGACCACGCAGCGTGAGACCCTGAGCGCACCGGGGGACGGAGCGAGCGAGCGGGGAGGCGACCGGTGGGAGGACGTCTGACCGACGGCCGTCCCGTGGCACGTGCCCGCCCGCCCTCGCCGCGGGGCCCGGCGCGCCCCGGGCGCGACGACCGGAGCCCCCGCGGCCGGCTGCGCCGGTTCGTGCGCCGCCACGGGTGGCGCGCCTACGCGATCCCCGTGCTGGCGGTGGCCACCGTCGCCGTCCTCGTCGACCTGGTGCTCCACCCCCCGGGGGCGACGCCCACCACCGCCGCCGCGGACCCCACCTCCGCCCCGGTCGCCACGACCGCCGCCGCACCGCCGCCCGCAACGGAACCGACGGCCCCGGCCGAGGGTGACGCCGGGCCGTCGGAGACCGCCCCACCCGAAGCGGTGGCGGAGGAGTACGTGCAGCAGGGCGCCGGCAGCCTCTCGCTGGTCGACGGCGCCTCCGAGGTGCACGGCACCGGCCCGCTGCAGCGGTTCATCGTCGAGGTCGAGGACGGCATCGGCGTGGACGGCGCGGCGTTCGCCGATGCGGTGACGGCGACGCTCGGCGACCCCCGGTCCTGGGGAAACGGCGGGCGCCTGTCGTTCCAGCGGGTGGGCGCGGGGGCGGCGTTCGACTTCCGGGTGAGCCTGGTGAGCCCCGGCAGCATGGAGACCTACTGCCCGGGGGTGGGCACCGGCGGGTACACCTCGTGCCGCTACGGGGACCGCGCCGTCATCAACCTGGCCCGGTGGGCGACCGCCGTCCCGCACTACGAGGGCGACATCGCCACCTACCGGCGCTACGTGGTCAACCACGAGGTCGGCCACGTGCTCGGCAACGGCCACGTGCAGTGCCCCGGGCCCGGTCAGCCCGCTCCGGTGATGCAGCAGCAGACCCTGGACCTGCAGGGGTGTGCGAGGAACGCCTGGCCCTTCCCCTGACCGCCCTCCGCCGGGATCAGGTGACCTGATCATCGAGCGTCCTCCCGCACGGTCTGCGGTGAGGGAGGACGCGCTCCGGCGGGGGAGGACGGCGGGTCGGTCCCGCCGCGGCAGCCGGCCGAGGACCGCGGGAATCCCGCTGCGTGTCACGCTGTTCTCCGCGTGAACGCTGGTCCTCCGGGGCCGCAGTCGAGATGACCCGAGGAGCAATCCGTGTCCCTGCCACCGCTGGTGGAGCCGGCCGCCGACCTGTCGATCGACGAGGTCCGCCGCTACAGCCGCCACCTGATCATCCCCGACGTCGGCATGGACGGTCAGAAGCGCCTGAAGAACGCCAAGGTCCTGGCCGTCGGCGCCGGCGGCCTCGGTTCGCCGGTGCTGATGTACCTGGCCGCGGCCGGTGTCGGCACGCTCGGCATCGTCGAGTTCGACACCGTCGACGAGTCCAACCTGCAGCGCCAGATCATCCACGGGCAGTCCGACGTCGGCCGGTCCAAGGCCGAGAGCGCGCGGGACTCCATCAAGGAGATCAACCCGCTCATCGACGTCCGCCTGCACGAGACGCGGCTGGACAGCGACAACGTCCTCGACATCTTCGGTGAGTACGACCTGATCGTCGACGGCACCGACAACTTCGCCACGCGCTACCTGGTCAACGACGCGTGCGTGCTGCTGGGCAAGCCGTACGTGTGGGGTTCGATCTACCGGTTCGACGGCCAGGTGTCGGTGTTCTGGGACGAGCACGGCCCCAACTACCGCGACCTCTACCCGGTGCCCCCGCCGCCCGGCATGGTCCCGAGCTGCGCCGAGGGCGGCGTGCTGGGCGTGCTGTGCGCGACGGTCGGCGCCATCCAGGCCACCGAGGCGGTCAAGCTGATCACCGGCATCGGTGAGACGCTGCTGGGCCGGCTCATGGTCTACGACGCCCTGGAGATGACCTTCCGCACGATCAAGGTGCGCAAGGACCCCGAGGGTGAGCCGATCACCGGCCTCATCGACTACGAGGCGTTCTGCGGCGTCGTCTCCGAGGAGGCCCAGCTGGCGGCCGCGGGCTCGACGATCACCGTCGACGAGCTCAAGGACATGATGGACGCCGGCAAGGAGTTCGAGCTGATCGACGTCCGGGAGCCCAACGAGTACGAGATCGTGTCGATCCCCGGCGCCAAGCTCGTCCCCAAGGACGAGATCCTCTCCGGCCGGGCGCTGTCCTCGCTGCCGCAGGACAAGCCGATCGTGCTGCACTGCAAGACCGGTGTCCGGTCCGCCGAGGCGCTCGCCGCGATCAAGAACGCGGGCTTCAAGGACGCCGTGCACGTCCAGGGCGGCGTGACGGCGTGGGCAACCCGCATCGACAAGGCGCTGCCCACGTACTGAAAGGACCCCGTCCCTCCCCGCGACACGCTCCGCGGGGCCCTGGGACGGGGCCGGTTCCAGCACGTCACCTGCTCGGCGCGGGTTCCTGCGACGGGGCCGGTTCCAGCACGTCACCTGCTCGGGCCGGGACAGTGCGCAGGGGCCGTTCCATCGTGTTCCGGGGGCCCGGTCCGCTTCTCCACGGGGAGGCGGGCCGGGCCCTCGGCATGTTCACTGGCGCCATGGCCGACTTCTCGCCCGTCGAGCTCCTGGAGCTCTTCCAGCGCGCGCAGAACCAGTTCACCGACCGGGTCGACGCCGTGGCCCCGGACCAGTGGGAGGACGAGTCGCTCCCCGGGTGGACCGTGGGCGACCTGGTGGCGCACCTGGTGAACGAGGCGCTGTGGGTGCCGCCGCTGCTCGCCGGGGAGCCGTACGACGTGATCGAGGGGCGGTTCCCCGACGCCACGACCGACCTGCTGGGCGACGACCCGCTGCTGGGCTGGGAGTCCGCGGCCGACGGCGCGCTGGCCGCCTTCGCCGCGGACGACGCCCTGCGGCACACGGTCCACCTCTCGCGTGGCCCGACGCCGGCGGGTGAGTACATCTTCGAGATGGCCACCGACCTCACCGTGCACGCCTGGGACCTGGCCCGCGCCACCGGCGGGGACACCGAGCTGGACGGTGAGCTGGTGACCGCCGCGCTCGTCTACGCCGAACGGCTGCCCGACGGCGGTGTGCCCGGGCTGTTCGACCCGCCGCTGGACGTGCCGCCTTCCGCGGACCCGCAGAGCCGGTTGCTGGCCCGGTTCGGCCGCCGGGGCTGAGCGGCGGGCGGACGCGGCTGAGCTGTGGTCGCCGGGGCCGAGCTGCGGTCGGGCGGTGACCCCTGGGCGGACATCTCACGGCTTCGGATGTCCGGTCGGGGGACATCGCTTGCCATGATCGGGGCGTGACCCCCGACCCCAGGGACGTCGACGAGGCGGTGTTCGACGTCGTCGAGCGGATCCCGGCCGGCCGGGTCAGCAGCTACGGGGCGATCGGCGAGCTGGTGGGTGTCGGGCCCCGCCGAGTGGCGCGGGCGCTGGCGCAGGGCGGCGCGGCGGTGCCCTGGCACCGCGTCGTCCGCGCCGACGGCTCGGCCGCCGAACCGGTGCGCGCCCGCCAGCTGGAGCTGCTCGCCGCCGAGGGGGTGCCGGCGCGGAACGGGAAGGTGGACCTGGCGGCCGTCGGCTGGCCCGACCGGGCGACGCCCGTGCGGCGCCGTCCTCCTGCGGGATGATCACGGCCGGGCCGCCGATCGCCCCGCAGGGCGATGCGCGCGGACCGTGCCGCACGGTGAGCTGACCCGGTGACCCCGCATCCCCGGCAGCAGCCCGTGCCTCCCGCTCCGGTCGCGTCCCGGCCCCGCCGGTCGCGCGGTGCCCGCCTCCGGCGGGCCGGCCTCCGGCTGCTGGCCGGCCTGCTCGTCCTGCTGTTCGCGGCGTTCGCCGTCGGCTGGGCGGTGACCGCCGGGGTGGCCGACGCCGAGCAGCGGGTGGCCGCCCGCCTGGACGCGTTCGGTGGCACGCCGTCGACCGGGGAGGTGCCGCAGCGGATCGCCGCGGCCCTGCTGGCCACCGAGGACAGCCGTTTCGGTTCCCACCCGGGCATCGACTGGCGCGGCGCGCTCCGGGCGCCGCTCGGGGTGGTCCTGGGCCGGGACCTGGGGGGTTCGACGATCCAGCACCAGCTGGCCCGGGTCCTCTACGAGGACGGCGCGACCGACGCCGGCGCCCGGGCCCGTTCCGTGGTGCTGGCCGTCAAGCTCGACCAGGCGTGGCGCGACGAGCAGCTCCTGCGCATGTACCTGGACGCGGTGTACTTCGGCCACGGCTTCTACGGGGTGCAGGCGGCGGCCGAGGGCTACTTCGGGCTGGCCCCCGAGGAGCTCGACTGGGCGCAGGCCACCGTGCTCGTCGGGCTCGTGCAGGCGCCCAGCGCCTATGACCCGTTCGAGCACCCGGAGCGGGCGGCCGCGCGGCAGGCGCACGTGCTCGACCGGCTGGTGGCCGTGGGGACCCTCTCCCGGGCGGAGGCCGACGGGATCGCCGCCGAGCCGTGGCATCTCACAGGCGGATGACTCCAGTTCCGCGCCGGGTGTGCCGAACACCAGGGCATGAACACGATGGCGTGCCGGGCAGTGGCCCAGGCCGGGCTGGCTGCAGGGACCGCGTCGCTGGACGAGGAGCGGGCCTGGCCGCTGCTCCTGGTGGCCGGCTGGCTGACCACCGCGGCCGACCTGATGCTCGAGCAGTCGCTGCTGGACTCGCTGGCCTGACCCGCCCGCTCCACCCGCCCCGTCCGTCGCGGGATCGTCGTACCCCCGTGCTTCCATCGAGGGGTGGCGCAGCGCGGGGGTGAGGGTGGTCCGGTCTACCGGTTGCTGCCGGGGGAGCCGCCGCGCAGCAGTGCGCCGGTGCTCGACCCGACGCAGCAGGCCGTCGTCGACCACCCCGGCGGGCCGCTGCTCGTGCTCGCCGGCCCCGGCACGGGCAAGACGACGACGATCGTCGAGGCCGTCGCCACGCGCATCGACGCCGGCGTCGACCCCGAGCAGATCCTCGTCCTGACCTTCAGCCGCAAGGCCGCCGCCGAGCTGCGCACCCGCATCACCTCCCGGGTCGCCCGCACCATCCGCGAGCCGCTGGCGCGCACCTTCCACTCCTACGCCTACGGGGTGCTCCGCCGGGCCGCCGTGCTGCGGGGTGACCCGCCGCCCCGGCTGCTCACCTCCGCCGAGCAGGACGCCGTCGTCGCCGAGCTGCTGCGGGGCGACGCCGAGGGGGTGGGCACCGTCCGCTGGCCCGAGGACCTGGCGCCGGCGCTGGGCACGGAGGGCTTCCGGGCAGAGCTGCGCGAGCTGCTGCTGCGGGCGACCGAGCGGGGCGTCGACGCCGAGCGGCTGGCCGCCTGGGGCCGGGAGGCCGGCAACGAGCACTGGGTGCACGCCGCGGCGTTCCAGCAGCAGTACGAGAACGTCAGCGACTTCTGGGTCGCCTCCCGCGGCGACGCCTCCGGCTACGACCCCGCGGAACTGGTCCGCCAGGCGATCCTCGAGCTGACCGGCGACCAGGAGCTGCTCCGCCAGGAGCGCGAGCGTGCCCGCTGGCTGTTCGTCGACGAGTACCAGGACACCGACCCTGCGCAGGTCGAACTGCTCGAGCTGCTGGCCGGGGGCGGGAGCAACCTGGTCGCCGTCGGTGACCCCGACCAGTCCATCTACGCCTTCCGCGGCGCGGAGCCGCGGGGCATCGTCGAGTTCCCCGAGCGCTTCCGGCACACCGGCGGGCGGGCCGCAGCGCGGGTGTCCCTCGGGGTGTGCCGCCGCTCGGGCGCCGAGCTGCTCCGCATCAGCCGGCAGGTGGCCGAGGGCCTGCCCGGTCCGTGGGAGCACCGCCGCCTGGCCGCAGGGGAGGGCACGCCGCCGGGGGAGGCGGAGGTGCACGTCTTCGGCTCGGCCGCGGTCGAGGCCGCCTACGTCGCCGACGTGCTGCGCCGGGCCCACCTGCTCGACGGCGTGCCGTGGTCGGGCATGGCCGTGGTCGTGCGCACCGCGGCGGTGCTCGGCCCGTTCCGGCGGGCCCTGGCCTCGGCCGGGGTGCCGGTCGCCGTCTCCACCGACGAGCTGCCGCTGGCCGCCCAGCCCGCCGTCGCCCCGTTCCTGCGCGCGCTGTCCGCGCTGCTGCCCGGCCCGGGTGGGGAACCGGCGGGCCTGGACGAGCCGGGCGCCGAGGCGCTGCTCTCCTCACCCCTGGGCGGGGCGACCGTGCTCGACCTCCGCCGGCTCCGCCGCGCCGTCCGCATCGCGCTGGCCAAGCAGGGGATCGACGCCGCCGAGCGCGGGGCGCCGCTGGCCGCCGCGCTCACCGACCCGGCCCTGCTGGAGGCGCTGCCCGAGCACGTCGCCCGCCCGGCCACCCGGGCCGCCGCGGTGCTGGATGCCGGCCGGTTCGCGCTCGCCGACGACGGCACCGCCGAGGACGTGCTGTGGGCGATGTGGCAGCGCAGCGGCCTCGCCGCGAGATGGGCCCGGTCGAGCGCCGCCGGTGGTCCCTCCGGTGCGGTGGCCGACCGCGACCTCGACGCGGTCGTCGCCCTGTTCGACGCCGCCGCCGGCTTCGTCGACCGGCTGCCGTCGGCCGACGTCCGGGCGTTCGTCGAGCACCTCTCCGCCCAGGAGCTGCCCGGTGACACCGGCGCAGCCCGGGCGGTCGCCGGCGAGACGGTCCGCTTGCTGACCGCGCACGCCGCCAAGGGGCTGGAATGGGACCTGGTCTGCGTCTCGGGGGTGCAGGAGGGCCTGTGGCCGGACCTGCGCGAGCGCGCCTCGCTGCTCGGCGCAGAGGTGCTGGTCGAGAAGGCGGCCGGCATCGACGGCGCCCGCACCGACCGCCGCACCCTGGCGCTGGCCGAGGAGCGGCGGCTGTTCTACGTCGCCTGCACCCGGGCCCGGCGGCGTCTGGTGGTCACCGCCGTGGAGGGCGCCCTCGACGGCGCCGACGCCGGCGCGAGTGCGTCCCGCTTCCTCGACCTGGTGTCCCCGCCGCCGCCCGACGGCCGGCCGCTCACCGAGCTGCCCCGCGCGCTCACCCTGCCTGCGCTGGTCGCCGAGCTGCGCCGCGCGGTCACCGACCCGCACACCGCGCCGGCCCGGCGCTCCGCCGCCGCGGCCCTGCTGCGCCGGCTGGCCGACGAGGGCGTGCCTGGTGCGGCGCCCGCGCGCTGGTGGGGGCTGGCGCCGCTGTCGGACGACGCCCCGCTGGTCGACGAGGAGCTGCCGGTGCGGGTGCGCCCGTCGGCCATCGAGACCTTCCAGCGCTGCCCGCTGCGGTGGGTGCTCGGCGCGGTCGGTGCCGAGGCCTCGCCCGATGCGACCCGCACCGTGGGTTCGGCGGTCCACGCGGTCGCCCAGCAGGTGGCCGACGGGCTGCCGGCGAGCGACGCCCGCCCCGTGCTCGACGCCGAGCTCGACCAACTCGACCTCGGTCCGGGCTGGGCCGACCAGCGGCAGCGGGTGCAGGGCCACGACATGCTCGACCGCTTCCTGCGCTGGCACGCCGCCAACCCGCGCGAGCTCGTCGGCGCGGAGGTGGACTTCGACGTCGTCGTGGGACGGGCCCGCATCCGCGGCCAGGTCGACCGGCTCGAGCGCGACGCCGAGGGCCGGCTGGTCGTCGTCGACCTCAAGACCGGGAAGACCGCGGCCAAGAACACCGAGGAGCACGGGCAGCTCGCCGCCTACCAGGTCGCGGTCGCGGCCGGCGCCTTCGAGCAGCACGGCACCGTTCCCGGCGGGGCGGCGCTGCTGCAGGTGGGCACCGGCGCCAAGGCCAAGGAGCAGCACCAGGAGCCGCTGCCCGCCGACGTGCCGCTGGAGAGCACGTGGGCCGGGGAGCTCGTCGCGGAGGTGGGCGCCGGCATGGGCGCGGGGACGTTCGAGGTGCGCACCGGCAGCCACTGCTCGCGCTGCCCGGCGCGGCGCAGCTGCCCGCTGCAGGAGCCCGGCCGGCAGGTGACCGGATGAACGACGGGCAGCTCTCCTTCGACGAACTGCTGGCCGAGGCCGCGACGCCGGAGCCGGCACCCCGCCGGCTGCTCACGCCGGCCGAGGTCGCGGAACGCTGCGGCCTCTCCTACGCCCCCTCCGACGAGCAGGCCGGTGTCGTCTCCGCACCCGCGGACCGGCCGCTGGTCGTCGTCGCCGGGGCCGGCTCGGGCAAGACTGAGACGATGGCCGCCCGGGTCTCCTACCTGGTGGCCAACCGGGTCGTCGAGCCCGAGGCGATCCTCGGTCTGACCTTCACCCGCAAGGCCGCCAGCGAGCTGAACGAGCGCATCCGGCTGCGGCTGGGCGCGCTGGCCCGCCACCCGGAGACCGAGGACGACCTGCGCGAGCGGCTCGCGATCGCGCAGCCCACCGTCTCGACCTACCACGGCTACGCCGCCGCGCTGGTCGCCGAGCACGGCCTGCGGATCGGCGTCGAGCCCGGCGCCGGCGTGCTCGGCCCGGCCATGTGCTGGGGGCAGGCCGCGACGGTGGTCGCCGCCTGGACCGGTGACATGGCGGACGTGCCGCTCACCCTGCTCACCACCGTCGAGGACGTGCTGGCGCTCGCGGCGGAGATGGGGGAGCACGACGTGACCGCCCCGGCCCTGCGCGCGTGGACGGCGCGGCTGGAGGCGCAGATCGCCGGCTACGCGGACGCGCCGAAGAAGAAGGGCCCGTACGCCGCCGTCACCGAGATGCTCGCCCGGCAGAAGGCGCGCGTGGCGCTGCTGCCGCTGGTCGAGGCGTTCGAGGCCCGCAAGCGGGCCCTCGGTTCCATCGACTACGCCGACCAGGTCGCGCACGCCGCGCGCATCGCCGTCGCCGCACCCGAGGTCGGCCGCCGCGAGCGGGCGCGCTGGAAGGTGGTGCTGCTCGACGAGTACCAGGACACCAGCGTCGGGCAGCTCCGCATGCTGGAGGCGCTCTTCGGCGGGGCGAGCGGCCACCCGGTGCTCGCCGTCGGCGACCCCCGCCAGTCGATCTACGGGTGGCGCGGGGCCTCGGCCGGCACGATCGAGCGCTTCGACCGCACCTTCCCCGGGCGCCCGGGCCGCGCGGCGCAGCGGCTGACGCTGGCCACCAGCTGGCGCAACGACGAGGCGGTGCTGGCGGTGGCCAACGCCGTCTCGGCGATGCTGCCGGCACCGGCCCAGCCCTTGCCCGACCTCGCCCCGGCGCCCACCGCCGGCCGCGGCTCGGTCACCGTCGGGTTGTACGAGACCGTCGCCGAGGAGACCGCCGCCCTGGCCGACCGCCTGGCCGCCGTCTGGCACGCGAGAAGTCTGGAGGCCGGTCGGCCCGAGTGGGCCCCGGAGGGGTCCGCGCAGGGCCGACGCAGCGGCTCCACGCTGCAGGGGGACGGCCCCTGGACGCGGTGCGATCCGGAGGACCGCGATGTCACGGCCCCGGAGGGGTCCGCGCAGGGCCGACGCAGCGGCTCCACGCTGCAGGGGGACGGCCCCTGGACGCGGTGCGGTCCGGAGGACGACGAGGTGCGACGGCCGCCGTCGATGGCGGTGCTGGTGCGCACCCGCAAGCAGCTGCCCGGCATCGCCGCGGCCCTGCGCGAGCGCGGGCTGCCGGTCGAGGTCGTGGGGCTGGGCGGCCTGCTGGAGGTGCCCGAGGTCTCCGACGTCGTCGCGACGCTCACGGTGCTGGTCGACCCGACCGCGGGCGACGCGATGGGTCGCCTGCTCACCGGCGCCCGCTGGCGGATCGGCCCCCGCGACCTCGCCGCGCTCGAGGCCCGCGCCCGCGCACTGGTGCACGCCCGCCGGCCGGCCCGCCCGACCGAGGGCGAGGAGGCCCCCGCAATCGAGGAGGCCGCCGCAGTCGAGGCACCACAGGAGCGGGGCAGCATCGTCGAGGCGCTCGACGACCTCGGCGACGCGCAGCAGTACTCGCCCGCGGGCTACCGGCGGCTGCGCCGCTTCGGCGCCGAGCTCGCCCACCTGCGCGGCCGGATCGGGGAGTCGCTGCCCGACCTGGTCGACGAGGTCGCCCGCACGCTGGGCCTGGAGACCGAGCTCGCCAGCGCCCCCGGGGTCAGCCCGGCCGGCGCCCGCGCGCACCTCGACGCGCTGCACGGCGTCGCCGCCGAGTTCACCGAGCTCGCCGAGCTGCCGTCGCTGCCGGCGTTCCTCGGGTACCTGCGCGACGCCGAGGAGCGCGAGCGTGGCCTGGAGCCCGGCGAGGTGGCGGTCAACCCGGAGGCGGTGCAGCTGCTCACCGGGCACTCGGCCAAGGGGCTGGAGTGGGACGTCGTCGCGGTGCCCGGCATGACCGCCGACCAGTTCCCGGCCCGCACCAACGCCAGCGACTCCTGGATCAAGGACCCGGGCGCGGTCCCGGTGGACCTGCGGCTCACCGACCGGGAGGAGCTGCCCCGGCTGCGGCTGCCGGTGCCCGGCTCCGGTGACCAGGCGGCCGTGCGCGATGCGCTGGAGGACTACGTCCAGGACTGGAAGGATTTCGGCCGGGACGAGGAGATCCGGCTCGGGTACGTCGCCGTCACCCGCGCCAAGCGGCTGCTGCTGTGCTCGGGCAGCTGGTGGCGCGACGGCGTGAAGCCGTGCGGCCCCTCGTCGTTGCTGACCACCGCCCGGGAGGCGTGCGAGGACGGCGCCGGCACCGTCGTGCACTGGGCGCCCGCGCCCGAGGACGGCGCGACCAACCCCGCCCTGGAGGAGTGGCCGGTCGGCGTGTGGCCGGCCGACCCGCTGTCCGAGCCGCGCCGTCGCGCGCTCACCGCCGCCGCGCAGCTGGTCGAGGGCGCGGCGCCGCACCCGCTCGACCCGGAGCGGGCCCTCGGCGGGCAGGACGAGCTGGTCGACCAGTGGGTGCGCGACGCCGACCTGTTGCTGCGCGAGCGGGCGCGGCAGGACAGCCCCACCGTCGACGTCCCGCTCCCCTCCCACCTGTCGGTGTCGGCGCTGGTCACCCTCCGCCGCAACCCGGCCGAGCTGGCCCGCCGGCTCCGCCGCCCGATGCCGGCCGCGCCCGCGCCGCAGGCCCGCCGCGGCACCGCGTTCCACGCCTGGCTGGAGGAGCGGTTCGGCGCCGCGCGGCTGGTCGACCTCGACGAGCTGCCCGGCTCCGGCGACGAGCTGGCCGCGCCCGACGATGCCCTCGAGGAGTTGCGTGAGGCCTTCCTGGCGAGCGAGTGGGCCGACCGGCAGCCGATCGAGGTCGAGGTGCCGTTCGAGACGCCGCTGGGCCCCATCACGCTGCGCGGCCGGATCGACGCCGTCTTCCAGCGCGAGGACGGCGGCTACGAGGTCATCGACTGGAAGACCGGCCCGCCGCCGAGCGGTGGCGAGCTGACCGCCGTGGGCGTACAGCTGGCCGCCTACCGGCTGGGCTGGTCCCGGCTGACCGGGGTGCCGGTCGAGCGGGTGAGCGCCGGCTTCCACCACGTGGCCGCGAAGGAGACACTGCGCCCGGTCGACCTGCTCGACGAGGCGGGCTTGCTCGCCCTGGTCACCGGGACGGGCTGACCGGCTCCCGAGGGCGCACCTTGAGCGGGTGGGCAGGTCGTGGGCGGCGCCGCTACGGGGGCGTCACGGGCTGGGCAGCAACGGGGCGTCAGGACGAGCATCCGAGGAGGCACGGTGAACCTGTCGCGGCGTCGCACCGCACAGGCCCTCCTTGCGTCCGGCGCCGTGCCATTCCTCGTCGCGTGCGGTGGCGGCGAGGCGATCTCGGCAGGCGGCGTGACCGTCCTCGTCTCCGAGCAGACAGGCTTCGGCATGGACGCTCTCGGCGGCGGCCGGCTGGAGGTCGTAGGGGGATGCCTCGGTGCCGGCGGCTCCGTGATCGTCTGGCCCCACGGCACCGAGGTGGTCGACGAAGCACCGTTGACGATCGATGTGCCAGGCCACGGCACCTACGGCCTCGGTGACGAGGTGGAGGTCAGCGGCGGTTTCGTCCTCGAACACTCCTCCCAGGACGCACCGCCCGGGCCTTACGACGTCGCGGGCGTGACCGTCCCGGCCGGGTGTGCAGAGCACGACATCTTCCTCGCTCGCTGACGTCGCTCAGCTCACGATCGTCCGGCAAGGCCTCCGTGCCCGCCCACCCATGCGCTCCTCAGCGCACCCCGTGCGGTTGGACGAGGATGGCGCCATGGACGTCCTGAGCAGCCGCATCCTGCTGCGACCGTCGGACGCCCGGCGATCGCAGTCGTTCTACCGGGACGTCCTCGGGTTGGCGGTGCACCGCGAGTTCGGCCCACCGGAGCATCCCGGCGTGGTCTTCTTCCTGGGGAATGGGCTGCTGGAGGTCTCCGGCCGGTCGGAGGAACGCCCCGCGGCCCTGGCCCTGTGGCTGCAGGTCCGGGACGTCGCGGCCGAGCACCGTCGTCTGGCGTCGGCCGGCGTGACGGTGACCCAGCCGCCCCGCCTGGAGCCGTGGGGCCTGGTCGAGATGTGGATCGGGGACCCCGACGGGGTGCGGATCGCCCTGGTGGAAGTCCCCGAGGAGCACCCTCTGCGCCGCGACCAGCGCTCGGTCGACGCTCCCTGAGCCGCGGGCAGCCCCCGACCGGGGACGCCCCGCCGGCGCGGGATCCGCACGACGTCGGCGCCCGCCCGGGAGGCGTTCCCGCGGGAACGCGGAAAGGGGCTCAGGTGCCGGCGACGCGGTCCAGGATCGCGCGGGCCAGCTCCTCGGGTGCCTGCTCGGGGATCCAGTGGGTCACCCCGGGCAGCTCCACGAAGCGGTAGTCGCCGGTCACGAACTCCGCGCACGCCTCCGCCGCCGTCCGGCCGATGGCGACGTCGCCGTCGCTCCACACGTAGGTCGTCGGCACCTCGACCTTGTCGACGCGGATGTCGGAGCTCATCGCCCGGTACCAGTTCAGCGCCGCGGTGAGCGCGCCAGGAGCCGACAGCACGGCCACGTACTCGTCGGCCGCCTCGGGGGAGACCCCGGTGTCGCCGTCGGCACCCAGCAGCATCCGGCGCAGCCGCCGCGCGTCGTCGGCGAGCAGCACCTCCTCGGCCTTGCCTGGCTGCCAGAACAGCCGGATGTAGGCCGAGCGCTCCTTCTGCTCCGGGTCGATCCGGAAGGCGGCGGTGTAGGCGGCCGGGTGCGGCACCGAGACCGCGGTGAGCGAGCGGACCCGGTCGGCGTGCCACGCGGCGAGGGTCCAGGCGACATTGGCGCCCCAGTCGTGGCCCACGACGTCGGCGACCGGGATCTCCAGCGCGGTCATGAGGTCCGCGGTGACCTGGGCGAGGTTCTGCATCGCGTACGCCTCGACCTCGGACGGCCGGGCGCCGGGGGAGTAGCCCAGCTGGTCGGGCGCGTAGGTGCGCAGGCCGGCCTGGGTGAGCAGCGGCGTCACCGCGGCCCAGGACGCCGAGGTCTCGGGGAAGCCGTGCAGCAGCAGCACCGGCCGGCCGTCCTCGGGTCCGTCGACGCGCACGTCGAAGGTCAGGTCGCCGACATCGGTCCGCAGCAGCTCTCCGGGCATGCCCCGGACGCTAACGGTCCGGCGCGGGCGCCGCGCCCCCCGGGAACGTCCCGGCGGCGTCGGCGCGTTGAACCCGTCATGTCGCTGACCAGACGACAGTTCCTCGCGGCCGCCGCCGGCGTCGGCGGAGCTGCCCTCACCGGAGGAGTCCTCGCCGACCAGGTGTGGCCGCTGCTCGGCCGGGAGGACCTCGTCCCCGGCCGCACCCCCGAGCTCGTCCTGCCCCGGCAGGCCTGGACCACCACCCCTGACCGGCTCACCTTCGCGGCGGTGGGCGACACCGGCACCGGCGGACGCCAGGCGGTCGCGGTGGCCACCCGGATGGCCCGGGGCTACGAGGAGAACCCGTACGGGCTGGTCACCCACCTCGGCGACATCTGCTACTACGGCCGGATCCAGGACCGCTTCGAGGACGTCTTCCTGCGGCCCTACGGCCCGCTGGTCGACGCCGGGGTCGACGTGGAGCTGGCGATCGGCAACCACGACGGCGACGTGTACTTCAGCGAGGCCCGGCTCGAGGAGATCGAGACCGAGCTGCGGCTGCTGGGCACGCCGGCCCGCTACTACCGCAGCACCCACGGTCCGGTCGACTTCTTCTACCTCGACTCCAGCACGCCCGGTCTCTTCGGCCCGGGGGCCACCGACCAGGTCGACTGGCTCGACGACGCGCTCGCGACCTCGACCAGCCAGTGGAAGGTCGTCTGCCTGCACCACCCGCCGTACTCCTCGGGCCGGCACGGGAGCACCCCGGGCGCGGAGGAGAAGCTGGTCCCGGTCCTCGAGCGGCACGCCGTCGACCTGGTGCTGGCCGGCCACGACCACAACTACGAGCGGACCGTCCCGCTCGACGGCATCACCTACGTGGTCAGTGGCGGCGGCGCCAAGCTCACCCCGGTACGCCCCAGCCGGATCACCGCCGTCGCGGCCTCGGTGCTGCAGTACCTGCACGTCGAGGTCGACGGCGACCGGCTGACCGCCCGCTGCATCCGCCCCGACGGCGGGCTGGTCGACCGGTTCACGCTGCGGGCACGCGAGGGCCGGTGAGCACCCGGTTCCGGCCGGCGCGCGCCGTCCGGGAGGGCGCTGCGGCGCTCTACGGGCTGGCCGCGCTCGCCGTCGTGGTGGCACCGGCGCTGATCATCGGCTCGACCGCCACCGGCGGCGGGGTGGCGCCGTCGTGGCAGGCGCTGGACCTGCTCGCGGTGAGCGCGGTGCTGGGCCTGGGCTACGGCGTCGTCTGCTTCCGGCGGCTGCGCCGGCAGTCGACCGAGACCAGGTCGCGGCCGAACGCCTGGATCGCCGCCGTCCACGCCCTGGTGGCCCTCGCGCTGCTCTCCTCGGTGCTGCTCGCCGTGGTGCTGCACGAGCTCGGCTCGCTGCAGGCCCCGCTCGCCGGCCAGGAGTGGAGCCTGCTCGCCGTCTGGGGCGGGGTGCAGGTGGTCGCGATCGTGGCCGCCGAGGCCGTCGAGCGCGGGGTGTTCCGCTGGCTGGTCCGCCCCGAACGGCGGGCGCAGGCAGGTCTGCCGGGCGGCGCGGCTACCGTCGGGGACCGTGACCAGCGCCGAACGTGACTTCGTCCTCGACCACCTCGACGACCTGCACGCCGACCTCGACGCCTGGCTGCGCATCCCGTCGATCTCGGCCGACCCCGCGCACTCCCGGGACGTCGCGGCCAGCGCCACCTGGCTGGCCGACGCCCTGCGCCGCGTCGGCTTCCCCACCGTGGAGATCTGGCAGACCCCCGGCGCCCCCGCCGTCTTCGCGGAGTGGTCCAGTGCCGACGCCGGCGCCCCGGTCGCCCTCGTCTACGGCCACCACGACGTGCAGCCGGTGGACCCGCTCGAGCTGTGGGAGCACCCGCCGTTCGAGCCCACCCGCGTCGAGGGCCCCGACGGCCCCGAGCTGCACGCCCGCGGCGCCATCGACGACAAGGGCAACGTCGCCTTCCACCTGCTCGGCATCCGCGCGCACCTGGCCGCCACCGGCCGCGACACCCCCGCCGTCACGGTCAAGCTGCTGATCGAGGGCGAGGAGGAGTCCGGGTCGCCGCACTTCGAGGGCCTGCTCCGCGACCACGCCGACCGGCTCGCCTGCGACGTCGTCGTCGTCAGCGACACCGGCATGGCCGCACCCGAGGTGCCCAGCGCCGTGACGGCGATGCGCGGCCTGGCCGACGCCGAGATCACGCTGCGCGGGCCGGCCGTGGACCTGCACTCCGGCTCGTTCGGCGGGGCCGTCCCCAACCCGCTGCACGCGATGGCCGAGCTGCTGGCGAAGCTGCACGACGAGCAGGGCCGGGTGACCATCCCGGGCTTCTACGACCGGGTGCGCCCGCTGAGCGACCGCGAGCGCGAGCTGATGGGCCGGGTGCCGTTCGACGAGCAGGCCTGGCTCGCCGGCCCGGCCGCCTCGCGGGCCACCTACGGCGAGGCCGGTTACAGCACGCTGGAGCGCACCGGTGCCCGGCCGACCGCCGAGGTGAACGGCATGTGGGGCGGCTACACCGGCCCCGGCCACAAGACGATCATCCCGGCCGAGGCGCACGCCAAGGTCACCTTCCGCCTGGTCTCCGACCAGCGCCCGGAGGACGTCGGCCCGATGCTGCGCGCCTGGGTCGAGGCCAACCTGCCCGACGGCATCGCGGCCGAGGTGCACACCCCGCCCGGCGGGGTCGCGCCCTGCGCCAGCGACCTGGACTCCCCGCACATGGAGGCGCTGCTCGCCGCCATCGGCCAGGCGTTCGACACCGACCCGGCCGACGTGCTGTTCACCCGCGAGGGCGGCAGCGGCCCGGAGGCGGCGATCGTCGAGGCCCTCGGCGCCCCGCTGCTCTTCCTCGGGGCCGGGCTGCCGACCGACCGCATCCACTCCCCGAACGAGCGGGTGCTGCTGCCGATGCTCTACCGCGGCGCGGAGGCCGCGGCCCACCTGTGGCGGGAGCTCGCCGCCCGCCGCGCGGGCTAGCGACGGGTGCCGACGACGACCGTGGCACCGCGGTCGTCGTCGGTGACCAGCCGGGCCGCCAGCCCGGCGTCGGTGACCAGGCCGAGCGCGGCGGCCACCTGGCCCTCGCCGCACTCGAACAGCAGCGCGCCGCCCGGCGCCAGCCACTCCCGCGCCCCCGACGCGACCCGGCGGGCGAGCGCGAGCCCGTCCTCGCCGCCGTCGAGCGCGGTCGCCGGCTCGTGCTCCCGCGCCTCCGGGGGCAGCAGGGCGATCGCCGCCGTCGGCACGTAGGGCACGTTGGCCGTGAGGACGTCGACGCGGCCGCGCAGGCCCGCCGGCAGAGCGGCGAACAGGTCGCCCTCGTGCACGGGCGTGCCGGGGAGGTTGAGCCGGGCGCAGGCCACGGCCGCCGGGTCGAGGTCGGCGGCGTGCAGGTCGATGCCCGGCACGGCGGCGGCCAGCGCCGCGGCCACCGCGCCGGTGCCGCAGCACAGGTCCACCACCAGCGCACCCGGCCGGGCGAGCGCCACGGCCTCGGCCACCAGCACCTCGGTGCGGCGCCGCGGCACGAAGACACCGGGTGCGACGGTGATCCGCAGGCCGCAGAACTCCGCCCAGCCCACCACCTGCTCCAGCGGGGCGCCGGCCACCCGCCGCCCGACCAGCCGGGCCAGCTCGTCGGCGTCGCGCGCTGCCGATGCCAGCAGGGCCGCCTCATCCTCGGCGAAGACGCACCCGGCATCGCGCAGCCGGCGCACGAGGGCGGCGTCGGGGGAGTGCACGGCGGCCTCCTTCGACGGGCGCGGGTCACGGGAACGCCGAGGTGCAAGCCCTACGCTGGGGCCGTGACCGGAGTGGGCCAGGACGCGGCGCCGGGCTGGTACCCCGACCCGGCCGGCGCGTCCGGCATGGTGCGCTGGTGGAGCGGCACGGAGTGGTCCGACGTCATGATGCCCGCGGGTCCCGGCGTCGAGGTGCACCGGGTCGCCGCCCGGCCCGCCGGTCACGAGCCGGCCGGGCAGGAGGTCCCGCCGGCGCCCGCCGGCCGCCGCTCGCGCGCCCGGCTGTGGGTGGCCGCGGGGGCGGTGCTGGTGCTCCTCGTCGCCGCCGTCGTGGCGGTGCTGGGCACGGGGCCGGACGGCGACGACGCGAGCGCCACGGCCCTGGACCCCGGCATCGCGCCCGTCCCGGCGCCCGGCGAGCCCTTCCCGCCCGGCACGGTGCGGATCATCGACGAGGTCGCCGGCATCTCCTACCCGTACCTGGGGGAGGGGTGGTCGGAGTTCGACCTGGGCCGGCAGCTGGAGACGACCGCGACCGCCGGCCAGTACTTCACCACCCAGGAGGCCACCCCCGACGGCGGCATCTTCATCTCCCAGTGCACCTCGGGCCCGGTGGCCGAGGGGTACGGGTGGGCCGGCCCGTCGACGCTGCAGAGCACGGTGACGACGCTGGCCGCCAGCGTCCGCGCCAACTACTACCCGGGGCCGAACACCATCGAGATCCGCCGGGACGAGCCCCGGACCGTCGACGGGCGCCTCGCCCACCTGCTCGAGTTCCAGCTGTCGTGGGACGTCGAGGGCTACGACGCCTCGGGGGAGCGGGCGGCGCTGCTGCTGGTCGACGTCGGCCGGCCGGCCCCGGCGCTGCTGTACGTCTCCATCCCCAACACCCACGCCGAGCTCTACGGCGTCATCGACCGCGTCATCACCGACGTCGACGTTCTCTGACTGCCTTCCTGGATGATCAAGAGACCTGATCATCCAGGGGCCTGGCTCACCGTCGACCGTGAGCCAGGACCCTGCGAGGTGAGCCAGGATGCCGCGAGGTGAGCCAGGACGGCCCGCCCCCGTGGGGTGACGGCGCGGCGAGCCGTCGGCGTCCGCGGCTACTGTCGGGCGCGTGACTGCAGCTGGTACCGAACTGACCCTGCGGCACCCGATCGAACGGTTCACGCTGGACAACGGCCTGCGGGTGGTCCTCGCCCCCGACCGCAGCGTGCCGGTGGTGGCGGTGAGCGTCTACTACGACGTCG
Organism: Blastococcus carthaginiensis; assembly: GCF_030731085.1. Classification (NCBI taxonomy): domain Bacteria; kingdom Bacillati; phylum Actinomycetota; class Actinomycetes; order Geodermatophilales; family Geodermatophilaceae; genus Blastococcus; species Blastococcus carthaginiensis. The sequence goes on along the minus strand of NZ_JASNFN010000008.1, from coordinate 60,717 downwards.
GGATGCGCAACGAACCCGAGGGGCGCACCGGCTTCGCGCACCTCTTCGAGCACATGATGTTCCAGGGGTCGGCGAACGTCGCGAAGATGGAGCACGCCCGGCTGGTGCAGGCCGCCGGCGGCACCTTCAACGGCTCCACCCACCAGGACTACACGAACTACTTCCAGGCGCTGCCCGCCGAGGCGCTGGAGCGCGCCCTCTTCCTCGAGGCCGACCGCATGGCCGCGCCGGCGATCACCGAGGAGAACCTCCGCAACCAGATCGACGTGGTGAAGGAGGAGATCCGGGTCAACGTGCTCAACCGCCCCTACGGCGCCTTCCCGTGGCTGCAGCTCCCGCAGGTCGCGTTCGAGACCTTCGCCAACACCCACGACGGCTACGGGTCCTTCGTCGACCTGGAGTCCTCGACCGTCGCCGACGCGACCGACTTCTTCGACAAGTACTACGCGCCGGGCAACGCCGTGCTGTGCATCGGCGGCGACCTCGACGTCGCCGCGACCGAGGAGCTCGTCCGCCGGTGGTTCGGCCCGATCCCCGGCCGCCACGTCTCGCCGCTGCCGTACACCGGCGAGCCCTCGCCGACGACCGTCCGGTCCGCCGTCGTCGAGGACCTGCTCGCCCCGGCGCCCGCCTTCGCCCTCGGCTGGCGGGTGCCCGACCCGGTCGGCGACTTCGACACCTACCTGGGCAGCGTGCTGCTGGCCGAGCTGCTCAGCGAGGGAGATGCCTCCCGCCTGGAGACCCGTCTGGTCCACGACGACCGGATCGCCATCGCCCAGAGCAGCTACGTGGGCCTGTTCGGCGACCCCTTCGACGTGCGCGACGCCACGCTCCTCACCACCCAGGTGCATCACCCGGCCGCTGTCCCGGCCGAGCGCGTGATGGCTGCCGTGCACGAGGAGGTGGCCCGCATCGCCACCGACGGCGTCGGCGCCGACGAGCTGCGCCGGGTGCAGGCGCGCATCGAGGCGCAGCTGCTGCAGCAGGCCGACTCGGTGCTCGGTCGCACGCTGGCGTTCGCCGCCGCCGAGCTGGTCCACGGGCGCGCGGAGCTCGCCGGCGAGCTCGCCGCCCGGCTGGCGGCTGTCTCCCCGGAAGCGGTGCAGGCCGCCGCCCGGGGGCTGGATCCGGGCACCGCCGCGGTGCTGGAGCTGCGACCGGCCGGAGGTGCCCGATGACCGCCGCCCTGATCCCCCCGTTGGGCGAGCCGCGCCCCCAGCCGGCGCCGGCCGCCGAGGAGACGACGCTGCCCAACGGTCTGCGCGTGGTCGTGGTGCCCCGGCCCGGTGTGCCCCTGGTCGAGCTGCGCCTGCGGGTCCCGTTCGCGGCGGCCGGCGCGCGCAACGCCGGCGTGCACGCCGCACGGGGCGCCGTCCTCTCCGGGGCGGTGCTGCTGGGCACGCAGCGGCACGACCAGGCCCAGGTCGCCCAGCTGCTGCAGAGCCACGGGGCCGAGCTGTCGGTGAGCACCGACGCCGACCGGCTCGTGTTCGGCACCACGCTGCTCCCGGGCGGGCTCGGCCCGGTGCTGGAGCTGCTCGCCGAGCTGCTGACCGGCGCCGGCTACCCGGCCGGTCGGGTCGACGGCGAGCGCGACCGGCTCGCCGAGCGGATCGCGATCGCCCGCACGCAGCCGGGCACGATCGCCCGGTCGGCGCTCGCCGCCCGCCGGTACGGCGCCCACCCGTACGCCATCCAGCTGCCCGACGCCGAGCTGGTGGCCGCCGTGCGCGCCCCGGCGCTGCGCCGGCTGCACCGGGAGCGGGTGCTGCCCGCCGGCAGCATCCTCGTGCTCGTCGGCGACCTGGACCCGGCGGCGGCGACCGACACCGTCGCCGCCGCGCTGGAGGTCTGGGCCGGCAGCGGGACAGCGGTGCAGGCCCCGCCGGTCACCGAGCAGCCGGCGCAGGGCATCGAGCTGGTGCACCGGCCCGGCGCGGTGCAGTCGAACCTGCGCCTGGGCGGCCCGGCGCCCAGCCGGACCGATCCCGACCTCCCGGCGACGCGGCTCGCGGCGATGGTCTACGGCGGGTACTTCTCCTCCCGGCTGGTGGAGAACATCCGCGAGCGGCGCGGCTACAGCTACAGCCCGCGGAGCGCGATCGACCACCAGCGCGCGGCGTCGTCCTTCCTGGTCGAGGCCGACGTCGCCACCGAGGTCACCGGCCCGGCCCTGCTGGAGACGCTCTACGAGCTGGGCCGCATGGCGCTGACCCCGGTCACCGCGGCGGAGCTGGACGCGGCCCGCCGGTACGTCCTCGGCAGCATGGCGCTGTCCACGTCCACCCACGCGGGCCTGGCCAGCACTCTCTCGGCGCTGCTCGGGGTGGGCCTGCCGGCGGACTGGCTGAGCAGCCACCAGCGCGACCTCACCGCGGTCACCGTGGAGCAGGTGCAGGCCGCGGCCGCGCGCTACCTGGCGCCCGAGGCGCTCACCGCCGTGGTCGTGGGCGACGCCGACCGGGTGGCCGCCGAGCTCGGCACCCTCGCGCCGGTCACCGTCACCGGGGGCGGCGGGCAGGCGTGACCGCGGGCCCTGCTTCCGGCGACGTCGGTCCGCTGCTGTCGCGCTCCGGGCACGACCGGGCCCACCTCGCCCGGACGCTGACCGACCCTGCGAACGGCCGTCCGGTCCGGGTGCTCACGGTCGACTCCGCCCGCGCCGTGCCGGTGGAGGAGGGGCCCGCGGGTCCGCGCCTGGTCTGGGACGAGCGGCCGGCCCTGCCCGCGGGCGCGGTGTTCCTCGGCGAGGCCGGCGGGGTGCCCTACGCGGCGGTGCGCGGCGAGCGGTCGCTCACCGTGAACGGCCGGCCGGTCGAACACTGGGCCGGCCTGCGCGAGGTCGGCGCGGAGCTCGAGGACCTGGACGCCGGTCTGCTGGCGCAGGCCGTCGGCATCCTCGAGTGGCACGAGCGCAACCGGTTCAGCCCGCTCACCGGGGTGGCGACGACGGTCGAGCGGGCCGGCTGGTCGCAGCGCGACCCGACCACCGGCACCGAGTTCTTCCCGCGCGTCGACCCGGCGGTGATCATGCTCGTCCACGACGGTGGCGACCGCGTGGTGCTGGGCCGGCAGGCGGCCTGGCCTCCGGGGCGGTTCTCGATCCTGGCCGGCTTCGTCGAGCCGGGGGAGTCCGCCGAGGCAGCCGTGGCCCGGGAGGTCGAGGAGGAGGTCGGGCTGCGCGTCACCGACGTGCGCTACGTCGCCAGCCAGCCCTGGCCGTTTCCGCAGTCGCTCATGCTCGGGTTCGTCGCCCGGGCCGACGGCGACCAGCCGCTGCGGCTGGACCCGCACGAGATCGAGGAGGCGCGCTGGTTCACCCGCGAGGAGCTGCGCGGCCCCGACGGGCAGCTGGCGGTGCCGCCGTCGATCTCGATCGCCCGCCACATCCTCGACCGCTGGTTGGAGGACGAGCTCCCTCCCACGCCTCGCTAGCTCGGCGCGGGCCCTCGGAGCCCGCCGTGCCGGCACGTCACCCGAACCGGCCCTGGAGCACCAGTGCGGGGCGGTCGGGGTGGTCGGCCAGCACGACGGCGTCGGCGAGCGCCACCGGGTCGACCTCGTCGTCGTAGCGGTCGAACGCCGGCAGCTCCCAGGCCTGCTCCGGCGGCGTGCGGCGGCTCCGCGCGGCCGGGGCCATCCGCAGGTGCACCACGACGTCGAACGCCAGGCCGACCCCCTGGAGCAGCGAGCCCGGCACGAGGAGCACGCCGCCGGCCGGCGCGGGCCGGCGCGGTAGCCGGGCCGATCGGTCCCGCGCCAGGTCCCACAGCGCCGGCAGGAACTCCCCGGAGCCACCCGGGCCGACCGGGCCCAGGACCTCGCGGCCGAGCGCGCCGGTGTCGAGCCAGTCGGTGTAGCGGGCGTCGGGATCGGTGCGGCCGTGCTCCAGCCGCAGCGATGCGGGCCGGTAGAAGCCCACCGCGGGGACGACGACGGCGGCGCGACCGAGCATCGGCAGCCGCGCGGCGAGCGAGCCCGCGAGCGCGTCGGGGGCCGCGGCGTCCGGCCCGTCCACGGCCACGCGCACTGCGGCGGCGCCGGGTTCCGGGGGGACGTCCGCCAGCAGGCCGGCCAGGCGGTCGGCGAGAGCACCGGGGGACAGCGGCTCCGGTCGGGTCAGGAGCGGCCGTCCGCGGTGGCGACGGCGCCGCTGGCCACCGGCTCCGGCCGCGGCACGGGCGGAACGGCGACGGGGGCGGGTGTTTCGGTCGCGGCGGTGGATGCGCCCGCGTCGGGTGCCAGGCTCTCGAGCACCTCGCGGGCCAGCTCCACCACGGGCCGGCCCTGCGTGCGCGCCTCGCGGCGCAACCCCTCGAACGCCGTCCGCGGGCTCGTGCCGTGCCGCTCGGCGAGCACCCCGATCGCCCGCTCGGTGGACACCCGGGCGGCCAGGGCGTGCTCGAGCTGCGCCACGGTGCGTTCCAGGGCGGCGATGCGCGCGTCCACCGGGTCGGTGTCGCCGGGGGCGCCCACCGGGCCGCGGGCCGAGCGCCGCGCGGACCGGTCCGGCTCCGGCAGCCCGCCCAGCTCGTCGGCCACCAGGTCGGCCAGGGTCATGCCCTCGACGACGTCCTCGACGGCGTCACCGCCGACCGGGCCGCCGGTGAGGGGGACTACCACCCAGCCGCGCGCGACCCGGGTCAGCGCGACCCGCGGCCGGTCACCGGTCCCCGGGCAGGCCGGGACCTCGGACCGGGACGACGCATCGGGGGACACGCGCCCGTCGGAGGGCCTGGGACCGGGGACCACGGGTGCTCACGCCTCCGGGATGTGTGCCAGCTGGGCCTTCACCGCGTCGATGCTGGGGTTGGTCAGCGCGGTGCCGTCGGGGAAGACCAGCGTGGGGACGGTGCGGTTGCCCCCGTTGGCCTGCATGACCAGGTCCGCCGCCTGCGGGTCGGTCTCGATGTCGACCTCGGCGAACGCGATGCCCTCGCGCTGCATCAGCTTCTTGAGCCGCACGCAGTACCCGCACCACGTGGTGGTGTACATGGTGACGGCGGCGCCGGGGGTCGTGGTCATCGCGGGGAGTCTCCCTGTTCGTGCCTGGTCGGTCCAGCCCCAGGGCGGGGTGGCGTGCTGCGTGCATGCCAACGTGCCGCTCCTGGGGATGCTTCCCGACGTCCGTCGGTGCCGGCTGGGAGGATCGTGCGGGGAGCCGACGGCTCCCCGGGACGACCGGGACGAGGAACGCGGAGGGACGCCGGCGATGGCGCATGCGGACGCGGAGGCCGTGCTCGACGGCCTCGACGACGAGCAGCGCGCGGCGGCCCAGGCGGTGTCGGGGCCGGTCTGCATCCTGGCCGGTGCCGGCACCGGGAAGACCCGCACGATCACCCACCGGATCGCCCACGGGGTGCACACCGGCACCTACGTGCCCGAGCAGGTGCTGGCGGTGACGTTCACGGCGCGGGCGGCCGGGGAGCTGCGTGCCCGCCTCGCCGCGCTGGACGTGGGCGGGGTCCAGGCGCGCACCTTCCACGCCGCCGCGATGCGCCAGCTGCGTTACTTCGCCCCGCGCGTGCTCGGCGGCCCGATGCCGGGGCTGGTCGAGAACAAGCTGCGGGTGGTCGCCTCCGCCGCCACGCGCAACCGGCTGACCACCGACCGGACCAGCCTGCGCGACCTCGCCAGCGAGATCGAGTGGGCCAAGACCACGCTCGCCACGCCCGAGGACTACCCGGCCCGCGCGAAGGCGGCCGGCCGAGAGGCCCCGTTCGAGCCGGCCGCCGTCGCGGCCGTCTACGCCAGCTACGAGCAGGCCAAGCAGCGCGACGGTGCGCTGGACTTCGAGGACCTGCTGCTCGTCACCGCCTACGCGCTCGAGGAGCACCCGGACGTCGCCCGGCAGGTGCGCGCCCAGTACCGCCACTTCGTCGTCGACGAGTACCAGGACGTGAACCCGCTGCAGCAGCGGCTGCTCGACGCCTGGCTGGGCGGGCGCGCGGAGATCTGCGTCGTGGGCGACCCGAACCAGACCATCTACTCCTTCACCGGTGCCGACCCGGACTACCTGCTCGGGTTCGCCGACCGCTACGCCGACGCCGCGGTGGTGAAGCTCGAGCGCGACTACCGCTCGACGCCGCAGGTGGTCGGGCTGGCCAACCGGCTCATCGGCCAGGCGCCGCCGCGCAAGGGCCTGCCCGGGCTCCGCCTGCTCGGCCAGCGCCCCCAGGGCCCCGAGCCGACGTTCGTCGAGCACCCCGACGAACCGGCCGAGGCGGCGGCGGTCGCGGCCCGGTGCAAGGCGCTGATCGACGACGGGACGCCGGCCGCCGAGATCGCGGTGCTGTTCCGCATCAACGCGCAGTCGCAGGTGTACGAGTCCGCGCTGGCCGACGCCGGGGTGCCCTACGTGCTCAAGGGCGGCGAGCGCTTCTTCGAGCGGCCCGAGGTGCGGGAGGCGGTCCTGCTGCTGCGCGGGGCGGCCGCCGGGGGGAACGAGCCCGGCATGCTGGTCCCCGCCGTCCGCGACGTGCTGGCCTCGACCGGCTGGGTCGAGCACCGCCCGCCGGCCGGTGGCGCGGCGCGGGACCGCTGGCAGTCCCTCGCCGCGCTGGTCGACCTCGCCGTCGACCTGGTGGCCGAGAACCCCTCCCTGGACCTCGCCGGGTTCGTCACCCACCTCGCCGAGCGGGCCGACGCCCAGCACGCGCCGACCGTCCAGGGCGTCACCCTGGCGTCGATGCACGCGGCCAAGGGCCTGGAGTGGGACGTCGTGTTCGTCGTCGGGCTGGTCGACGGCGTGCTGCCGATCGCGCAGTCGCTGAGCCGCCCGGACGCGGTCGAGGAGGAGCGCCGGCTGCTGTACGTGGCGGTCACCCGCGCCCGCGAGCAGCTGACCCTGTCGTGGTCGCTGGCGCGCAACCCGGGCGGCCGGCGTGCCCGCCCGCGCAGCCGGTTCCTCGACGGGCTGGCGCCGGGCTCCGGGCCCACCGCGCCCCCGCCCCGCCGCCCGGCCAAGCGCCCCAAGGTGGTCCTGGAGGGCGAGGCCGGCGAGCTGTTCGAGCGGCTCCGCGCGTGGCGCAGCCAGGCCGCCCAGGACGCGTCCGTGCCCGCCTACGTCGTCTTCTCCGACGCCACGCTGCAGGCGATCGCGGAGAGCCGGCCGGCCAGCCTCCGCGAGTTGTCGGGGTTGCCCGGCATCGGCGCCCGCAAGCTGGAGCTCTACGGCGCCGACGTGCTGGCCACCGTCAGCGGCTGAACCGGTGAGGAGGCCGTCGCCGACGGCGACGGCAGGCGGTTCCGAGACCCTCCGGGACCCTCGCGCGGAGGAGTCGCGATTAATTCGATTGACCCGGAATCCGGGGCGCCCCTAGTGTCCCGTTCCACACGCGCTGCACCCCCGTGGCGAGCCCGGCCGACCGGCCGGACCGCGAGAGAGGAAGGAGGGGGTACCCGATGACGATCACCACCACGATCACCGCTGCCTCCGCCGACCTCCTCGGCCTGGGTGGCGTCGACGCGCGCACGGGTGGCTTGATCATGACCGGTCCCGCCGCCCAGCACGAGGGCACCGGTCTGTCCTCCTCCGCCTGCACGAGCGGTGGGTGGACCGCCGTCCTCGGTGGGGACGCCGCCGTCACGGCCTGCGTCGTCGCCTTCGACCGGCGCCCGAAGTCGCTCCGCACCGTCGAGCGCCCCTTCGTGCCCACCTACCTGCCCCAGAACGACGGCACCACCCTCGGGATCCGATCCCCCGGGAGACCGCTGAGCTAGCCGCTCGACGGTCCTCCTCGAGGCCGCGGAACCCGAATCCCGGGATCCGCGGCCTTTCTGTTTCTCCCTCCGCGGCACCCGGCCCCGACTTCGGTCGGCGGACCACCGCCGGCCGTACACGACGAGTACGAGGAGGAGCGGCAGTGCAGCAGACGATCGACCGCCCGACGTCCCACCGCCGGCCCGGGCTCCCGCGGACCGGTGGCCCCACCCCGAGGCGACCGCGCCCGACCCTGCCCCCCGGACCGGTCCGGCGTCCCCTGCCGTGCCGGGTGGAGGACGCCGAGCTGTGGTTCGCCGAGAGCCCGTCGCAGCTGGAGCTCGCCAAGAGCTTCTGCGGCGACTGCCCGGTGCGGGAGTCGTGCCTGGCCGGCGCGCTCTCCCGGGCCGAGCCGTGGGGCGTCTGGGGAGGGGAGATCTTCGACCGGGGGGTCGTGATCGCCCGCAAGCGGCCACGTGGCCGTCCCCGGAAGGTCGTCGCGGCGTGAGCCGGCGGCCATCCCCACCCCGAAAGCACATGACCAGCAGTTCCGAGCTCCCGACCGGGAGCCGACCAGAGGATCAAGCGATGTACATGTTCGAGCACGACATGGCCCGCAGCCGCATGAGCGAACTGCAGGCCGAGGCGATGGCCGCGTCCCGCGCCCGTCGTCTGTACCTGGCGCGGCGTGCCTCCCGGCGCGCCGAGCGTGCGGTCCGCCGGGCCGCCCGCGCCAGCGCCGCCGTCTACTGAGCACACCGCGGTCCTCCGGACCGCACCGCCTCCACGTGCCGTCCCCCGGTGCCGTGGAGCCGGCCAGTCGTACCTGCGCGGAGCCCTCCGGGCCCCACTCGGCACGACCCCACCGCCTCCACGTGCCGTCCCCCGGTGCCGTGGAGCCGGCCAGTCGTACCTACGCGGAGCCCTCCGGGCCCCACTCGGCACGACCCCACCGCCGCCGGGGGTCGGACGCACGTCGTCCGGCCCCCGGCCGCTACTTCTTGAACCCGGGGAGCCACTCCTCGAGGATCGCGCGCCAGTCGGCGGCGGCGTCCAGCTGGCAGAGCACCCCGATGGAGCCCATCGAGACCCGGTGGATGAGCAGGTAGGCCGGTGGCAGGTTCAGCTGCCTGCCCAGCCGGTTGGCCTCAGTCCGCGGGTCGCCGATCCGCATGGCCTGCTCCTGCATCCAGGCTCGGGTGAAGTGGAAGTGGTGGCCGGCGATCGGCTCCAGCAGGGGGCGGAGGTAGTCGAGCACCGCCTGCGGGTCGACGTCCACGCCCGGCCGGACGAACCCCTCGGTGCGCAGGTCGGCGAGCACCTCCGCGGCGCGGCCGTCCAGTGCCCAGTTCAGCAGCCGCCCGATCGGCTCGGGGTGCCCGTCGGGCAGCCGGGCGATCGCGCCGAAGTCGATGACACCCATGCGGCCGTCGGGCAAGATCCGGAAGTTGCCTGGGTGCGGGTCGGCGTGCAGCAGCCCAGCGCGCTGCGGCGCGGAGAAGTGCAGGGTGCCCAGCAGCCGGCCGGCGCGGTCGCGCTCCTCCCGGCTGCCCGTGGCGATGATCCGGGAGAGCGGGGTGCCCTCGATCCACTCGGAGACGACGACCTTGGGGGCGCTGGCCACCACCCGGGGGACGGCGATCTCCGCGTCACCGGCGTAGGCGGCGGCGAACGCGCGCTGCGCGTCGGCTTCCAGACCGTAGTCCAGCTCCTCCACCACGCGGGCCTTGAGCTCGGCGATGAGCGGCTTGACGTCCAGCCCGGGGAAGACGGCGGCGAACAGCCGGGCGAACCGCGCCAGCTGGTTGAGGTCGCTCATCAGCGCCGTCGCCGCGCCGGGGTACTGGATCTTCACCGCGACGTCACGGCCGTCCCGCCACGTGGCGCGGTGCACCTGGCCGATGCTGGCCGCCGCGGCCGGGGCGTCGTCGAACTCCGCGAAGCGCTGCCGCCACGTGCCACCCAGCTGCTGGGCGAGCACCCCGTGCACGGTCCGCACCGGCATCGGTGGCGCCGCCTCCTGCAGCTTGGTGAGGGCCTCCCGGTAGGGCGCCGCCATCTCCTCGGGCACCGCGGCCTCGAACACCGACAGCGTCTGGCCGAGCTTCATGGCGCCGCCCTTGAGCTGCCCCAGCACCGCGAAGAGCTGCTCGGCGGTGCGCTGCTGGAGCTCGGCGTTCACCGTGTCCGCCGACTGCCCCGACAGGCGCTTGCCCAGCCCCATTGTGGCGCGGCCCGCGGCGCCCAGGGGGAGGGACGCCAGCCGTGCCGTCCGTCCGACCGACCCCCTCGGCATCACCGGTCGCTCGTCGCTCACGCATCCTCCTCGCCGGCGGCCGGGCGGAACGGCGCCGTGTCGTGTCCGGTGAGCCCGAGAGCTGGCTCGGTGACCATTGTCGCCCGAGTGGCCGTGGTCCCGCCGGGAGGGCGCCCCGCACCCTCCTCGGGTGGCTCGTCCGCAGCCGCAGCCGCCGCCGCGCCGCAGCCGCAGTCCGGGTGCGGGGGCCATCGCCGCAGGTGGGGTACCAGGTCGGGTGGGCGCAGCTCCACGGTGGCGTCGAGGGTGACCGGTGCGCCGCGCCCGTCGACGCAGGCGAGCACCTGGCCGGCGGCCAGCACCGCGGTGAGCAGGCAGGTGAGGGTGGCGCCGCTGGATGGTGGCTCCGTGGCGGTCAGCTGGGCCGCGAACCGGGGCCAGCGCGGGTCGGCGTCCCGGCGGTGCAGGTCGCCGCAGCGCAGGCAGCTGCTGGCGCCGGGGACCACCAAGGGGCCGACGACGCCGGTCTCCCCGCGCACCGTGGCGACCAGGTGCGGGCCCGGCACCTCGGCGACCAGCGGGTCGGAGGCTGCCCACGGGCGGGTGAGGACGACCACGTCGGGCCGGAGGCCGGGCGGGAGGGGCCCCAGGTCGGTCTGCGGGCTGGCCCGGCGGATGGCGTCGGCCGCCGCCACCGCGCGGGGCCGGCCCTCGTCCGCGGCGGTCAGGCCCCCCACGACGGCGTCGGCGGCGGTGACCACACCGGCGTCGCGGACCACGACGCGCCCGATCCCGCTCGCGGCCAGGACGGCGGCGAGCGGCGTGCCGACGCGCGTCGCACCCTCGACCACCACGGTGGCCCGCCGCCGGGCGCGCCAGCCCGCCGCACCGGGGGAGGAGTCCGTCGCGGGCAGCTCCACCGCCGCGCGTGCGGACGCAGCCGGGCCCGGTCCGATCGCGAGCAGGTCGGCCGGGTCGAGGTCGCGGACCAGCCCGGCCGAGCGAAGCGCGTCGACGGCGGCGTCCACGAGCCCGGGCGGCAGGTCCGCGCCGGCGGCCTCGGCCCGGACGGTGCGCCGCGAGCGCCGTCCGTCCAGGGCGCGGAGCACGGGCGCCAGCCCCGCGGCCGGCTCCAGGAGCAGCAGCCCGTCGGTGGTGTCGACGCCGCCGACCTGGACGCTCCCGGCGTCGCCGACGAGCAGCGGTGTCGCCGCGGGGAGGAGGGGATGGGCGTTGTCGCTCACCCCGGCAGGGTGGCAGCCCTCCGGTGGGGAGGGCGTCGTCGTCCACAGGCCCCACGACGACCGGTGAGATCTGCGAGGGGCCGGCGTGCCGGAGCCTCGACCCCCGTGGTGATGTCCCACAGGACCGCCCCACGTGCCGCCGAACTGGCAAACGACGGCGGCGCCCCCCGCAGGGGACGCCGCCGAGGTGACGTGCTGGAACGGCCACCCTCCAGGGGCCCGCGCCGAGCCTGCGAGCTGCGGGGAAGAGGGTGGTTCTCTCAGGCCTTGCCGAGGATCCGGTTCATCTTCGTGCCGCAGACGGGGCAGGTGCCCTGCGCCATGCGGCGGCCGGACTCGCTCACCTTGACCTCGCCGTCGAAGTCGCGCTTCTCCTTGCACTTCACGCAGTAGCCGTTGTAGCTCTCCGCCACCTGATCTCCTCGTCTCCGGGGCGCCTCGACCCGCACGCCGGGCGCCGTTCGCGAGCACGCTACCCGTGACCCGCCGGTGCCGACCCTCCGACGGGACGCCCGCTCGCGGGGTTCCGGGAATCGGTGGCCGCGCGTTCCCCACAGCTGTGGACGGGGCTGTGGATGCCATGGGGACGGCGGGGCGTGTCGCTGTGCGGAACCAGGGGACGGGCCGGGGACGGGTGACCCGCCGCGACCTGGCACCCCCCGCCGACCTGCGCAGACGTCCCCGAGCGGGTGTGGACCCCCGTGCGCGGCCACCCTCGTCACCGGCTGGAGCGGCGACGATGTCCACCGTCCGTGCGACCTGCACCCGAGCGGGTGTCTCCGCGCAGGCACCACGCCCGCACGGTGCCCTACGGTCTCCTCGTGCCCGGAACGACTCCTCATGCGAGCGCCCTGCCTGAGCCGGCGGACGGCGACGTCGTGGAGGTCCGGCGCAGCAGCCGCCGGCGGCGCACGGTGACCGCCTACCGCGAGCTGGGCCGCACCGTCGTGCTCATCCCGGCCGCGTTCAGCCCGGCCGAGGAGCAGCGCTGGGTCGCGCAGATGGTCGCCAAGCTGCGCACCCGCGAGGAGCGCCGCAAGCGCTCGCTCGGGGGCGACGCCGAGCTCCTGGCGCGGGCGCGGGCGCTGTCGGCCGCGCACCTCGACGGCCTCGCGGAACCGGCGAGCGTGCGCTGGGTGGACAACCAGCACCGCCGCTGGGGCTCCTGCACGCCGGCGGACCGGACCATCCGGCTCTCCAGCCGGCTGCGCTCGATGCCGGAGTACGTCGTCGACTACGTGCTGGTCCACGAGCTGGTGCACCTGCTCGAGCCCGGGCACGACGAGCGCTTCTGGGCCCTGGTGGCGCAGTACCCCCGCGCAGAGCGGGCGCGCGGCTTCCTGGAGGGTGTCGAGCTGGCGGCCACCGCCGGGGCGGCGGGCGCCGAACCCGCCTCCGACGTCGACGGGGTGAGCGGCTAGTACTGCGGCCGTCAACGTTCGCCTGCCTGGCGGCTGCCTTCCCGAGACCGCCGCTGATGGCGATGGAGTGCGCAGATGGTCAGTTTTCGGCACGGGAATGGCGCGTCTGCGCACACTGTCCTGACGCGAAGCGCTAGCCGGCCCAGCTTGAACCAGTCGAAGGTTGCGTGACGCGGTACTAGCCCTCGCCGCCCAGCTCGCGCCGGTCCTCGTCCTCGTCGTCGGACGGCCGGTCCGGCGCCCGCTCCGCGTCATCGGCGGTCAGCGCGGCCAGCTCGTCGTCGAGGCCCTGGCGGGCGACGAAGTCCAGCGGCTCGTCCAGGTCCTCCGACGTCGGCAGCAGGTCCGGGTGCGACCACAACCGGTCCCGCTCGGCGCTCCCGTGCTGCTGGCCCATCGCGCCCCACACCGTCGCCGCGTCGCGCAGCCGGCGCGGCCGCAGCTGGAGGCCCACCAGCGTGGCGAAGGTCTGCTCCGCGGGGCCGCCGGAGGCCCGCCGGCGGCGCATCGTCTCGGCCAGGGCGGCGTGCCCCGGCAACCGGTCGGCCGCCGCGGCGGCGACCACGGCGTCCACCCAGCCCTCCACCAAGGCGAGCAGGGTCTCCAGCCGGCGCAGCGCCATCTGCTGCTCGGGGGTCTCCTCGGGCTCGAGGACGCCGCTGCCCAGCAGGCGCTGGATGCTCTCCGGGTCGCTGGGGTCCAGCCCGCCGCCCATGCCGCCGGCCATCGCCTCGGTGATGCCCCGCTCGATCGCCTCGCGGTCGATGGTGATGCCACGCGCGTAGGCGTGGACGGCGTCCTGGAGCTGCTGGCGCAGCCACGGGACGTGGGCGAACAGCCGCTGGGAGGCCGCCTCCCGCAGGGCCACGAACAGGCGGACCTCGTCGGCCGGGCGGTCGAGCCCCTCGGCGAAGGACGCCAGGTTCTGCGGCACCAGCACGCCGGTGCCGGCGGGCGCGAGCGGGAGGCCGACGTCGGTGCTGGTGAGCACCTCGCCGGCGAGCGAGCCGAGGGCCTGGCCGACCTGGGCGCCGAACATCATCCCGCCCATCCGGCCCATGATTCCGGCGATGGGGCCGAAGGACATGGCCGCTTCCTCGGGCAGGGCGCTGGTCATCGCCGCCACCACCCGCTCGGCCAGCGGGTCGATGAGCGCCGCCCACGCGGGCTGGGTCTGCTCGACCCACTCCACCCGCGACCACGCGGCGGTGCGCTCGATCCCCGACGGGAGCTCGGTCACCTGGTCCAGCCACAGGTCCGCCAGCCGGAGTGACTCCGCGGTGGCGGCCCGCTCCTGCTCCGACGACGGCTGGTGCCCGGCCGCGAGCTGGCTGATCGCACCCTGCCGGGCGAGGTCCCAGTTGACCGGGCCGCCCGACCAGTTCATGAGCTTCTGCAGCTCGGCGAACAACGGCATCTTGCCGAGCACGTCCTCGGGCGACCCGCCGCCGGCCATCCCGCCGAAGAGGGCGCCGAGGCCGAACGGGTCGCCGCCCTGGTCGCCGCGGCCGGGCTCGCGGCGCTCGGGGTCGCGGTCGGGAGGGCCGAAGCCGAACGGGAGGTCGCTCATGCGTCCACGGTAGACGTGCGATCTTCGGCCAGGGGGAGTCGTTCGCCCGGAGCGGATGGTCCCTGGACCGGGCCGGCGGCCGCCGGGACGACGGCGCCGTCCAGGGAGGCGTTCTAGGCTCGCCCCTCGTGACCCGTCGCAACGCCGTCCTCAGCGTGGGCGCCGTGCTCCTGCTGATCTTCGGCGTGCTCGGCACGACCGTGCCCGTGCCCTACGTCGCGCAGGTGCCCGGCCCCATCTTCGACACGCTCGGGGAGGTCGACGGCGAGCCGATCATCGCGGTGGATGGCCGGGAGCGCAACGACGTGGAGGGCAACCTCAACCTGACCACCGTCGGCGTCAGCCGCGGAGGGCTCAGCCTCGTGCAGGCGGTCCGCGGCTGGTTCGACGACGAGGTCAGCGTCGTCCCCGAGGAGACCGTCTACCCGCCGGACCGCAGCGAGGAGGAGACCCGGCAGGTGAACCGCCAGGCCTTCCTCACCTCCGAGCAGGCGGCGGAGAGCGTCGCCCTCGGCGAGCTCGGCTACCCGCAGAAGGTGGTCGTGCGGGCCGTGCCCGAGGGCTCGCCGTCGGAGGGGCAGCTGGAGGAGGGCGATGCCCTGGAGACCGTCGACGGCCGCCCCGTGCCCGACGCCGAGGTGCTCGCCGACGTCCTCGCCGACATCCCGCCGGGGACGCCGGTGGCCGTCGGCTACACGCGGCTGGGGGAGCCGGGCACCGCCACGATCACCACGCAGGCGGCCGAGGAGCGCGCGGGGTCGCTGCTGGGCGTCAGCGTCCTCGACCAGCCGGCCGCGCCCTTCGACGTCGACATCCAGGTGGCCGACGTGGGCGGCCCGTCGGCCGGCCTCATGCTCACCCTCGGCATCCTCGACCTCGTGGGAGAGGAGGACCTGACCGGCGGCGCGGCGGTCGCCGGCACCGGCACGATCGACCTCGCCGGCAACGTCGGCCCCATCGGCGGCATCGCGCTCAAGATGGTGGCCGCCCGGGACATCGGCGCGGAGCTCTTCCTCGTCCCGGCCGGGAACTGCGCCGAGGCGCTGGCCGCCCCCGACACCGGCGTGCCGATGGCCCGGGTTGCCACGCTGGACGACGCCCTGGCGGCCCTCGCCGACGTGCGCGCCGGCCGGACACCGGAGGGTTGCTGACCCGAAGCGCCCCGGCGCGCCCCGGGAACCCCGCGCCGTCCGGTGCGTTGTCCATGAGGCCGGGCACGCCCGGCGTCGCACCACCCGACCCCCGCGGTCGATCGTCGCGTGGCCGAGAGGCCACGCCTGCAACTGAAGGAGACCGCTCGTGGCCATGCGGCCCCCCGTGCCGGTACCGACCCTGTCGCGGCGCGCGAAGCTGGTCATCGGCGCCATCGCCGTGCTGCTGGTGCTGTTCACCGCCGTCGGCACCCTGACCAACGTCTACGTCGACTACCTGTGGTTCGACGAGGCCGGGTTCACCGAGGTGTTCTGGACCGAGCTCCAGTCCCGCGCGCTGCTGTTCGCCGTGGCGGGCGTGGCGACCGGTGGGCTCACCGCGCTGGCCATGTACCTGGCCTACCGCTTCCGCCCCACGTTCCGCCCGATGTCGCTCGAGCAGCAGAACCTCGAGCGCTACCGCCAGTCCCTGGAGCCGCGGCGCGGCCTGGTGCTCACCGGCATCGCCGTCGTCCTCGGCCTGTTCGCCGGGTTCACCGCGCAGAGCAGCTGGGAGACCTGGCTGTCGTTCCGCAACAGCACCGACTTCGGCCGCACCGATCCCCAGTTCGGCGTCGACCTGTCGTTCTTCGTCTTCGACTACCCCTTCTACCGGCTGCTGCTGGGCTTCGGGTTCGCGGTCGTCATCCTCGCGCTCATCGGCTCGCTGCTGACCCACTACGTGTTCGGCGGGCTGCGGCTGCAGACCCCCGGCCAGAAGCTGACCGGCGCCGCCCGGGTGCAGCTGTCGGTGCTGCTGGGCGTCTTCCTCGCCCTCAAGGCCGTCGCCTACTGGCTGGACCGGTACGGGCTGGTCTACTCCGACCGCGGTGACGTCTTCACCGGAGCCAGCTACACCGACGTCAACGCGCTGCTGACGCCCAAGACGATCCTGGTCTTCGTCGCGGCCGTGTGCGCCCTGGCGTTCTTCGCCAACATCGTCGTCCGCAACTTCCTGCTGCCGGCCGCGGCCCTGGTGCTGCTCCTGGTCTCCAGCCTGGTGATCGGTGTGGCCTACCCGGCGATCGTCCAGCAGTTCGTGGTGAAGCCCAGCGCCAACGAGAAGGAGGCGCCCTACATCGAGCTGGCCATCGAGTCGACCCTCGATGCCTACGGGCTGTCCGAGATCGACTACGTCGACTACGCGCAGCAGACGACCGGCGACGCGGTCGACCCGGACCTGGTCCTGGCCGAGCTGCGCAACGACACCGAGACCATCCCCAACGCGCGGTTGCTGGACCCGAACGTGCTGTCGGACACGTTCACCGCGCGCCAGCAGATCCGGAACGTCTACGGCTTCCCGGAGAAGCTCGACATCGACCGCTACACCGTCGACGGCGAGACCGGCGACTACGTGGTGGCGGTCCGCGAGCTGGACAGCGCGGGCCTGAGCGAGAACCAGGACACCTGGATCAACCGGCACACCGTCTACACCCACGGGAACGGCTTCGTCGCCGCCCCCGCGAACGAGGTGGTCGCCGGCGCCGAGGGCGGCGAGCCGAACTTCACCACGCGGGACCTGCCGACCCGCGGTGACATCGAGGTGGAGCAGAGCCGGGTCTACTACGGCGAGCTGATGGAGGACTACTCCGTCGTCGGCGCTCCGCCTGGCGCGGAACCGAGGGAGTTCGACCTGCCCGAGGGTGGCTCCGACGAACGCCAGATCAGCAACACCTACGACGGCGAGGGGGGCGTCGAGATCGGCAGCTTCTTCCGGCAGCTGACCTTCGCGATCCACTACCGGGAGCGCAATTTCCTGCTCTCGAACGCGGTCAACGACGCCTCCAAGGTGCTCTACGTGCGCGACCCGCGGGAGCGGGTCGAGAAGGCGGCTCCGTTCCTGGAGGTCGACGGCGACCCGTACCCGGCCGTGATCGACGGGCGGATCGTCTGGATCCTGGACGGCTACACGACCTCGGCCTACTACCCCTACGCCGAGCAGATGGAGCTGGGCGAGGCCGCCGCGGACTCCCTGACCGGCACGGGGACGACGGCGCTGCCGAACGAGACGTTCAACTACATCCGCAACTCGGTGAAGGCCACGGTGGACGCCTACGACGGCACCATCACGCTCTACGCCTGGGAGCCCGAGGACCCGGTCCTGCAGACCTTCATGAAGGCGTTCCCGGGCACCGTCCAGCCGAGGACCGAGATGAGCGAGGAGCTGGTCAGCCACGTGCGGTACCCGCAGGACCTGTTCAAGGTGCAGCGGGACATCCTGACCCGCTACCACGTCGACGACCCGGAGACCTTCTACGAGCAGAGCGATCGTTGGCAGGTCCCCGACGACCCGACGCAGGACACCAACCAGGACCAGCCGCCCTACTACATCCTGGCCCAGCGGCCGGGCGACGACGAGGCCACCTTCCAGCTGACCAGCGCACTC
The DNA here is from genome assembly GCF_030731085.1 of Blastococcus carthaginiensis. Taxonomy (NCBI): domain Bacteria; kingdom Bacillati; phylum Actinomycetota; class Actinomycetes; order Geodermatophilales; family Geodermatophilaceae; genus Blastococcus; species Blastococcus carthaginiensis. Next base: position 42,947 of record NZ_JASNFN010000008.1, on the reverse strand, counting down.
AACGCCTTCCAGCGGGACAACCTGTCCGCATTCATCTCCGCGTCCAGCGCGCCGGAGACCTACGGCGACATCCAGGTGCTGCAGCTACCGGGCAACACCCCGTTCCGCGGTCCGCAGCAGGTGCAGAACGCGTTCCTCAGCAACAATCAGGTGCGCCCCGACCTCACGCTGTTCAACAGCGACAACTCCGATGCGGTCTTCGGCAACCTGCTGACCCTGCCGATCGGGGACGCCGGCCTGCTGTACGTCGAGCCCCTCTACGTGCGGGGGGCCGGCGAGAGCGGGTTCCCGCTGCTGCAGAAGGTGCTGGTCAACTTCGGCGACCGGATCGGGTACGCCAACACCCTGTCCGAGGCGCTCGACCAGGTCTTCGGTGACGGTGCCGGCCAGGTGGCGACCGACAGCGACGACATCGCCGACACCACGGAGGACGTGACGGCCCCGGGGGACGAGATCATCCCCGGGTTGCCGTCGGATCCGCCCGTCGACGGAGAGCCCGCTCCGGCGACGCCGGACATGGCGGAGGCCGTCACGGACATCAACGCCGCCCTGGCGGCGCTGGCCACCGCCCAGCGCAGCGGCGACTTCGCCGGGCAGGGCCAGGCCCTGGAAGACCTCCAGACCGCGGTGGACGCCTACCAGGCGGCCCAGCGGGCAGCGGCCGGCGAGTGACCCAGCGGTGGGGTCACCGACGCGGGGTGGAGCAGCTCGGTAGCTCGCTGGGCTCATAACCCAGAGGTCGCAGGTTCGAATCCTGTCCCCGCTACCACCACGAAGGCTCGGTCCCCATCAGGGGGGCCGGGCCTTCGTCGTGTTGCGCGCGGTCGGGCTCTCGCGCCGGCCGGCCGTACGGGTGGCCCGGTCAGCGTGCGCCGAGGCGCTCGCGCGACCGGTGGTCCTCCTGCCGCGGCGTCCGGCGGTACGGCGTCGGGCGGGGCCGCCCGGGCGCGGCGGGCGCGTGCGCGCGACCGGGCGCGGGGATGCGCGGATCCGCGGGTGGAGGGGTGACCGCGTGTTCCGGCGGGCGCGGTCGGTTGGTCAGCGCCGCCAGGAGCGTGTGCGGCCGGGTGCGGTCCTGCTCCACCGCCGGGGCGCCGGTGGCCATCGGGCGGGCCGGCGCCGCCGGGAACGGCTCGCGCCGCGGGGGGTGCGCCGGGTCGGGCAGCCGCAGCTCGGCGAGGTCCTTCCACGTCGAGTGCCGCAGCCCGTCGACGGTGCACCGCACGCGGGCGGAGACCCGGCCGTCCGGGGTGTGCCGCCAGCCGAGCAGCTCGCCGGAGTACCAGATCCCGCGGTGGTGGATCTCCACCGGCTGCGGGTCCCCGACGAACCTGCTCGCCGTCCCGTTCCCCGCCACGAGCCGGACTGTAGGCGGGGTGCGAGCGGGGGAGCCGGAGGCGCGCACGCTCCCCGTCCCGGCTGTGGCGGCCCGTCCCACCGTTCACACGGGTCCGCGCCGACGTCGCCGCGTCAGGCGCGCGAGGCCTGGCTCCGGTGGTCCGACCGGCTCCTGGGGCGTACCCCGCGGGCCTGGACCAGGCCGGTCAGGCGCCGTTCGCCGGGCAGGCGGGTCCGCCGCAGGGCCTGGGCCACGTACTCGCCGAGCAGCGACCCGGCGGCCAGGGCCAGGCCGACGGTGATCGCCGTCCCGAGCAGCGCCATCCCGCCCAGCGTGTCGCCCTCGGTCAGCCGGCGGAGGCCGCGGTAGATCGTGAGGCCGGGGAGCAGGGGGATGATCCCGGCGGCCACGTAGACCAGCGCGGGGACGCGCTGGCGGGCGGCCAGGACGAAGCTGCCCAGACCGATGACGACGGCGGCGGCCGCCGTGGCGAGGGTGACCGTGAGCCGCAACTGGTCCAGCCCGACGAACACGGCCCAGCCCAGCGCGCCGGCGGCGGCCGCGGGGGCCAACGTGCGCCGGGGGGCGTGGTTGGCGACGGCGAACGAGCCCGAGATGGCGGCCGCGGCCACGAGCTGCAGCGGTACGTCCGCCAGCCCGACCGACGGCGGGTCCCACATCGCCACCGGGACCCCGAGCCGCACACCGATCGACAGGCCGACCGCGACCCCGCTGATGATCCCGGCCGTGAGCAGGAATGTCTCGAACGCCCGCGCACTCGCCGTCACGTAGAAGCCGGTGATGGCGTCGTGCACCGCGCCGACGAGCGTGACACCGGGCAGCAGCAGCACGATCCCGCCGGCCACGACGAGCGAGGGGCGGACGCCGATGTCCGCGGCGACCAGCGCGAGCGCGACCGCCGTGGCGATCAGGCCACCGACGGCGTTGAGGAAGAAGGCGGGCAGGCCGCGCCGGCCCAGCCGGTCGATGGCGAGGTCGACGAGGACGGTGGCCCCGAACGCGGCCGCCGTCACCGCGGCGCCGGCGCCGAGCAGCACGGCCACCGCAGCGGCCAGCAGCGCCCGCGCCCCGGTCACGACCCACCGCCGGTAGGGCTGCCGGCTGGCGGCGACCGACTCCAGCCGGCGGTCGGCCTCCGCCGGGGTGACCCGGCCCGCGGCCAGGTCGCCGACCACGTTGTGGACGGCGGTGGCGCGCGAGTAGTCCAGCTCCCGCTGCTGCACCAGGCGCAACCCGCTGACCGCCCCGGCGTCCTCCGCGGCGTGGCCGGAGACGGTGATCGACGTGAACGTGATGTCGCACTCGACCCGCCGGAGGCCGCAGGAGCGGGCCACGACCGTGCAGGTGGCGGTCACCTCGGCCGCGCTGGCCCCCGCGGAGAGCAGCAGCTCGCCCGCCCGGAGGGCCAGGTCGACGGCGCGGTGGGCGTCCTGCGGTGCGAGCGGCTGAGGTGGCACCCGTCCACGATCCCCGACGTGCCGGTCCCGCGGGGGTGGGCCTCGTCACCTGCGGGAAGATGCGGGACCGCGCGAGTGCTGACAACCTGGAACATCGTGCCCGCCACCGGCCTGCTCCGGTAGCGCTCCGGCACGCCGGTGCCACCCGCCGGTCGCCCCCTACTGGAGGAACCCCTCGCCCGTGCGCAGAACATCCGCCGTCTTCTGGGCCTCGCTGGCCATCGTGCTCCCGTTCATCCTGTGGGGAGCCTTCTCCCCCTCGTCGCTCGACTCCGCCGCAGGAGCGGCCCGCGCCTTCGTCGTCGACCGGTTCGGCTGGTTCTACCTGCTGACCGCGACGATCGTCCTGATCGCGGTCATCGCGCTGGCGGCCTCGCGGTGGGGGCGGATCCGGCTGGGGGCGGACAGCGACCGGCCGGAGTACAGCACCCGGTCCTGGTTCGCGATGCTCTTCAGCGCCGGGATGGGCATCGGCCTGGTGTTCTGGGGCGTCGCGGAGCCGGTGTCGCACTTCCTCACGCCGCCGACGGCCGAGCCCGGGACGACCGAGGCCGCCCGGGACGCGCTCCGGTACTCCTTCTTCCACTGGGGCCTGCACCCGTGGGGCATCTACGCGGTCCTGGCGCTGGCCCTGGCCTACGCCCGCTTCCGCCGCGGCTGGAAGGCCACCATCAGCGGGGCGCTGCGCCCTGTTCTCGGTGACCGCGTCGACGGTCCGCTGGGTACCGCGGTCGACACGATCGCGGTGGTGGCCACCGTCTTCGGCGTCGCGACGTCGCTCGGCCTGGGGGCCGCGCAGATCAACGGTGGCCTCGCCTCGCTGAGCGACGGCATCGCGATCGGCTCGGGCGTGCAGCTGGCGATCATCGCGGTGGTCACCGTCCTCTTCCTGATCTCCGCGCTCTCCGGCATCAACCGCGGGATCAAGTGGCTGTCCACCGCGAACGTCGTCCTCGCGATCGCGCTCTTCGCCTTCGTGCTCTTCACCGCCTCGTCCGGCCGGCTGGTGGGTGCCTTCACCACGACCCTCGGCAGCTACTTCGCCGAGCTCCCCACCCTGAGCCTGCAGACCGGCCCCTTCGACGCCCAGCGGTCGGAGTGGATCAACGGCTGGACCATCTTCTACTGGGCGTGGTGGATCTCCTGGTCGCCGTTCGTGGCGACGTTCATCGCGCGCATCTCGCGCGGGCGCACCATCCGCGAGTTCGTCATCGGCGTGCTGGCGGTGCCCACGCTGGTCAGCGGGCTGTGGTTCTCGGTGTTCGGCGGCGCCGGCATCCTCGCCGAGCAGGAGGGCGCCGAGCTCGCGGGCCAGGCGACCGAGTCGCAGCTGTTCGCGCTGCTGGACACCCTGCCCGGCGGTGTGATCGCCGGGATCGGGGCGATGATCCTCATCGTCACCTTCTTCGTCACCAGCGCCGACTCGGCCACCTTCGTGCTCGGCTCGCTCAGCAGCCGCGGCGGGCAGGACCCGGCACGCATCGTCAGCGTGGTGTGGGGTCTGGTCATCTCCGCCTCCGCCGCCGTGCTCCTGGTCAGCGGGGGCCTGGGCGGGGTGCAGACCGCGTCCATCGTGGCCGCGTTCCCGTTCGCGATCGTGCTGCTCCTGGTGCTGGTCTCGCTGGCCAAGGGGCTGGCGCAGGAACCGCGCATCCCGCGCCGGGCGCCGGAGGAGACGCCGCCCCCGGTCACGACGGCGCCGGCCGACGGGCACGCCACGGCCGGTGCGACGGCCGCACCGGCGACGGCGGGCACGTCCCGCAGCTCCTGAGGTCCCGCCGGTCCCTCGGTCGCACTCCGACCGAGGGGCCGGCGACCGGCCTCCCGCGCCGATGCGGTAGCGTGGCGGCACAGCGCGGGGTGGAGCAGCTCGGTAGCTCGCTGGGCTCATAACCCAGAGGTCGCAGGTTCGAATCCTGTCCCCGCTACGAAGTGCAGAGGCCCTCCCGGATCCGAGTCGGATCCGGGAGGGCCTCTGTCGTCCGCGGCGTCGGTCGTGCGATCAGTCGCCGGCGGCTTCGTCGGAGGCGTGGTCGTTCCCGCCGAACACCCGGGCGGCGACCTCGCGCCGGGTCGTGGTGAGCCAGCTGTGCTGCCGGTTCGCCTGCTCGACGAGCCCGTCGAGCTGGTCGGCGTCCAGGCGGTCGTCGACGTCGGCGACCTCCCGGAGGCTCTCGAAGCCGCTGCGCTTGGCGCGGACGGCGGAGGCGAGGAACTCGAACTCCACCAGGTCGCTCAGCGGCGAACGGGTGACCAGGCGGCCGTTGAGCTTCAACCGCGAGACCTTCTCGCCGAGCCAGAGCGCCACCTGCTTGTGCCGCCGCACCGGGAGGCCCAGGTCGTCCATGATCGCCCGCAGCGCGGCGTTCTCCTCGTGCAGCTCGGCCAGCAGCGTCTCCAGCTCCGACGCGTAGCGAGTGCCCCGGTGCACGTTGATCATCCGCCGCACCAGCTCCATGCCCCCGACCGAGGCAGCCAGGTGGTCGTTGAGGTAGATGGCCAGCAGATCGGTGTTGCGCAGGCCGGCGGGCGGTGGGGACACGGGACCTCCTGGGGGCGAGCAGCTGGTCACAGTGTCGCGGTCGCCGGGGCGCTGCGCGCGCGAGGCCGCCCGGACGTGGGCGCCCGGCCGGGGGCGTGTACCGTGGGTGTCACCGACGCGGGGTGGAGCAGCTCGGTAGCTCGCTGGGCTCATAACCCAGAGGTCGCAGGTTCGAATCCTGTCCCCGCTACCACGACGAAGGCCCGGCCACCGGTGGTGGCCGGGCCTTCGTGCATCCGCGGGAGGAGCCTCGCAGGGGTGTGTTGTGTGTCACCCCGATTCTCTCTAGCGTGCGGAGGACGACCGCCGCCCAGAGAGGACCTCCCGTGTCCGTCGACGCCGCACCAGCACCGGGTACCGCCCCGCAGCCCCGCAGGGCGGGCGCCGCCGACCTCGGCATCGACCTGTCCGACCGCGACTTCTGGTCGCGCCCGCCGGCCGAGCGGCACGCCGTGTTCGACCGGCTCCGCGCCGAGCGGCCGTTCGCCTTCTTCGCCGAGCCGGAGATCCCCAACCTGCCCAGCGGGCCGGGCTACCACGCAGTGACCCGCTACGCCGACCTCGAGGCGATCAGCTCGCAGCCCGCCGTCTTCTGCTCGGGCGAGGGGGCGGTCTCCATCCAGGACATCCCCGCCGACCTGAACGAGTTCTACGGCTCGCTGATCAGCATGGACGACCCGCGGCACGCCAAGATCCGCCGCATCGTCGCCAAGACCTTCACCCCGCGGATGCTGGAGCGGGTCGTCGACTCGGTGGCGGGCATCGTCGACGACGTCCTGGCCCGCGTGCGCCGGCAGGCGGCCGAGGGCGACGGCACCTTCGACGTCGTCGCCGATCTCGCCGCACCCATCCCGCTCCGGGTCATCTGCGACATGATGGGCGTCCCCGAGCAGGACCGGGCGATGGTGCTCGCCAAGTCCAACGTCATCCTCTCCGGTGGCGACCCGGAGCTCGTGGAGGACGAGGAGGACCCGCTCACCGGGGTCCTCATGGCGGGCATCGAGCTGGCCGCGCTGATGGAGCGGCTGGCCGCCGAGCGCCTGGAGCGCCCGACCGACGACCTGACGACGGCGCTGGTGACCACCGAGGTCGAGGGGGAGAAGCTCACCCACCAGGAGATCGCCTCGTTCTTCATCCTGCTGCTCGTGGCGGGCAACGAGACCACCCGCAACGCCATCTCCCAGGGGTTGCTGGCGCTGCAGGAGCACCCCGACCAGCGGGCCCGCTGGATCGCCGACCCCGGCCTCACCCGCACGGCGGTCGAGGAGATCGTGCGGTGGACCAGCCCGATCACCTGGATGCGCCGCACCGCAACCCGCGACGGAGAGGTGAACGGCCACCCCTTCACCGCGGGGGACAAGTTCCTCCTCTTCTACACCGCCGCCAACCGCGACCCCGAGGTGTTCGCCGACCCGCACCGCTTCGACCTCGCGCGCGACCCCAACCCGCACGTCGGGTTCGGGTCGAAGGGGCCGCACTTCTGCCTGGGCGCGCACCTGGCCCGGCGGGAACTGGCGGTCACCTTCGCCCGGGTCTTCGAGCAGCTGCCCGACCTGGAGATCACCGGTCCGCCCGCCCGGCTGCGGTCGTCGTTCGTCAACGGGCTCAAGCGGCTCCCGGCCCGGCTGGCGGACAGCCGGTGAGCCGCCTGGCGGCCGACCTGGAGCGCTGCGTCGGGGCCGGCGCCTGCGAGGCGCTGGCGCCGGACCTGTTCGAGGTGGGCGACGAGGGGACGGTGACGGTGCTGCGCCCCCACCCGGAGGGCGGTGAGCTCCGCGACGCCGAGGAGGCGGTGCGGCAGTGCCCGACCCGCGCGCTGCAGCTGGTCGCGGAACAGCCGGCTCCCGCGGCGGGTTGACCGCGGGCATGGAGACCACCGTCACCGACGTCCCCGAGGCCGACCGGTTCGAGATCCGCGACGGCGACCGCGTGCTGGGGCTGACCGCCTACGAACGCCGCGGCGACACCCTGGTGTTCACGCACACCGAGATCGACCCCGACGCCGGGCAGTCCGGGCTGGGCAGCACCCTCGTGCGCGCCGCCCTCGACGAGGTGCGGTCGCGCGGTGGGTCCGTCGTGCCGCGCTGCTCGTTCGTGGCCGGCTGGATCGAGCGGCACCCCGAGTACGCCGACCTGGTGGCCGACCAGGACCGCTGACGGCCCCGTCCCGAGGCGCCGCGAGCGTACGAGCGGTGAGGAGGACGGGGTCCTTCAGAGGACCTTGGTGCCGTACATCTCGCCGAGCGGGTCGGCGATGAGCTCGATGCGGGCGCCGTCGGGGTCGCGGAAGTAGACCGAGACACCGCTGTGCACCTCGTGCGCGACGCCGGCCTCGGTGAGCCGGCCGACCAACTCCTCCCAGCGCTGCGGGTCGACGCTGATCGCCATGTGGTGCAGCCCGCCGAGCACCTCGGCGTACGCCCCGACGTCCAGACCGGGGAAGTCGAAGAACGCCAGCAGGTTGCCGTTGCCGATGTCGAAGAAGAAGTGCGAGGAGCCGGGGTAGTCGCGGTTCTCGATCAGCTCGGTCAGCGGGAAGCCCAGCACGTCCTGGTAGAAGCGCACGGTCCGCTCGACGTCGCTGCTGAGGAGTGCGGTGTGGTGCAGCCCGCGCGCGGTGGAGGGCGGCCGGGTGCCGGCCGGGCGCAGGTGCGTGGCCCGGATGCGGTCGCGCTCGGCCTCGAGGGCCGGCAGGTCGCGGTCGTGGTCGGTGGTGCTCACGGCGTCTCCTCGACGGTCGGCGGTGACCGGCACAACCCGTGGGACCGTGATCTCGTTCCCTGCGGATGCCCTCGACGCACCAGGCTGCCAGGGTGGAGGTCGTGCGTGTTCTCGTGGCCGGGTGGTTCAGCTTCGACGAGGTGATCGCCACCGTCGGCGACGAGCTGGGGGCCGAGGTCGTCACCGGCTGGCTGACCGAGCTCGGCGTCGACCACGACGTCGCCTGGGCGCCGTACCTGGAGCGGGGCGTGCACTGGCGCGACGTCGACCCGGCCGACTACACGCATCTGGTCTTCACCACCGGGCCCGTGGGTGACCTGCCGGGCCTGCGCGACCTGACCGCCGCGTTCGCCGGGGCGCAGCGGTGGGCGGTCAACGTCTCCGTCGTCGACGAGGCCGCCCGCGCGATGTTCGACGCCGTGTGGGAGCGGGACGCCCCCGGCGTGAGCCGGCCGGACCTCGCGATCGAGGGCCCGGCGGCGGATGCCCCCGTCCTCGCCGTCGCCTTCGCCCCGCTGCAGGGTGAGTACGGCGACCGCAGCCGGGCCGACCGCATGCGCGGCGTCATCGAGGAGTGGCTCGCCTCCCGGGCCCTGCCGTGGTTCCCGATCGACACCGACCTGTACGACAAGCCGCACCCCCGCAGGCCGGCGCAGGTGGAGGCCCTCCTCCGGCGGTGCGACGTCGTGCTCAGCATGCGCCTGCACGGGCTGGTGCTCGGGCTCAAGCACGACCGGCCGGTCATCGCCTGCGACCCGATCGCCGGCGGCGCCAAGGTGAGCGGCCAGGCCCGCGCGCTGGACTGGCCGCTGGTGCTGGAGGCCGAGGACGTCACCGCCGCGGCGCTGGACGCGGCGTTGTCCCGCTGCCTCTCCGGCGAGCTCACCGGGGCGGTGACCCGCTCCCGGGGCCGGGGAGCGGCCGGGACCGAGGACGCGCGGCGGTGGTTCACGGCCCGGCTGAGGGGCTGAGCGGCCGCTGCGCCAGGGCGAACCGCCGCTCCACCTCGGCCGGCACCGGCCGCCGCTGCCGCAGCGCAGCGGGCAGCCGGCGGGCCCAGCCGCGCAACGCCGCCCGCGCAGCCGGGTCCGACGGCACCCGCCGGGCCAGCCGGGCGGTGGCGGCCAGCGCCACCGGGAGCGGCCGGCGCAGCCAGTCGACCAGCAGGTCGTTGCGGGTCTGCAACGTCCAGCGGCGCGCCGGGACGGTCGGTGGACCGGCCGGGTCGTGCCAGGCGACGACGTCGTCGGCGAAGCTCTGCTGCCACCCCGCGGCCGCGAGCTCCAGCGCCAGCAGGTGCTCCTCGCCGCCGAAGAACAGCAGCGGTGAGAACCCGCCGACCGACAGGTACGCCTCGCGGCGGAGCACCGTGGCGAAGGCCGGGTAGCTCAGCACGTCGGGCCCCGGGGCCCCCGGCGTCGTCCCCAGGACGGCGGCCCGGTGCTTGTGGGTGACCGCGTCGACCGACCCGTCGCCGGCCATCCGCACCCGGCCGGCGAGGAGGGCGACCCCGGGGTGGTCGTCGAGCAGGTCGGCGGCCCGGTCGAGGGCGCCGGCCTCCCACCACGAGTCGTCGTCGGCGAAGGCGACGTAGGGCGTGCCGGCCCTCCGGACGCCGACCGTGCGCGCCACCGCCCCGCGGTTGACCGGCAGCTCGACGACGGTCACGCCGGGGTGCCGGGTGCGCACGGCGGCCGCGGTGCCGTCCGAGGAGCCGTTGTCGACGACGACCACCGGGTGGACGCCGTCGTCGAGGTGGGCGAGCGACCGGAGCAGGGAGTCGCGCCGGTCGCGGGTGGCGACGACGACGGTCGCGCGGGAGGAGGTCACCCGCTCCTGCGTACCGTGCCGGAGCGGTCCTCGAACCCGCCGAGGGGCGCCTCTTCGTCTACGGGTGCGCGCCGGCAGCCCTGGCCGGCCGCACCACCGGGGGCACTGCCCGGTCCGCCACCAGGTGCTCCCGGGCAGTTGGTGTCTGCCCAGCCGGTGTGGGCAGAGAGCGACTGTCCCCGGACCATCGTCGTGGGTCTCGACCGACCGCGTCCGGCCGGCCGCGATGGCGCATCGCGGTCGGCGCCGGTCCGTCGACGGGCTCGGCCAGCAGCGCGACCAACCGGTCCAGCGGCAGCCCGACGGAGTGGGCCAGCGCTGCGACGGTGAAGAAGGCGGGGGTCGGCACACGCCCGGACTCGATCTTGCGCAGCGCCTCCAGGCTCACCCCGGAGGCCGCCGCCACCTCCGCCGGGGGGCGGGTGCCGCGCGCCTCGCGCAGGAGTGCGCCCAGCCGGCGGCCGCGCTCGCGCTCCTCGGGGCTCAGCGGCGGTCGCACCATGGGCGTGATAGTAATACCGGGATAGCTTTACCGGAAGCGTCCGAGGAGGGCCACCGTGATCGAACTGCGCACACCCGGCGAGCTGGACGCGATGCGGGCCGCCGGTGCGGTGGTCGCCGACATGCACGCCGCGGTGCGGGCGCTCGCGGCACCGGGGGTGCGGCTGACGCAGCTCGACGCCGTGGCCCGCGACGTCCTGGCCGACGCCGGCGCCACCTCACCGTTCCTCGGCTACGCGCCGCTGCCCACGACGCCGCCGTTCCCGGGCGTGCTGTGCCTGTCGGTCAACGATGTCGCGCTGCACGGCATCCCGACTCCCGATGTGCTCCAGGACGGCGACCTGCTCAGCGTGGACGCCGGTGCGGTGCTCGACGGCTGGGTCGGCGACGCCGCGATGACCTACCCGGTGGGCACGCCGCGGCCCGGGGACCTCGCGCTGGTGGAGACGACCGAGCGCGCGCTGGCGGCCGGCATCGCGGCGGCCGTCGTCGGCAACCGGGTGGGCGACGTCTCCGCCGCCATCGGTGCGGTCGGCCGGGCGGGTGGGTGCGGCATCAACACCGACCAGGGCGGCCACGGGGTGGGGCGCACCATGCACGAGGCGCCGTCGGTGCCCAACGAGGGCCGCGCCGGCCGCGGGGTGCCGCTGCGCCCGGGCCTGGTCATCGCCATCGAGCCGTGGTTCCTCGCCGGGGGCAGCGATGACTACACGATCGACGCCGACGGCTGGACCCTGCGCAGCGCCGACGGCAGCCGGGCCGCGCACGTCGAGCACACGGTCGCGGTGACCGCGGACGGCCCGCGCATCCTCACGGCGCCGCGCTGAGAGCCGCCGCGGCAGCCCACCGGCGGGCCGTACGGTGCACGCCGTGATCCTCGAGCACGCAGAGCTGTCCGTGACTCCCGGCCGCGAGGCCGAGTTCGAGGCGGCGTTCCGGTCCGCAGCCCCGATCATCTCCGCGTCGCCGGGCTTCCGGCGGCTGCTGCTGTCCCGGTGCGTGGAGCGGGAGAACGTCTTCCTCCTGCTCGTCGAGTGGAACAGCATCGAGGACCACACCGAGGGCTTCCGCGGCTCGCCGGGGTACCAGGAGTGGCGGCGCCTGCTGCACTCCTTCTACGACCCGTTCCCCGTGGTCGAGCACTTCCGCCCGCTGTTCATCGTCGGGCCGACCCCCACGGGGGCCTGACACTCAGCCCCCCTCACGATCCAGGTGAGATGAACTGTCGGCCCTACCCGGCACTATTCCGGGTGTGAGCCACGGCGCGGTGCGGGTGCGCCTGGATGTGACCGACGTCCAGGCCGGGATGATGCTGCGCGCCGCTGGCGCCCGCCGGTTTGCGTGGAACTGGGCGGTCGCCAAGGTCAGGGCGAACGCCGACCAGTGGGCAGCTGAGGCGACCTATGGCATCGACAAGCCCCACCGCGTACGGCCACTGTCCTTCTTCACCCTCGCCAAGCGGTGGACGGCGGAGAAGCCCGCCGTCGCGCCGTGGGCGGGTGAGCACTCCACCTGGACGTTCCGGTATGCGATCCGGGATGCGGCCAACGCCCACCAAGCGTTCCTCGCCGGCAAGCGGCGGTTCCCGCGCTTCAAGTCCCGGCACCGGGACCGGGCCCGGTTCACCGTCCGCGACGGGCTGGCGCTCGAGGCCGGACGGGTCCGCCTGGCCAAGTACGGCTGGGTGCGCATCACGGCGGCGTGCCCGCAGCAGGCGAAGCTGCGGCGGCTGCTCCGCCGCGGGCATGCCGCGCTGCAGCACATCACCGTGGCCCGGCACTCCGACGGGCACTGGTACGCGACGGTGAACTTCGATCGGCAGGTCCGGGTGCCGGCCGAGCAGCGCCCCTCGCCGGTCGGGCCGGTCGTCGGCGTGGACCGCGGGGTGAAGACGGCGGCCGTCGTGGCGACCGCCGACGCTGCGCTGGTCGCTGAGTTGCCCGCGTCGCGGGCGCTCCGGGACAGGCTCCGCCAGGTCAAGCACCTGCAGCGCGCGCTGTCCCGTGCGAGCAAGGGCTCGGCGAACCGGCGCAAGGCCGTGGCGCGGCTTGGCCGGGCGCATGCCCGCGCGGCCGCGGTTCGAGCCGAGGCGCTGCACGGCTTCACCGCGAAGCTGGCCCGCGAGCACGGTGCCGTGGTGGTCGAGGAACTGGCGACGGCGAACTTGATGCGCAACCGGCACCTGGCGGCCGCGATCGGTGACCAGGGCTGGGCCGAGTTGGCCCGGCAGCTGACCTACAAGACGGCCCGTCGCGGCGGGCAGTGCATCGTCGTGGACCGATGGTTCGCGAGCTCCAAGACGTGCTCGGCGTGCGGTGCGGTGAGACCCAAGCTCACCCTCGCCGAGCGCACCTACCGCTGCGGCAACGGCGCCTGCGGCCACGTGGCCGACCGGGACGTCAACGCCGCGGCCAACCTCGCCGCCTGGGGCGAGCACACGCTGGGCATCTGCCCGTGCGTGACCCAGGCCGGGGACCGCCACCCGAGCGGCCCGACAGCCGAGCAAGCTCGGCATGCCTGCGGAGGGTGGGTGTCAGGACCAGCCTTACGGGCTGCTCCGGTGCCGCCCGATGAAGCAGGAACCAGCCGGCCACCCGTCAGCGTGGCGTAAGAACTGGATGCCCCGGACAGGGGCGCTCACGACGGTCGACGATGCTTCGGCATCTCACCTAAATCGTGAGGGGGGCCCTCAGCCCAGCGCCTGCTCGAGGTCGGCCACGAGGTCGTCGACGTCCTCGATGCCGACCGAGAGGCGGACCAGGTCGGCCGGCACCTCCAGCGGTGACCCCGCGGAGCTGGCGTGCGTCATCCGCCCCGGGTGCTCGATCAGCGACTCCACACCCCCCAGCGACTCGGCCAGTGTGAACAGCCGGGTCCGCTCGCAGACCCGCAGCGCCGCCTCCTCGCCGTCCCGCAGCCGGAACGAGAGCATCCCGCCGAAGCCGGACATCTGCTTCGCCGCGACCTCGTGGCCGGGGTGCTCGGGCAGCCCCGGGTAGAGGACCGTCGCGACGTCGGGCCGGCCGAGGAGGAACTCCGCGATCCGGGCGGCGTTGGCGCAGTGCCGGTCCATCCGGACACCGAGGGTCTTGATCCCGCGCATCAGCAGCCAGGCGTCGAAGGGGCCGTTGACCGCGCCCATCGCGTTCTGGTTGTAGACGAGCTGCTCCGCCCAGTGCGCGTCGTTCGTGACCAGCGCCCCGCCGACGACGTCGGAGTGCCCCCCCAGGTACTTCGTCGTCGAGTGCACGACGACGTCGGCACCCAGGGTGAGCGGCTGCTGGAGGTAGGGCGAGGCGAAGGTGTTGTCGACGACGAGGACGGCGCCGTTCTCGTGCGCGATCTGCGCCAGCGCGGCGATGTCGGCGATGTTCAGCAGCGGGTTGGTCGGCGTCTCGCACCAGATCACCCGGGTGGAGGGCCGGGCCGCCGCGGTCCGCACGGCGTCGAGGTCGCCGAGGTCGATCGGCTGGTAGCCGACGGCCCACGGGGCCAGCACCCGGGAGATGAGCCGGAACGTCCCGCCGTACGCGTCGCCGCCCAGCAGGATGTCGTCACCCGGCTGGCACAGCGTGCGCAGCAGGGTGTCCTCGGCGGCCAGCCCGGAGGCGAAGGCCAGCGCCGTCGATCCCTGCTCCAGGGCGGCGAGCTGCTGCTGCAGCGCATCGCGGGTGGGGTTGCCGCTGCGGCTGTACTCGTAGCCTCCCCGCAGCCCGCCGACGCCGTCCTGCTTGTAGGTGGTGGTCAGGTGCAGCGGCGGGATGACCGCGCCGGTGGCCGGGTCCGGGTCCTGCCCGGCGTGGATGGCGCGGGTGTTGAACCCGGGGGAGGCGCTCATCGCTCGACCGTAGGCGCCGGGCGGGGCGATGACACACCGGCGAGGTGGCCCAGCACGTCCTGCCGGGTGACGACGCCGGCGGGCTTGCCGTCGACGTGCACGAGCAGCGCGTCGGCCGAGCCCAGCTGGGCGACCGCGGAGCTCACCGCCTCGCCCGAGCCGACGATCGGCAGCGGTGGGCTCATGTGCTTCTCCACCCGGTCGGCCAGCGAGGCGCGGCCGGCGAAGAGCGCGTCGAGGAGCGTCTTCTCGTCGATCGAGCCGACGACCTCGCCGGCGGTCACCGGGGGCTCGGCCCGCACGACCGGCAGCTGGCTGACGCCGTACTCGCGCAGGATGTCGATGGCGTCGCGGACGGTCTCGTTCGGGTGGGTGTGCACCAGCGTCGGCGTCTCGCCGGACTTGATGTGCAGCAGTTCGCCGACGGTCTCGCCGCCGGTGGCCTCGACGAATCCGTAGTCGGCCATCCACGCGTCGTTGAAGATCTTGCCCAGGTAGCCGCGGCCGCCGTCGGGCAGCAGCACCACGAGGACGTCGTCCTCGGTGAGCCGCTCGGCCACGCGCAGCGCCGCGACCACCGCCATGCCGCAGGAGCCGCCCACGAGCAGACCCTCCTCGCGGGCGAGCCGGCGGGTCATGGCGAACGAGTCGCCGTCGGAGACCGCGACGATCTCGTCGGCGACCTCCTGGTCGTAGGTGCTGGGCCAGAAGTCCTCGCCCACGCCCTCGACGAGGTACGGGCGGCCGGTGCCCCCGGAGTAGACCGAGCCCTCGGGGTCGGCGCCGATGACCTGCACCCGGCCGCCGGACGCCTCCTTGAGGTAGCGGCCGACCCCGCTGATCGTCCCGCCGGTGCCGGCTCCGGTGACGAAGTGGGTGATCCGGCCCTCGGTCTGCGCCCAGATCTCCGGCCCGGTCGTCTCGTAGTGCGAGCGCGGGTTGTTCGGGTTGGAGTACTGGTCGGGCTTCCAGGCGCCGGGCGTCTCGCGGGCGAGCCGGTCGGACACCGAGTAGTACGACCGCGGGTCGGCCGGATCGACGGCGGTCGGGCAGACGACGACCTCGGCGCCGTAGGCCTTGAGCACGTTGATCTTCTCCTGCCCGACCTTGTCCGGGCAGACGAAGATGCAGCGGTAGCCGCGCTGCTGGGCGACCAGGGCCAGGCCGATGCCGGTGTTGCCGCTGGTGGGCTCGACGATCGTGCCGCCCGGCTGCAGCTCACCGCCGGCCTCGGCGGCGTCGACCATGCGCACGGCGATCCGGTCCTTCACCGAACCACCGGGGTTGAGGTACTCGACCTTGGCCAGCACGAGCGGCGCGTCCGGGCCCAGGTGGCGGGTCACCGACGACAACCTCACCAGCGGGGTGTTGCCGACCAGGTCGACGACGGACTCGGCGTACTGCACGGTGGTGCCTCCTCGGAGCCCCGGGCCGGCCGCGTTGCCGGCCCCGGTCACCCCCCATCCCACCAGATGCGGCGGGTCAGGGCTTGAGGACGACCTTGGTGCAGTCGTCCTCCTTGTCCCGGAACATCCGGTAGCCCTCCGGCGCCCGGTCCAGCGGCAGGGTGTGCGAGATCAGGAAGGTCGGGTCGATCTCGCCGTCGCGGATCTTCTCGTACAGCGGCTTCAGGTAGCGCTGCACGTGCGCCTGCCCGGTGCGCACGGTGAGCGACCGGTTCATCAGCGAGCCGACCGGGAACTTGTCCATGAGCCCGCCGTAGACCCCGATGATCGAGACGGTGCCGCCGTTGCGGCAGGCCATGATCGCCTCGCGGAGGGCGTGCGGCCGCTCGGTCTCGGCCATGACGGCGGTCTTGGCCCGGTCGTAGGCGTCGACCGCGGTGGTGGGGTGGGTGGCCTCCAGCCCGGCGGCGTCGATGCACCCGTCGGGGCCGCGGCCGGCGGTGAGCTCGTCCAGCGCGTCGAGGACGTCGACCTCCTCGTAGTCCAGGACGTCGGTGGCGCCGGCCTCGCGCGCCTTGTCCAGCCGGTAGCCGAACCGGTCGATGGCGATGACCCGCTCGGCGCCGAGCATCCTCGCGCTCGCGACCGCGAACAGGCCCACGGGCCCGGCGCCCCAGACGGCGACGACGTCGCCGGGGGAGATGTCGCACATCTCCGCGCCCATGTAGCCGGTCGGGAAGATGTCGGAGAGGAACAGCACCTGCTCGTCGGTGAGGTCGTCCTCGACCTTCAGGGGGCCGACGTCGGCGAACGGCACGCGGGCGTACTCGGCCTGCCCGCCGGGGTAGCCGCCGACCAGGTGGGAGTAGCCGAAGATGCCGCAGGGGGAGTGGCCCCAGAGCTTCTGCGCCATGCCGGCGTTCGGGTTCGAGTTCTCGCAGACGGAGAACAGGCCCCGCGCGCAGGCGTTGCAGGCGCCGCAGGCGATGGGGAACGGCACGACGACGCGGTCGCCGACGCGCAGGTTCGAGACGCCCCTGCCGAGCTCGACCACCTCGCCCATGAACTCGTGGCCGAGGATGTCGCCCTTCTTCATCGTCGGGATGAACCCGTCGTAGAGGTGCAGGTCGGAGCCGCAGATGGCGGTGGAGGAGACCTTCACGATCGCGTCGCGGTCGTTCAGCAGCTGCGGGTCGGGGACCTCGTTGACCTCGACGTGGTTCTTGCCCATCCACTGGGTGGCGCGCACGGGGTGGTCCTTCCGGTCGGCGGGGTCAGGAACGGGGTGCGGCGGGCTGCTGCTTCGCCATCCGGCGGGCCAGCGGGCCCTCGGGGGTGCCCTCGGAGCGGACCACCTGCCCGGTCTCGAGGATCTGCTTGAAGCGCGCGAGGTCGTCGCGGACCTGCTGGTCGGGGGCCTCGCCGAACAGCTTCGCGACCGCCTTGCCGGCCGTGCCGCCGGGCTGCGCGTAGGCCAGCCGCACGCGCACCTCGGTGCCCTGGTCGCCGGGGGCCGGGCGGAACTCGACGACGCCGGCGTTCTCGACGTCCGCACCCGGCAGTGACCGCCAGCGGATCCGCTCGCCCGGGGACTCCTCGACCACCTCGGCGTCCCACTCCACGGTGCGCCGGCCCGGCGCCTCGGCGACCCAGTGCCAGCGCCCGATGCCGGCGGGGCGGACCTCGCGGACGTGCGCCATGAACTCAGGCAGCCGGGTGAAGTCGTGCCAGCGGGCGTAGACCTCCTGGGGCGGCTTGTTCACGGTGGCGGCCGCCGAGACGTCGATCGCGCTCGTCCACGGGGCCGAGGAGGGCAGCAGCTCGCGGGCGGCGCTGCGGCTGCCGGCCCGGCGGGACCGCGCGGCGGTGAGCAGGTCCAGCGCGGCCAGGGCGGCGACGGCGGCCGTGGCGGTGCGCAGCCGGCGGCCGCGCTCACCACCACGGTTCGACAGGGCCACGCCCATGGCGGTGAGGTCGACGGCGTCGCCGGCCACCCGGGTCCAGGCCCAGCCGGGCCGGCCGGCGAGCAGCGGCAGGGCGTGCAGCAGCTCGCGGGCGCCGACGAGCGGGATGAGCGACAGCGCGGTCGCCGAGTCGTCGACGCCGGAGAACCGCGCGACGCCCTTCGGGTCCCGCAGCATCGCGACGCCGAGGCCGGTGCTGGCGAGACCGAGGACGCGGGCGGTGCGGCGCGGACCGGGACGGGTGCGGCTGGAGCTCATCGGGTCCTCCGGTAGGTCGGTGCCCGCACCGGCTACCCGGGGGCCCGGCGGGGAAACGGGGGCGGTGGCGGACGACGCGACGCGCGGACGAGGATGCGGCCATGCCTCCCGCCACTTCTCCCGTCGGTACCCGCACGCTCGGCCGCGACGGCCTGACCGTCTCCGCCCAGGGCCTGGGCTGCATGGGGATGAGCCAGATGTACGGTGCCGCCGACCGCACGGAGTCGATCGCGACCGTCCACCGCGCGCTGGAGCTGGGCGTGACCTTCCTGGACACCTCCGACGTCTACGGCAGCGGCCACAACGAGGAGCTGGTGGGCGAGGCGACCGCCGGGCGGCGCGACGAGGTGCAGCTGGCGACGAAGTTCTCGCTGTCCCGGACCCCGGACGGCGGGGTGCGGATCGACGGCCGCCCCGAGAACGTGCGGGCCTGCGCCGAGGCCAGCCTGCGCCGGCTGCGGGTCGAGGTGATCGACCTCTACTACCAGCACCGGGTCGACCCGCGGGTGCCGATCGAGGACACCGTCGGCGCGATGGCCGAGCTGGTGGCCGAGGGCAAGGTCCGGTACCTCGGGCTGTCGGAGGCCAGCGCCGCCTCGATCCGCCGCGCGGCCGCCGTGCACCCGATCGCGGCGCTGCAGAGCGAGTGGTCGCTGTGGACCCGCGACCCGGAAGTGGCCGGGGGCGGTGGGGCGGGTGGCGACACGGTGCTGGCCGTCGCCCGGGAGCACGGCATCGGCATCGTGCCGTTCAGCCCGCTCGGCCGCGGCTTCCTCACCGGGGCGATCCGCAGCCCCGGGGACTTCGGCGAGGACGACTGGCGGCGCGGCCACCCGCGGTTCACCGGCGAGGCGTTCACCGCCAACCTGCGGCTGGTCGACGCCGTCCGGGCCCTCGCCGGGGAGAAGGGCGTGACCGCAGGGCAGCTGGCGCTGGCCTGGGTGCTGGCCCAAGGCCCCGACGTCGTGCCGATCCCCGGCACCAAGCGCCGTGCCTACCTGGAGGAGAACGTGGCCGCGGCCGCCGTCGAGCTCTCCGCCGAGGACCTCGCGCGGCTCGACGCGATCGCGCCCCCGGGGGCGGCGGCCGGCGGACGGTACGTGGACAGCAGCTACGCCTACGGCGACAGCCCGGAGCGCCGGCCGGCGCCGTGACCGGGGTGTTCCTCGGGGCGGACCTCGGCACCAGCGGGCTGAAGCTGGTCGCGCTGGACGACGACGGCGCCGTCGCGGCGGAGGCGGAGGCGCCGTACGCGTACGACCGGCCGGCGCCGGACCGGGCGGAGATCGACGTCGCCGTCTGGCGCCGGGCGTTCGACACCGCCCTCGGGGAGCTGCTCCCCGCGCTGCGCGGGGCCCCGGTGCAGGCACTGGGGCTGTCCGGGCAGATGCACGGCGCGGTGCTCGTCGACAGTGCCGGGCGCGCCCTGCGCCCGGCACTGCTCTGGCCCGACTCCCGGGCCGGCGCGGAGCTGACCCGGTGGCTCCGGCTGCCGAGGGACGACCGCGCCGCGCTGGCCAACCCGCTCGTCCCCGGCATGACCGGGCCCCTGGTCGCCTGGCTGGCGGTGCACGAGCCCGCGGTGGTCGGGCGCGCCGCCACGGTGCTGCTGCCCAAGGACGCCCTGCGCGCCTCCCTCGTCCCCGACGGGCCGCTGGTCACCGACCGCAGCGACGCCTCGGGGACGCTGCTCTGGGACGTCCCCTCCGACGCCTGGTCGGGCGCGGCGGCCCGCGCGGCCGGGCTCCCCTTCGAGCTGCTGCCGGCGGTCCGCCCCTCGGCGGAGGTGGCCGGGACCACGCCGCTCGCCGCCGGCGAGGTGCCCGTCGTGGTGGGCGGCGCCGACACCCCGCTGGCGCTGCTGGCGGCCGGGACGGCCGAGGGCCTGCAGGTGAACCTCGGCACCGGCGCGCAGGTGCTGCGCCCGGGCTGGTCGCCGCAGCCGGTCGAGGACCCGGTGGTGCACGGCTACGCCGACGTCGAGGACGGCTGGTACGCGATGGCGGCGCTGCGGAACGGCGGCTCGGCCTGGGCCTGGGTGTGCGACGTCCTCGGCCTGACCTGGCCGGAGCTGTTCGCGGCCGCCGCGTCGGTGCCCGGAGCCGGGGGCGTGGTCTTCCGCCCCTTCCTCACCGGCGAGCGCGGGGGAGTGGCCGGGCCCGACGACCGGGCCGGCTGGGACGGGCTGCACCCGGGGACCACCCGGGCGCACCTGGCGCGGGCGGCGGTCGAGGGCGTCGTCCGCGCCGTGGCCGCCGCCGCGGCGCTGCTCGGGGGGCCCGGCGACGGACCGGTGGTGCTCACCGGCGGCGGGGCCCGCAGCGCCGTCGTCCAGCAGCTGCTCGCCGACGAGCTCGGCCGACCGGTCCGCCCCCTCGCGCTGCGCAGCGCCTCGGCGATCGGGGCCGCGGTGCTGGCGGCGCGGGGGGTCGGAGCCGACGTCGTCCCGCAGCGGGCGGCGGAGGTGCTGGTGGCGCCGCGCCGCTGAGCCGGCCGGTCAGGCGGGGGTCGGCCGGCCCGCCGACCGCAGCTGCTGGAGGGCGGCGTCGTGCAGCTTGCCGTTGGTCGCCAGCGCGCTGCCCCCGGCCGGCCCGGGAGCGCCGGTGACGTCGGTGAACCGGCCGCCGGCCTCCCGGACGATCACGTCCAGCGCCGCGAGGTCCCACAGCGACACCTCGGGCTCGCAGGCGATGTCGACCGCGCCCTCGGCGAGCAGCACGTAGCTCCAGAAATCGCCGTAGGCCCGGGTGCGCCACACCGAGCGGCTCAGGCCGAGGAAGCCCTCGAGCCCGCCGCGCTCCTCCCAGCCCGAGAGGCTGGAGTAGCTGAGGCTGGCGTCACCGAGCTGGGACACCTCCGACACGCGGCAGCGGGTGGCCGACTCCAGCCGGCGCCCGGTCCAGGCGCCGACGTCCTTGGCCGCCCACCACCGCTTGTTCAGCGCCGGTGCGGAGACCAGGCCCACCACCGGCTCGTCGCCGTCGAACAGCGCGATCAGCGTGGCCCAGACCGGCACGCCGCGGACGAAGTTCTTCGTCCCGTCGATCGGGTCGAGCACCCAGCGGCGCGAGCCGTGGCCGGTCGTGCCGAACTCCTCGCCGAGGACCGCGTCCCGCGTGCGGGCCCGGCTCAGCGTGATGCGCAGCATCTCCTCGACCGCCCGGTCGGCGTCGGTGACCGGCGTCAGGTCGGGCTTGGTCTCGACCGTCAGGTCCTGCGCCTTGAACCGCTCCATGCTGATCGAGTCGGCCTGGTCGGCCAGCACGTGTGCCAGTCGCATGTCCTCTGAGAAGCCCCGACCCGACGTCATGGGCACCCAACCTAGCGGTGCGTCAGTCGAAGACGGCGGAACTGACCCCGCTGGGCCCTTCGTACTCGCGGTCCTCGATCTTCTTGAGCGCCTCCAGCACCTCCCCGTCGCCCCCGTGCTGCTCGGCGTGCTTGACGATGTCGTCCTTGCGCGCGGGGTAGTCGATGCCGGACAGGGCCTTCTGGATGTCGATGGGGCTCACCATGCCCCGCTCCCTACCCGGGCGGCGGTGGCCGATGCACCGATTACCGTCGGGGCGTGGACGCGGCGACGATCGCGGGGCTGCTCGCGGACCCGGTGCGGCTGAAGGTGGTCGCGGCGCTGGCGCTCGGCGCCGGCACGATCGAGGAGGTCGCCGAGGCCGCGGGGCTGGGGCTCAAGGAGGTGGCCCTCGCGGCCCGCCGCCTGGCGCGGGCGGGGCTGGTGCACCGCGACGGCCACGCCCTGGTGCTGCGCGCCGAGCGGTTCTCCGCGGCCGCGCGGGCGGCCGCGGAGGCGGCGCCGCCTCCCGAGCCGCTGTCGGACGACCCGGCGGCCGACGCGGTGCTCTCGGCCTTCGTCCGCGACGGGCGGCTGGTGTCGATCCCCTCGCAGCGCAGCAAGCGGCTGGTCGTCCTCGACCACCTGGTGCGCGTCTTCGAGCCCGGCGTCCGCTACCCCGAGCGCGAGGTGAACGCGCTGCTCGCCGTCTGGCACCCCGACGTCGCGGCGCTGCGCCGGTACCTGGTCGACGAGGGGTTCCTCACCCGCGAGGCGGGCGTCTACTGGCGCAGCGGCGGCTACGTCGAGGTCTGAGCGGGCCGCCCGCCCGTTGCCGACCCGCCGTGGTGTCCCGGGCGGTCGACAGCACGACAAGTCGACAGGCGGTGGTGTCGACAAGTCGCTCGTCAGCGGTCCGCCGGCGACGCAGACTGGCCGGGTGCCCAGCCCCTCGGCCGATGCCTTCGCCGCCCTCGCGCGGTCCTCGCCGTGGCGCTGGTCCACGCTGCGGTTCACGGTCTCCTGGCCCGGCGACCCGTGGCGGACGGCGGCCGTGCGTGCGTGGCTGCGCCGGCCTGACGCGCTGCGGGTGGAGACGCTCGACGGCGCGCTGCTCCAGGCCGGCCGCGACACCCGGCTGACCGTCGCCACGGATCCCGCCCCGGTGCTGCGGGCCGACGGCCTGGTGGCCGAGCGGCCGTGGGGTCTCTGGCTCGACGACCCGATGTTCCAGAACTACTTCTGGGTCGCGATGCTCGATCCCGCGGAGCTCGCCGACCCGGGCCTGGATGCAACCCCGGGGGAGCCGCCGCTGCTGCTGGACGCGGTCACCGAGGTGGAGCACGCCGGCCGCCCGGCGTGGGAGGCCGTCGTCCGGACGACGCCGGAGTACGAGCCGCGCTGCGGCTGCTGCTCGCTGCTGCGGTCCCCGGACGTCGACCGGGCCGAGTACGAGGACGACGCGGCGCACCTCCTCGCGGCCTACCCCGAGCGGCACCGGGTCCGGCTGGACGTGCGGACCGGCGTCTGCGTGTTCACCGAGGCCCTCGGGGGAGAGATCTCGGGGCGGGGGCACGACCTCCGCATCGAGGCGGTCGACGAGCCGATGGCCGACGCCCTCTTCGTCGAGCCGCGTCGGCCGCTGTTCGGTCGTCGCGGCCGTCGACCGGGCCCGCCGCGGCCGGGTCTCGCGTAGGCCGGTCAGTAGCCGGGGCCGACCTGGCCGACGGCGGCCAGCAGCACCCGCACCGCGTCGAGCTGCTCGCGGCGGACCGGTGGGCCCTCCGCGGCCCACGCGTCCAGCGCGCAGTCGGGGTCCTCGGCGGTGTGCCCGCACCCCGGCGGGCACTCGGTCGCGGCCTCGGCGATGTCCTCGAACGCCACCAGGACGTCGTCGGCGGTGACGTGGGCCAGGCCGAAGGAGCGGATGCCCGGGGTGTCGATGACCGTGCCCCCGCCGGGGAGGTCGAAGAGCACCGCTGACGACGAGGTGTGCCGGCCCTTGCCGATCTTGCTGACGTCGCCCGTGGCGCGCAGGGCGTCGGGCACCAGCCGGTTGACCAGCGTCGACTTGCCGACGCCGGACTGCCCGACGAACACGCTCATCCGGTCGCGCACCCGGTCCAGCAGGTCGGCCAGCGGCAGCTCCCGCGACATCGGCACCGCTTCCAGCCCCAGCCCGGCGTAGCGGTCGAGCAGCGGGCGCGGGGAGGCGAGGTCGGTCTTGGTGAGGCAGAGCAGCGGCTCGAGCCCCCCGGCGTAGGCGGCGACCAGGCACCGGTCGAGGAAGCCCAGCGCCGGTTCGGGGTCGGTGACCGAGGTGACGATGACGAGCACGTCGGCGTTGGCGACGACGACGCGCTCGGTGGGGTCGCTGTCGTCGGCGGTCCGGCGCAGCGACGTCGTCCGCTCCTCGATGACCACGATGCGGGCCAGCGTGTCCGGCCGCCCGCTGGTGTCGCCGACCAGCCGCACCCGGTCGCCCACGACCACGCCGTGCCGGCCCAGCTCCCGGGCCCGCATCGCGGTGACGTCGACCGGTGCGCCGTCGGGCCCCTCGACCCGCACCGTCATCCGCCCGCGATCGACCGCGACCACCAGACCGGGAACGGCGTCGGCGTGCGTGGGCCGCGTGCGCGTGCGGGGGCGCGATCCGCGCCGGTTGGGCCGGACGCGGACGTCATCCTCGTCCATGCGCCGAGCGCCCCGCTGCGCGCTCAGGGGACGGCCCCGATCGGCTCGCCCAGCAGGCCGGCCCAGCGCTCACGGAAGTCGGGCAGGGTCTTGGTGACCGCGCCGGCGTCGGTGACCGTGATGCCCTCGACCGCGAGGCCGAGGACGGCGGCGGCCATGACCATGCGGTGGTCGGCGTAGGAGTCGAGCACCGCGGCCCGCCGGGGGCCGGGCTCGATCTCCAGCCCGTCGGGCAGCTGCCGCACCCGGGCGCCCACCGCGGTCAGCACCTCGTCGAGCGCCTGCAGCCGGTCGGTCTCGTGCCCGCGCAGGTGGGCGATCCCGGTCAGCCGGGACGGGCCGTCGGCCAGCGCGCACAGCGCGGCGAGCACCGGCGTCAGCTCGCCCACCTCGCCCAGGTCGGCGACCAGCGGCCGGACGGTGCCGGTGCCGGTGACCTGCAGCCCCTCGGCCGTGCGGACCACCTGGGCGCCCATCGCGGGCAGCAGCCGGTCCAGGTGCGCCCCGGGCTGCGTGGTGACGGCCGGCCAGTCGCGCACGGTGACCCGGCCACCGGTGACCAGCGCGGCGGCGAGGAACGGCGCGGCGTTGGAGAGGTCGGGCTCGACCACCCGGTCGAGCGCGGCGACCGGCCCGGGGGCGACCCGCCAGCCGCGGTCGGTGGCGGTGACGTCGACGCCGTGCTCCCGCAGCGTGGTCACCGTCATCTCGACGTGCGGCATCGAGGGGACCCCGCCGGCCAGTGCGAGGTCCAGACCCTCGTCGAAGCGGGCGGCGGCCAGCAGCAGCCCCGAGACGATCTGGGAGGACTCCCCGGCGTCGACCTCCACGGGGCCGCCGCGCACGCGGCCGGCGCCGTGCACGGTGAACGGCGCACGGCCGCGACCGTCGTCGTCGACCCGCACGCCCAGGGCGCGCAGCGCGGCGAGCAGACCGCCGTTCGGCCGCTCGTGCAGCCGCGGGTCGCCGTCGACGCGCACCGCGCCGTCGGCCAGCGCGGCCACCGGCGGCAGGAACCGCAGGATCGTGCCGGCGAGCCCGGCGTCGACCGTCACCGGGCCCCGCAGCGTGCCGGGGCTCACGACGACGTCCTCGCCGTCGTCGTCCACCCGAACCCCGAGGGTGCGCAGCGCCGCGGCCATGAGGTCGGTGTCGCGCGCCCGCAGCGGCCGCACCAGCCGGCTCGGGCCGTCGGCGAGCGCGGCCAGCACGAGAGCGCGGGCGGTCAGCGACTTCGACCCCGGCAGGGTGACGACGGCGTCGACGGGGGCCGGGTGGTGCGGCGCGGACCAGACGTCACTCACGTGCTCAGTCTGCCCGGTCGCCCGCGCCGCACCGTCCGCGCATCCGATCAGCCGGCCTGCGGCTTGTCGGCCTTCCTGACCGGCACGGTGCGCAGCAGCCGCCGGTTGGCGAACTCGAACATCGCCAGCTCGGAGAGCTCGCGGCCGTAGCCGGACCGCTTGACGCCGCCGAAGGGGAGGTCCGGGAAGGAGGCCGTGGGCTGGTTGATCCACACCATGCCGGCCTCCAGCCGCTCGGCCAC
Source organism: Blastococcus carthaginiensis (assembly GCF_030731085.1). Classification (NCBI taxonomy): domain Bacteria; kingdom Bacillati; phylum Actinomycetota; class Actinomycetes; order Geodermatophilales; family Geodermatophilaceae; genus Blastococcus; species Blastococcus carthaginiensis. The sequence goes on along the minus strand of NZ_JASNFN010000008.1, from coordinate 17,541 downwards.
CGACCGCGCGCGGTCGAGGTCGCTGCTCATGACGGTGGCACCGAGGCCGAAGTCGCTGTTGTTCGCCAGCTCGACGGCCTCGTCGGCGTCCTTCACCTTGTAGACGACGGCCGCGGGGCCGAACAGCTCCTCGCTGAAGGCCCGCATCTCCGGCGTGACGTCGGTCAGGATCGTGGCCTCGACGAAGGCGCCGGGCAGATCCGGGCGCTGGCCGCCGGCGATCACGGTCGCGCCCTTGTCGACAGCGTCCTGGATCTGCGCGTGCAGGTCCTGGGCGGCGCGCTCGCTGGACAGCGGCGCCAGCGTCGTGCCCGGGTCGGCCGGGTCGCCGGGGGCGAAGGTCGAGAACGCCTGCTTGAGCCCCTCGACGAAGGGCTCGTAGAGCTCCTCGGTGACGATCAGCCGCTTGGACGCGGTGCACGCCTGGCCGGTGTTCTGCATCCGGCCCATGGTCGCCGCCTTGACGGTGGCCGCCATGTCCTCGGCGTCCAGCACGATGAACGGGTCGCTCCCGCCGAGCTCGAGCACCGACTTCTTGAGGTGCTTGCCGGCCAGGGCGGCGACCGAGCTGCCGGCCCGCTCGCTGCCGGTCAGGGTCACGCCCTGCACCCGCCGGTCGGCGATCACCTGCTCCACGTCCGAGATCGCCAGGAAGACGTTGGTGAAGAGACCCTCGGGGGCGCCCGCATCGGTGAAGAGGCGCTCGATGGCCTGGGCGCACTGCGGCACGTTCTCCGAGTGCTTCAGGATGACGGTGTTGCCCAGGACGAGGTTCGGCCCCGCGACCCGGACCACCTGGTAGAACGGGTAGTTCCACGGCTCGATGGCGAACAGGACACCGATCGGCTCCGTCCCGATGACGGCCTCGCCCCTGCCGAACATCGGGTCGATCGACGTGGGCTCGAGGAAGTCGGCGCCCTTCTCGGCGTAGTACTTCAGGATCATCGAGCAGAGTTTGAGCTCCCCGACGGCCTCGTCGCGGCGCTTGCCCATCTCGCGGGTGATGAGTCCGGCGTACTCGTCGAGCCGCTCGCCCAGCAGCTCGGCGGCGCGCGCCACGACGGCGGCGCGCTCCGCCACGGGACGGCGCCGCCACTCCTGGTACGCGGCGTGCGCCCGCTCGATGACGCCGTCGATCTCCGCGGCATCGAGGAACGGGAACTCCTGCTCGGTCTCCCCGGTGTAGGGATTCACCGTCGCGTACGGGCGGGCAGCGGCGTCGCTGGCGGTCTTCGGGTGCTCGGTCGGTGGCTTCTGGGTAACAGTCACGCGGTGATCCTCGTCTCTCGTCGGCTGTTGCGACAGGGGGGCTACCCGCGCCCATGCGGGACACGCACCCGAGGTTCGCTGTCGGCGGGGCCACCTAGAGTTCGAACGGTCAATCCCGACCGGACCCGAGGAGGCGCCCGTGTGCGGTCGCTACGCGGCCAGCCGCAAGCCCGAGGACCTGGTTCTCGAGTTCGAGGCGGTCCCCGCCGGAGGACAGCCCCCGTTGGCTGCCGACTACAACGTGGCGCCGACCAAGGACGTCCACGTGGTGCGGCACGCCCGGGAGCGCGACGCCGAGGGCGTGCCCACCGGGGAGGGGCACCGCGAGCTGCGGGCGGTGCGCTGGGGCCTGGTGCCCTCCTGGGCCAAGGACGCGTCGGTCGGCAACCGGATGCTCAACGCCCGCGTGGAGTCGCTGACCGAGAAGCCCGCCTTCCGCAGCGCGGCCCGCTCGCGGCGGTGCCTGGTCCCGGCCGACGGCTGGTACGAGTGGGCCAAGCGCCTGGACTCCCCGGCCAAGCAGCCCTACTTCATCACCCCGGAGGACGGCTCGGTGCTCGCCATGGCCGGCCTCTGGGAGGTCTGGGGGAAGGGCGAGGACCGGCTGTACACGTGCACCGTGGTCACCGCCCCGGCGACCGGCTCCCTCGCCGAGATCCACGACCGCATGCCGCTGGTGCTGCCGAAGGAGCGCTGGGCCGAGTGGCTGGACCCGGCGCGCGCGGACGTCGCGGAGCTCGCCCGGCCCACGCCGCCCGAGTTCGTCGAGAGGCTGGAGCTGCGGCCGGTGAGCCCGGCGGTCAACAGCGTGCGCAACAACGGTCCCGAGCTGCTCGCCCGCGCGGACGGCGTGGACGCACCGGCCGACCAGCCGGCGCTGTTCTGACGTGGTCGCGGACGAGGCTCCCGCCCCGGTCGACGCGCCGCCGCAGGCCCCACCGCCCGGCGGTGCGCTCCCGGCCTGGGTCGCGGCGGGGCTGACCTTCCTCAGCTCCGGCGCCGTCCTCGTGCTGGAGATCGTCGGCCTGCGGCTCATCGCGCCCTACGTCGGCGTCACGGTGCAGACGAGCACCGCCGTGATCGGGTTCGCCCTCGCGGCGATCGCCGCCGGTGCCTGGCTGGGCGGTGCGACCGCCGACCGCACGGACCCGCGCCGGCTGCTCGCGCCGCTGCTGGTCGCCGGCGGCGCGCTGGTCGTGGCCGTGCTGCCGCTGGTGCGCTTCACCGGCTCCTTGCTCAGCGGCGCCGACGCCGGCGGGGTGCTGCTGCTGGCCGCCGTCGCCGTCGTCGTGCCGGCCGCGCTGCTGTCGGCGGTGCCGCCGATGGTGGTGAAGCTGCAGCTGGCCAGCCTGGACGAGACCGGCGCGGTCGTCGGGCGGCTTTCGGGCATCGGCACCCTGGGCGGGATCGCGGCGACGTTCGCCACCGGGTTCGTGCTCGTGGCGATACTGCCCAGCAGCGTCATCCTGGTCGCCACCGGTGCGGTCACCGTGCTCACCGGGCTGGTGGTGGGCGTGGTCCTGCGGCGCGGGGGCGGCCCCCGGACCGTCCCCGCCGGGCTGCTCGCGCTGGTCGTGGTGGGCGGGGGCCTGGCGGCGGTCGCCCCGACGCCGTGCGAGGAGGAGACCGCCTACCACTGCGCGCGGGTGGTCGCCGACCCGGAGCGACCCTCGGGCCGGGTGCTGATGCTGGACACCCTGCGGCACTCCTACGTCGACCTGGCCGACCCCACCTACCTGGAGTTCGCCTACGTGCGCGCGATCGCCGCGGTGACCGACGCCGTCTTCCCTGCGGGGGAGCCGGTGTCGGCGTTGCACGTCGGCGGCGGCGGGCTCACGTTGCCGCGGTACCTGGCCGAGGTGCGCCCCGGCACGGAGAGCCTCGTGGTGGAGGTCGACCCCGAGGTGGTCGCCATGGACCGCGAGCAGCTCGGGCTGGAGACCTCGCCGGACCTGCGGGTGCGGGTGGCCGACGGCCGGGTGGGGCTGGCCGAGGAGCCGGCGGGGGAGCGCGACCTCGTCGTCGGCGACGCCTTCGGCGGGCTCTCGGTGCCCTGGCAGCTCACCACGCGCGAGGCGCTCGAGCTGGTCGACCGGGCGCTGGCCGAGGACGGCGTCTACGCGGTCAACCTGATCGACCACCCGCCGCTGTCGTTCGTGCGGGCGGAGCTGGCCACGATGCGCGAGGTGTTCGACCACGTGGTGCTGCTCGCCCGCGCGCCGGTGCTCGCCGGGGAGGACGGCGGCAACGTGATCGCGGTGGCGTCGCAGCGGCCGCTGCCGGTGGAGGAGATCGCCGCGGCGCTGGGCGACCAGGACCTGGTCTGGCAGGTCGCCGAGGGCGAGGAGCTGGCGCGGTTCGTCGGCGACGCCGGCGTGCTGACCGACGACTTCGCCCCCGTCGACCAGCTCCTGAACCCGTACGGCTGAGCTCGGCGGTGCCCGACCCGTGATCTCGTCCTCGCGATCGGCGAGGGCGCAGGTCGCTCGACGGGCGCGGACAAGACCCGAGCGGAAGTCGGAGGTGCGTCCCTCGCGAGACCCGGCCGAGCCTCGGCGCTCGCCGGGGCCGCGCACATCGACCCCCTTGGACCGTACAAAAAATATGCTAGCGTCCTCCTCGATTCGCATGGCGCGCGTCACAGCGAGCGGGAGGGGGCCCCGTGTTCCGGCACGTCGCGGTGTTCGAGTGGTCGGACGAGGCCACGGAGCAGGAGCGTGCGGCCGCTGTCGCAGCCCTCGAGGCGTGGGCGGCTGGACCGGCGACCGCCTTCGGTCGGCTCACCGTGGGTGTCGACGCCGGCCTGGCCGACGACAACGGGGACGTCGTCGTGGTCATGGACCTGCCCGACCGCGACACGTATGCCGCCTATGCGGTGGACGAGGCGCACCAGACGCTCGTGCGCGAGCACGTGCGCCCCATCCTGCGTCGGCGCACCGCCGTGCAGCACCAGGTGTAGGCGGTCGGCGTGGACCTGGGGTTGGACGGGCGACGGGCAGCGGTGGCGGCGGCCACCGGCGGGCTCGGCTACGCGACGGCGGCCGCTCTCGTGACCGAGGGGGTGCGGGTGACGATCTGCGGCTCCGACCCCGCTCGCGCCGAGGCGGCGGCCGGACGTCTCGGCGCCGGTACCGCGTGGGTCGTGGCAGACCTGGCCGACCCCGGGGAAGGGGAGCGGTTCGTGCGCCTGGCGCAGGAGGCCATGGGCGGGGTCGACATCCTGGTGCCCAACGCCCCGGGCCCGCCCGCGGGAACGTTCACCCAGGTCGGAGCGGACCAGTACGCCCCGGCACTCGAGCTGAGCCTGCTCTCCACCGTGCGCATGTGCCTCGCTGCGGTGCCGGGGATGCGCGAGCAGGGCTGGGGCCGGGTGGTCGCCATCACCTCGATCGCGGTGCGGCAGCCCGTGCCGAACCTGATCCTGTCCAACACCGCCCGGGCCGGGCTGACCGGCTTCCTCAAGACGCTGGCCCGTGAGGTGGCCCCCGACGGGGTGACGGTGAACTCGGTCCAGCCCGGCCTGCACGACACCGAGCGCCTGCGCCAGGTGTGGGGGGACGGCATCACGGCGGAGGTGGCGAGGATCCCCGCCCGTTCCCTCGGCCGGCCGGAGGACTTCGGCGCCGCGGTCGCCTTCCTCTGCTCGGAGAGCGCCCGCTACATCACCGGCGCTGCGGTTCCCCTGGACGGCGGCATGAACCAGGGGCTGCAGTGACGCGACCCCGGCCGTGCACCACCGACGACGGCAGTGCCCGATCCGATCCACCGGAGGAGAAGTACACGTGAAGACCTACGGCGCCGTGCTGCGCGATGCAGGTTCGGACTACGAGATCGTCGAACTGGAGGTCGGCGATCCGGGCCCGGGTGAGGTGCTGGTCGAGATGGCCTTCGCGGGGCTCTGCCACTCCGACGTGCACCTGCGCCAGGCCAACGCCGGCGGTCGCTACCCGATCGTCGGCGGTCACGAGGGTTCGGGAACCGTGCTGGCCGTGGGCGCGGGGGTCGACCGGGTGCAGCCCGGCGATCACGTCATCACCAGCTTCCTGCCCGCCTGCGGGCACTGCCGGTGGTGTGCGGCCGGGCGGTCCAACCTGTGCGACGTGGGTGCGACGATCGCGACCGGGCAGCTGCCCACCGGCACCTGGCCCTTCACCCTGGACGGCGAGGCCCTCGGGGGCTACTGCATGGTGGGTGCCTTCGCCCGCCACACCTTGCTGAGCGAGTACTCCTGCGTGCGCATCGAGCCGTGGGTCCCCATGGACACCGCTGCCCTGCTGTCCTGCAGCGTGCCCACGGGCTGGGGGTCGGCCGTGTACGCGGGCGGTGTCAAGCCGGGTGACACGGTGGTCGTGGTCGGGGCGGGCGGCGTCGGGGTGAACGCCGTCCAGGGGGCTGCGCACGCCGGCGCCCAGCACGTCATCGCCGTGGACCCCGTGGCGTTCAAGCGCGACTTCGCGATGACCGTGGGAGCGACGCACACGGCCGAGGACACCCGCACGGCCGCCGACCTGGCCCACCAGCTCTCCTGGGGCGTGGGAGCCGACGTGGTGGTGGTGACCACCGGTGAGCTGGACGCGGAGACCACCAAGGGCGCGGTCCGGTGCGTCGGCAAGGGCGGGACCCTGGTCCTCACCGCGCTCGCCGGCGTGGCGACGGAGACGACCCTCTCCCTGCTGGGCAACCCCATCACCGTCTTCGAGCAGCGGATCCAGGGCTCGCTGTTCGGTGGCTGCAACCCCTTCCGGGACATCCCCAGACTGCTGCGGATGCACCAGGAGGGCTCGCTGGAACTGGACTCCCTGATCACCCGGCGGTACTCGCTCGAGGAGTTGCGCCAGGGATACGCGGACCAGGCCGCCGGCGAGACGATCCGCGGCCTGCTCGTCCACGGCTGAGTCGCAGGCACGCCCGTTCCCGAACACCTCCACCACCGGGGGCGCCCGTCCACCCGCCGGTCACCGACCCGGCGCGGCGGACGCGCGGTCCCGAGCGCGAAGAGTCCGGCCCGCCGGACCTGCCCCGAGGAGCGAGATGAACACCGCCGTCCGGGTCGACGACCGCTACCGCCAGTCCGAAGGACTCCTCCACGTCACCGGCATCCAGGCGCTGGTCCGCGTAGCGCTGGACCAGGTGCGCGCCGACCGGCGACGCGGACAGCGCACCGCCGGCTTCGTCTCGGGCTATCCCGGGTCCCCCCTGGGTGGCTTCGACATGGAGCTGGGCCGCCGGGGTGACCTGCTCGAGGAGCACGACATCGTCTTCCGGCCGGGGGTGAACGAGGAGCTCGCCGCCACCGCGGTGGCCGGCAGCCAGCTGGCCCAGACCCGTCCCGAACTGCGCTACGACGGCGTGACCGGCATCTGGTACGGCAAGGCCCCAGGTGTCGACCGCGCCGTGGATGCCCTCCGGCACGGCAACATGGCCGGTGCCGCGCCGCGTGGCGGCGTGCTGGCGCTCGTCGGCGACGACCCGTCCGCCAAGTCATCGACCATGCCCAACGCCTCCGAGGCGACCATGGCAGCCGTCGGGATGCCGGTCCTCTACCCGGGTGACGCGCAGGACGCGCTCGACATGGGGCTGCACGGGATCGCGCTGTCGCGGGCCTCCGGGCTCTGGGTCGGGGTCAAGATCGTCACGGACGTCGCCGATGGCTCGGGCACCGTGGAGGTCCATCCCGACCGGATCGTCCCCGTGGTGCCGGACATGACCGTCGACGGACGGGTGTTCCGGCACGAGGTCCGCGGCATGCTGCTGCAGCCGACGTCGGGTGAGCTCGAGTCGACGCTGCACCACGAGCGCCCGCTGATCGCGCAGCGGTACGCCGCGGCGAATGGGCTGGACCGCATCACCCGATCGGGACCCGACGACCGCGTCGGCATCGTGGCGGCGGGGAAGACCTACCTCGACGTCTGCCAGGCCCTGGCCTCGCTCGGGCTGGACGAGGCCGAGTGCCGCCGCCGGGGCGTGCGGCTGCTCAAGCTCGGGATGGTCACCCCCGTGGAGCCGGGGATCATCCGCTCGTTCGCCGAGGGGCTGCGGGAGATCGTCGTCGTCGAGGAGAAGCGGTCCTTCGTCGAGGCGGCGGTCAAGCAGATCCTCTACGGCCGCACCGGGGCGCCGGTCGTCCACGGCAAGACGGGCCCCGATGGGAGCCGGCTCGTGCCGGCCTCCGGAGAGCTGGAGCCCGACCTGCTGGCCGGCGTGCTCGCGCGGCGGCTGCTGGCGCTCGGCGGCATGCCGTCGGTGGAGGCGTGGTCGGAGGCGCGGACCGCCCGCGCCGCCCGGGAGGAGCGCCGGCCCGCGCTGCTGCCGCTGCTCAGCCGGACGCCGTACTACTGCTCCGGATGCCCGCACAGCACGTCGATGGCTGCGCCCGAAGGGGCGCTCATCGGCACCGGCACCGGGTGCAGTTCCCTGGCCGTGCTGATGAAGCCCGAGACGGTGGGTGACGTCAGCGTGCTCATGCAGATGGGTGGCGAGGGCAGCCAGTGGATCGGCATGGCGCCCTTCGTCGACGTACCGCACCTGGTCCAGAACATCGGCGACGGCACGTTCCACCACTCCGGGAGCCTCGCCCTGCGCGCGGCCGTCGCCTCCGGGGTGAACATGACGTACAAGCTCCTGTACAACTCCGCGGTCGCGATGACCGGTGGCCAGAGCGCCCAGGGCGGCATGACCGTTCCGGCGCTGGCGGCGATGCTGACCGCAGAAGGCGTCTCCCGCATCATCGTCACGACCGACCAGCCGGAGAAGTACCGGCGCGTCCGGCTCCCCGGCAGGACGCAGGTGTGGCACCGCGACCGGTTGGTCGAGGCCCAGGAGGAGCTGGCGCGCGTCCCCGGGGTGACCGTGCTCGTGCACGACCAGGAGTGCGCCACGGAGAAGCGGCGGCGGCGCAAGCGCGGCTTGCTGCCGGAGCCCGCCACCCGTGTGGTGATCAACGAGCGGGTCTGCGAGGGGTGTGGCGACTGCGGGCAGAAGTCCAACTGCCTCTCGGTCGTCCCGGTCGACACGGAGTTCGGCCGGAAGACGCAGATCCACCAGGCGTCGTGCAACAAGGACTACACCTGCCTGGCGGGCGACTGCCCGTCCTTCCTCACCGTCGTGCCCGGCGAGCAGTCGCCGAGGCCGACGGCCGCCGAGCTCGACGACGCCACGCTGCCGGCGCCCACCGCCCGGGTCGCGGCGGACGACTTCGCACTGCGCATCGTCGGCATCGGCGGCACCGGCGTGGTCACGGTCGCGCAGATCCTCGCCACGGCGGCTCAGCTCGGGGGACTGCACGTGCGCGGCATGGACCAGACGGGGATGGCGCAGAAGGGTGGTGCGGTCGTCTCCGACCTGAAGTTCACCCGGGCAGCCGTGGTCCAGGCCGCGCGGGTGGCGGGGGAGGAGTGCGACCTCCTGCTGGGGTGCGACATCCTCGTGGCGGCCGAGGCGAAGAACCTCGCGGTGGCGGATCCGGCACGCACGGTCGCCGTCGTCTCGACCGCGCAGGTCGCCACCGGTGCGATGGTGACCGACCCGGGGGTGTCCTTCCCGCCGCGGGAGCAGCTGGAGGACCGCATCCGGGCGGCGACCCGGGACGACGACGCGGTGTTCCTCGACGCCCACCGGCTGACCCAGCAGCTGTTCGGCAGCGACCAGTCGGCCAACGTGCTGCTCCTGGGCGCCGCCTACCAGGCCGGCGCGCTCCCGGTCCACGCCTCGGTGATCGAGGAGGCGATCGCGGTCAACGGCGCGGCCGTCCAGGTCAACGTGCAGGCGTTCCGTCGCGGTCGGCAGGCGGTGGCGGATCCCGCCGGGCTCGCCGCCGCCCTGGTCGAGATGGTCCCGCCGGCGGCGGAGCCGGCGCCGCCGGCGCCCGAGGTCGCCGCCCTGATCGCGTCGGTGCAGGCGCCGGTCGGCTCGGAGCTGGCGCGCTGCATCGGCGTGCGCGTGCCCGACCTGGTCGCGTACCAGGACCTCGGCTGGGCGCAGGACTACGCCCGGCTCGTCGAGCAGGTGCGCGCCGCGGAGGCCGAGGTGGTCCCGGGGAGCGGGGGACTGGCCGAGGCGGTCGCCCTGGGGCTGTACAAGCTGATGTCGTACAAGGACGAGTACGAGGTCGCCCGGCTCTCGATCGACCCGGCCGTCGAGGCCGACGTCGAGTCCCGCTTCGGCCGGGGGGCGCGCTACAGCTACCGCCTGCACCCGCCCCTGCTCCGGTACCTGGGCCGCAAGGACAAGATCGCGATCGACGCCCGCGCCGCGCGGCCGGTCCTGCGCGCGCTCTACGGCATGCGCCGGCTCCGCGGGAGCGCACTCGACCCGTTCGGCCGCAGCCACGTCCGTCGCACCGAGCGGGCGCTCATCCAGGAGTACCGGGAGCTCGTGCACCGCCTGCTCGAGGGGCTGACCACGGACAACCACGGCGTGGCCGTCGAGCTGGCGGCTCTCCCGGACATGGTGCGCGGCTACGAGGAGATCAAGTTGGACAACGTCGCCCGGTACCGCGAGCGCCAGCGGAACGCCCTGCGGCGGTTCGCCGGGACCGCGGCCCCGTTCGCCACCACCCCGAGGAGCTGACCCATGCCCGAGACCGACCTGCAGGACCTGCGCGCGGGTGTGCGCGACCTGGCCTCGTCCTTCCCCGCGGAGTACTGGCGACGCTGCGACGCCGCCCGCGAGTACCCGGAGGCGTTCGTGCGCGCGCTCACCGAGGCCGGCTGGCTCTCGGTGCTCATCCCCGAGGAGTACGGGGGAGGAGGGCTCGGCCTCGCCGAGGCCTCGGTGATCATGGAGGAGATCAACAGCACCGGGGCGAGCACGTCGGCGTGCCACGCACAGATGTACACGATGGGGGCCGTGCTGCGGCACGGCTCGCAGGCGCAGAAGCGCACCTACCTGCCCGACATCGCCGCGGGCAAGCTGCGACTGCAGGCGTTCGCCATCACCGAACCCGACGCGGGATCGGACACCACCCGGATCACCACGTTCGCCCGGCGGACCTCCGACGGCTACGTCGTCAACGGCCGCAAGATGTGGATCTCCCGCGTCCAGCACAGCGACCTCATGCTGCTGCTCGCCCGGACCACGCCCCGCGACCAGGTGGCCAAGCGCACCGACGGGCTCAGCCTCTTCCTCGTCGACCTGCGGGCAGCAGGTTCCTCCGTCCGCGCCGAGCCCATCGACACGATGGTGAACCACGAGACCAACGCCGTGTTCATCGACGACCTGGAGCTACCCGCCGACGCCCTCGTCGGGATCGAGGGCCAGGGGTTCCGGCACGTCCTCAGCGGCATGAACGCCGAGCGGATCCTGCTGGCCAGCGAGAGCATCGGCGACGCCCGTTGGTTCCTGGACACGGCGTCGGCCTACGCCCGCGACCGCGTCGTGTTCGGCAGGCCGATCGGGGACAACCAGGGCGTGTCCTTCCCGCTGGCACGGGCCTGGGCGGACATGCGAGCGGCGTCCCTGGTCCGCGACCGGGCGGCCGAGCTGTTCGACCAGGGCGAGACCGCGGGCACGGACGCGAACATCGCGAAGCTCCTGGCGTCCGAAGCGGCGTGGGCGGCGGCCAACGCGGCCATGACGACCCTCGGGGGTTACGGCATGGCCGCCGAGTACGACGTGGAGCGCAAGTTCCGGGAGTCGCGCCTCTACCTCGTCGCGCCGGTGTCGAACAACCTCATCCTCCAGCACGTCGCCGGGCACGTCCTGGGTCTGGGCCGCGGCTGATCCCCGGCCCGTCCGGGAGGGATCTTCCGGACGAGCCGGTCAGCCTCCCGCGTCCGCCAGCAGTGCGCGGGCGCGCTCGACCAGGGGGCGGTCGACCATCGCGCCCCCCACGGTCCCGACACCGCCGTCGCCGCCGGCGGTGGCGACCACCGCCCGGGCCCAGGCGAGCTCCTCGGCAGACGGCCGCCATGCCCGGCCGACGACCTCCACCTGGCGCGGGTGGATGCACAGCTTCCCGCCGAAGCCGTTCTCCCGGGCGGCACGGGCGTCGGCGGCCAGGACGTCCGGCGCGTCGAGCTCGGTGGTCACCCCGTCCAGCGGTGCGGGCAGGCCGGCCAGCCGTGAGGCCAGGACGAGTTCTGCCGCGAGCTGGCGCACCAGGGGCGAGCGCGGGGTGACCCCCAGGTCCAGCGCCAGGTCCTGATCGCCCAGGGCCAGTCGCGCCGAGGCGCGGGCCAGCTCACGGGCGGCGGCGATCCCGGCGGCGGTCTCGACGAGAGCGATCACCGGCCCGCCGGTCGCCTCGCCCGCCGCCCGCACGTGGCCGGGATCCTCGGCACGGGCCAGCATGACGGCCATCAGGCCTGGGCTCCCGACCAGCGCGGCGACGTCGTCCTCGTGGCCCGGCGCGTCCGCGGCCTGCACGCGGACGACTGCCCTGCCGTCCTCGTCGAGCCACCGGCGGACGTGTTCCCGGGCCGCTGCCCGCCGGCCAGGGGCGACGGCGTCCTCGAGGTCGAGGATCGGCACCGCGCCCGAGCCGGCGGCCTTGTCGAAGCGTTCCGGGCGATCTCCGGGGACGAACAGGTAGGCGCGCGAACCGGTCAGCGGAGTGCTCATCGCTCCTCCGCGACGACCGAGGGTCGGGCCGAGGTCGGGCCGTGGCCCTGTCGGTAGACCAGCAAAGTCCGGGTGAACGTGATCACCACGGTGCCCTCCTGGGTGTATCCCGTGGTCCGCACGGTGACCAGGCCGGTGCTCTCCCGGGAGCGGGACGGTCGCAGCGCCAGCACCTCCGACCGGGAGTAGACGGTGTCGCCCTCGAACAGCGGGTGCGGCATCCGGACCTCGTCCCACCCCAAGTTCGCGAAGACGTTCTGGGAGACGTCGGTCACCGACTGGCCCGTGACCAGGGCGAGGGTCAGGCACGAGTTGACGATCGGCCGGCCGAACTCCGTCTGCGCGGCGTAGTGGTGGTCGAAGTGCGGGTGGGCGGTGTTCTGGGTCAGCAGCGTGAACCAGGAGTTGTCCGTGGCGGTGATCGTGCGCCCGAGCGGGTGCTCGTAGACGTCGCCGACCTCGAAGTCCTCGTAGAAGCGTCCGTTCCAGCCCGGCTTGATGGCCACGGCATCCCCTCCGCCGGTGAAGCGCCGACTCCGCGTGCCCGCTCCCGCAGTCACGGCACCACGATCGCACATAATATAGGAAGCTGGGAGCGGGTGGCCGCCTCCGGTGCCGTCGCCTCCGGTATGCCGCCCGAGGTCAGCCCGCCGCGGGCAGCCCTTCGGCCAGCGACCGCAGCACGAGCGCCAGCTGGAGCTGCAGGGCCCGGTCGTGATCCCGCCAGTCCGGCCCGAGCAACTCGGTCACCCGGTCCAGCCGTTGGTAGAGCGTGTTGGCATGCACGTGCAGCTCGGCGCACGTGCGGGCGTGGTGCTGGGCGTTGCGGAGGAAGCTCGCGAGGGTGTCGACCAGGTTCCTGTTCCGCTGGGCGTCCCAGTCGAGCAGAGGGCCCAGCGTCGCGCTCACGAAGGCGTGCAGCTCACCCCGGCCGGCCGGGCTCAGCAGCGCCCGGTAGACCCCGAACGCGGCCGACGTGGCTGCCACTTCCGGGCGTCCCAGGGCGTGCAGGAGGGCGGCGGTCTGCCGCGCCTCCTGGTGGGCGGCCCGGATCGCCGCGGCCCCGCCGCCGCACGGGGCCAACCCGACGGCGGCGGGGAGCGGGCTACCCGGTGCCCGCAGCCAGACGAGGGCGTCCTCGGCGCTCGGTCCGGTCAGCAGGACCACCACCCGCCCCTGGTGCTCGGCAGACCAGCCGCGCGCTCCCTCGGCCAGGCGGGCTGCGGTCCGGGCAGCGGGCTGGAGGTCTCGCGCGCCCGGGTCCAGCACCGCCACGGCGGTGACCGCATCCACGTCGACCCCGGCTGCCCGCCCCCGCCGGCGGGCTCCCGCATCATCGACGTCGCCGGCGAGGAGGGCCTGGAGGAACTCGCCCCTGCTGCGCAGCTCGGCCAGGGCCACCGCCCGCTCGGTGACCACGACGAGGGCCAGGGAGGTCGCCGCCGTCTGCAGCAGACCGGCCAGTTCCGCGTCCGCCCCCTCGACGTCCCAGACGACGAGGCAGCCGGCGGGACCGCCGCTGAGCGTCACCGGGACCAGCACCCCCGAACGGCTGCCGGACCGGACCACCCGGTGCCCGGGGGGCGCCAGCCGGTCCGGCCAGGGCCCGTCGCCGGCCTCGGCGTCCCGGAGGAGGTCCGTCCCCTCCGCCGAGGGGGCTGCGTCCAGCCGCCCGCCGACGGGGTCCCAGACCTGCACCTCGCCACCGACCGCCCGCTCCAGCGCCCGGGCGACGGCGGGGACCCCGCCTCCCTCGAGCACGGCCGCGGTGAGCAGCTCGCGCAGCGCGGCCGCCCGTTCGCGCTGCTCCTCCGACCGGCGGAGGTCGGCGTTGCGCCGTTCCAGCTCACCCGCCGTGCCGCGGAGCTGGTCGATCAGCTGCGCGTTGCGCAGGGCGACGGCGGCGTGCGCCGCCAACCCGGCCATCAGCTCGACGTCGTGGTCGGCGAAGCGTCGCGGACGGCGGTCACCGGCCAGCAGCACGCCGATGGTCTCCCCGCCGAGCTGGAGCGGGAGGCCGAGGATGCCGCCGAGCTGCTCGCTGCGTGCCGCCACGTCCATGTGCGCCAGCCGGTGGACCTGCGGGTCGGTGCAGTAGGACTCGGTCCACACCGGCCGGCCGGTGCGCAGCACCTCGCCACCGATGCCCTCGCCCTCCTGGAGCGTGATCCCGCGCAGCGCTCCACCCATCGAGCCGTCGACGACCTCGATCCGCAGCCCTTCGGGACGCCGCAGCATCAGGTAGGCCACGTCGGCGTCCAGCAGGCGGCGGGACTGGGCGGCCACCTCCTGGAGCACCTCGCCCGGATGGTGCATCGAACCCAACCGGCGGGCGAGGTCGTTGAGCACGACCAGCTCCCGGGAGTGGCGGCGGCCGGCGGCCAGGAGCTCCCGGACCCGCCCCGCCGCCGAGGCCTCCTCCTCGATCCGGACGCGCTCCGCGGGCGGGACGACGGGGTCGGCCAGGAGCTCGGCGCGGTGGGCACCGAGCTCCTCGGCCGAGGCGTCGGCCGCCAGCAGGTGCAACCAGGTGGCAGAGCGGTCGGTCACGGACGCGTCCTCCCCGGGTGGACGATGGGGCCACGTGCGGCCTCGGGCGGTGAGCGGATCGTCCGTTGAGTGTGTCAGGGGCCACACCTACTCTCGGCAGGATGACCACCGGCACCTCGACCCCCAGTGGCGTGAGTGGATCCGCCACTGCAGCATCCGTCGCCGCCCGCGCCCCCGACGTGGTGGCGGCCCTCGGGGGGGCGCTGCCGCCCGGCCGGGTGGTCACAGACCCGGACGTGCTGGCCTCCTATGCGCACGACGAGGCCGAGTGGGCCGAGAACGTGCTCCCCGTCGCCGTGGTCCGGCCACGCGCGGCCGAGGAGGTGCAGGCGGTCGTGCGCACGTGCATCGAGCACCGCACCCCGGTGGTCCCGCGTGGTGCCGGTACGGGGCTGTCCGGCGGGGCCAACGCCAGCGCGGGGTGCGTGGTCGTCTCCATGGAGGCGATGGACGCCGTGCTGGAGGTGGACGAGCTCGAGCGCTTCGCCGTCGTCCAGCCGGGGGTGGTCAACGACGACCTGCGCGCGCACGTCGCCCGCCACGGCCTCTGGTACCCGCCCGACCCGGCCAGCTCTCCCTGGTCGACCATCGGTGGGAACGTGGCGACCAACGCCGGTGGCGTGTGCTGCGTCAAGTACGGCGTCACCGGTGACTACGTGCTCGGCCTGCAGGTCGTCACCGGCACCGGTGAGCTGGTCCGGCTCGGTCGGCGGACCGCCAAGGGGGTGGCCGGGTACGACCTCACCGGCCTGATGGTCGGCAGCGAAGGCACGCTCGGCATCGTCACCGAGGTGACGGTGAAGTTGCGCCCGCTCCGCGATCCGGAGCGCACCGTCGCCGGCTACTTCGACTCGGTGGTCGCAGCCGGGGAGGCCGTCACCGCGGTCGCGGCGGCCGGGCTCACCCCTTCGGCGCTCGAACTGGTGGACCGGCACTGCCTGGCCGCCGTCGACGCGTGGAAGAACATGGGTCTGTCCGACGACGCGGAGGTCGTGCTGCTCGGCCGGGTGGACACCCCCGGCGCGGCCGGGGACGCCGAGGCCGAGCGGATGCTGGCCGCCTTCGAGGGCGCCGGCGCGAGCTGGGCCGCCGTCAGCACCGATGCCGAGGAGGCGGACGCGCTCTTCGCCGCACGCCGGCTGGCCTACCCGGCGCTGGAGCGGCTGGGGCCGGTGCTCACCGAGGACGTGTGCGTCCCGAAGGCCGCCGTCCCGGCGATGCTCGCGCGCATCGAGCAGATCGGCGCCGCGCACGACATCGTCATCGCCAACATCGCCCATGCGGGAGACGGCAACCTGCACCCCTTGCTGATCACCCCGCCCGGCGACGAGGCCGCTCGTGACCGCGCCCAGCTGGCTTTCCACGAGATCATCGCCGGCGCCCTGGAGCTCGGCGGCACGGTCACCGGGGAGCACGGGATCGGACTGCTCAAGCGCGACGGCCTGGTCGCCGAGATCCCACCCGCCGTGCTCGCGATGCACCACGCGATCAAGGAGGCGCTGGACCCGCACGGCATCCTCAACCCGGGAAAGGTCGTCGCCGCGCGCCGGCGCTGACCGCGCGACCGACCTCGACGACGAGGGGCCACCGCCCGCGATCCGCCATCGGGAGGCGGCCGCGGGCGCCCTGTGGACGGATCCACTACAGAGGATCCGGCATGGTGGAGCCATTCTCCCTGCTGGTCGCGCCGCCCGTCTCCTAGCGTCGTGACAGGAGTCACAAGTACCGACGCGCGGCGGTAGGCCGCGACCGGCCGGAGGAGCGGGCCGCCCACCCCTGGGCGCCCGCGCGCCGAGCCGGTCATCGGGGCGCGCCCTCGGCCGTTCGCGACCGAGCAGGCACCGCCGCAGTCGTTGCGCAGGTGTTACTTGACCGCATATATCGTATGTGGTGTTGTCTTCGTCACAGGTCAGCCGGACCGGGCTGGTCTTGTCGGCACCGAATCGAGGAGATGGCGTGCACAGCTCACAACGCACGAAGCGGGCCGCTGCGGTAGGCGCAGCGGCGGTGCTGGCGGCCTCGCTGGCCGCCTGCGGTGGGGACTCCGGCGGCGGTGGCGGTGGCGGTGGCGGGGCTCAGTCGTACGACTGGCAGTACGCCAACTACCTGCCCCCGAACTCCTCCTTGAGCACCGGGATCGCCAACTACTTCGACTCGATCGAGGAAGGCGGCGACATCACGGTCGAGGAGTTCTACCAGGAGGCGCTGCTGTCGGCGACGGATACGTTGCCGGGCGTCGCGCAGGGCCGGGCCGACCTCGGCTTCATGATCGCCCTTTACTACCCGGGCGAGCTGCCGCTCTCGCAGATCGTCGGCGTGCCCTTCCAGACCGACGACGCCGAGGCGCAGGTCCGGGCCATGAACGACCTGTACGAGAACAACGAGGCGTTCCGGGCGGAGTACGAGGACCAGGGCGTCCACGTGCTCAGTTTCGTGCCGCTCGCCCCCACCATGATCGCGACGGCGGAGCCGCTGTCCGGGCTCGACGATCTCGCCGGCCGGCAGATCCGCGCCGTCGGGCTGCTGAGCCAGGCGATCGAGCAGACCGGTGCGAGCCCGGTGGCGCTCTCGGCGCCGGAGGTCTACGAATCGGTCGAGCGCGGTGTCATCGACGGCTTCACGTCCTATCCGTTCGACGTGGCGGTCGCCAACAGCCTCAACGAGGTGGCACCCCACATGACGGACCCGGGTACCGGCCTCTACAACCTCGGCGCGCTGGTCATCACCAAGAGCCTCTGGGACGGCCTCCCCGAGGAGACCCGCGAGCTCATGACCGAGGAGATCGACCAGTACGTCACCGACGCCATCGCGCTGCTGGCCGAGGAGGAGGAGAACACCTGCGACACCTTCCTCGAGGCCGGCGGTACGCCGGGCGTCTTCCCGGAGGCCGACGTCGAGGAGTTCGAGAGCATCGTCGGTGACAGCGTGCTGGAGGCCTGGCGGGAGACGACCGTGAGCGCCGGCGCCTCCGAGGACGTGGTCGACGGGTTCCTGGCGGATTACCAGGCCGCGCTGGAGGAGTACGCCGCGGAGTCCACCTACGTGCCCGGCCTCGTGGCCTGCGCAGAGCGGAACGGCAGCTGACCGGTTCCACACCGATGGGGGCGGGGGGGGGGGGGGGGGCGCGGGGGGGGCCCCCCCCGGGCCGGGGGGGCGCCCCCC
>NZ_JASNFN010000007.1:0-11925 GCF_030731085.1 Blastococcus carthaginiensis | reverse complement strand
CCGGCCTGGTGGCCTGCGCCTCGCGCACCGGCTGCTGACCGGTCCCACACCGATGGGGGCGTCGGGGGACAACGATCCGTTGTCCCCCGACGCGCTGATCGGTGACCCGCACTCGATCGCCCCCATCGCCGGGGCAGCGGAGGATCGGGCCGACGGAACGGTCCGCAAGGTCGTCCACGCGATCGCGACCACGTTCGGGGTCATCGCGGCGCTGCTCATCGTCGGCATCATGATCAGCACGGCACTGGACGTGCTGGTACGCCAGATCACCGGCTCTTCCATCCCGGGCGTCGTCGAGTACAGCGAGGTCCTCCTCGCCGGGCTGGTCTTCCTGGGCCTCGCCTACGCGCAGCGCACCGGTGCGCACATCGGCGTGGACCTGGTCACCGAGCGCCTGCCGGCGCGCGTCGCGCACGTCGTCCGTGCGATCGGGCTCTTCGTCGCGATCGCGGTGCTCCTGTGGATGACGTACGAGACGGCGATCGTGGCCATCAACTCGTTCCAGGTCGGAGAGTTCCGCTTCGGCCTCGTCCCCGTGCCCATCTGGCCGATCCGGATCGTGATCCCGTTCGGCCTCGTCGCCCTCATCCTGGAGCTGGGGTTGAGCACCTACGACGAGATCGTCGGAGCCCGCACCGGTGCCCCGACGGTCCAGCACGAGCACCCCGAAGCGGCGTCCGCGGCCGCCGAGCGCGACGAGGACGCCCGGTCGTGACCGCAGGGCTCGTGGCGCTCCTCGCCGTCCTCGTCCTCCTCGTCCTGCTGTGCACGGGCGTACCGGTGGCCTTCGCCCTCGCCGCCGCCGGCGTCCTCGGCCTGGTCATCTACCGCGGTGGTGACATCACGTCCGGCACGCTCGGCTCGCTGCCCTACCAGGCGACGGCGGAGGCGACGCTGGTCGTCATACCCATGTTCATCCTGATGGGCGTGCTGGCCGCGCACGCGCGGGTGGCCGAGGACGTCTTCCGGATCAGCCACCGGTTGCTGCGCCGGCTCCCCGGCGGCCTGGGGCTCGCCTCCATCGCGGCCTGCGCCGGCTTCGGTGCAGTGTCCGGATCGAGCGTGGCCACCACCGCGACCGTCGGCCGGGTCGCCATCGTCGAGATGCGCAAGTACGGCTACAGCGTGTCCTTCGCCGCCGGCATCGTGGCCGCGGCGGGCACCCTGAGCGTGCTGATCCCGCCCAGCATCGTGCTGGTCATCTACGGGATCATCACGGGCGAGTCCATCGGCGCACTGCTCACCGCCGGGATCATCCCCGGCATCCTGTCGGCGCTGGTGTTCATGTCCCTGGTGATCATCCGGGTCCGGCTGCGGCCGGCCATCGGTGGGTACAACCAGGCGCCGACCGCCGTCGACGAGCAGCCGAGCCTCGCCGGCAACCGGCCCCAGGGCAAGGGGTACGCGGGACTGATCAAGATCACGGTGCTGTTCGCCATCGTGATCGGCGGCATCTACGCGGGGCTCTTCACCGCCACCGAGGCCGCGTCGCTGGGCGCCCTGGCCGCGCTGCTGATGCTGCTGGCAGACGTGTTCCGGTACGGACCCCGGCAGCTGACGACCAATCTGCGAAACAGCTTCGCGGAGGCGGCATCGGTGACCAGCTTCATCTTCGCCATCCTGGTCGGCGCCAGCCTGTTCACGTACTTCCTGGTGAGCGCCGGGATCACCAACTCCTTCGCCAACTGGGCGCTGGACCTGCCGGTGCCACCCACGGTCCTCATCATCGTCCTGCTGGCGATCATGATCCCGCTCGGGATGTTCCTCGACCCGATCTCGATCATGCTGATCGTCCTGCCGCTCGCCTATCCCGTCGTCACCGGTCTCGGCTACGACGGCATCTGGTTCGCCATCCTCACCGTGAAGATGATCGAGATCGGACTCATCACGCCGCCGGTGGGGCTCAACGTGTACGTCCTCGCCGGGACACCCGGGGTCCGGCTGGAGGACGCCTTCCGGGGCATCGGCTGGTTCCTCCCCGCCGAGCTGTTCACCACCTCGCTGCTCTTCCTGATCCCGGACCTCGTCACCTGGCTGCCCAGCCAGATCGGCTAGCCGACCCGGTCCTACCGCCATGCCCGCACCCACCGAACCCCGCGCACGAAGGAGGGCTGCCATGACCGCCCAGCCGACAGCCGATGACCCCAAGACCGAGGCGGAGCTCGACCTCGACAGGAAGCAGGAGGACGTCGAGCGCAGCTTCGCCGGACCGGGCGAGCGCCTGGAGATCCTTTCCCCCGACGGGACGGTCCGCCCCGGCACCGAGGCCCCGATGAGCACCGAGCAGGTCCGGGACGCGCTCCGCTGGATGATGCTGTCCAGGACGGTGGACGTCCGGGCGATCAGCCTTCAGCGGCAGGGCCGCATGGGCACGTTCTCCGCCGTCCGGGGGCAGGAGGCCTCGGTCGTGGGCTCGTCGTTCGCCCTGGACCCCGCCCGCGACTGGATCGTCCCGCAGTACCGCGAGCTCCCCGGCGTCGTCCGGCACGGCTTCCCGCTGGACGGGTACCTCCTCTACTGGATGGGCAACCCGGCCGGCGGACGGGTGCCCGACGGGGTCAAGGTCCTCCCGCTGCAGATTGCGCTGGCCGCGCAGCTCCCGCACGCCGTCGGGCTCGGCTGGGGGCTGAAGCTCCAGGGCAGCGAGAGCGTGGTGGCCACCTACTTCGGCGACGGCGCGTCCTCGGAGGGGGACTCCCACGAGGCCATGAACCTGGCCGGCGTGATGCGGGCCCCGGTCGTGTTCTTCCTGCAGAACAACGGGTGGGCGATCTCGACCCCGCGGACGAAGCAGACGGCGGCGGCCAACTTCGCCAGCCGGGCCGAGGGGTACGGCTTCCCGGGCGTCATCGTCGACGGGAACGACCTCTTCGCCGTCTATGCCGCGATGCGGGAGGCCGTCGAGCGTGCGCGCACGGGTGGCGGGCCGACGCTGATCGAGTCGCAGACGTACCGGATGGGCGCGCACAACACCGCGGACGACCCGACCCGCTACATGGAGCCGGTGGAGCTCAGCGGCTGGGACGAGCGCGACCCCATCCGCCGCGTCACCGCCTGGCTGCGCAGCCAGGACGCCTGGGACGACGACGCCGAGCGGGAGATGCAGGCAGGCATCGACCGGCAGGTCGACGAGGCCATCGAATCCGCCGAGGCGTTCGCTCCGCCCAACCCCGAGCAGATCTACACCCACGTCTACGCCGACCCGCCGGAGCGCCTGCGTGCGCAGCAGCGTGCCGCGCTGGACTCCCACTGAGCCGAGGAGCGAGCACATGGCGACGATGACGATGATCGAGGCGATCCGGTCGGCCCTCCGGGAGGAGATGGCGCGCGACGAGCGGGTCGTGGCGCTGGGCCAGGACATCGGCCAGCTCGGCGGGGTCTTCCGGGCGACCGACGGCCTGCTGAAGGAGTTCGGGGCCGACCGGGTGTTCGACATGCCCCTGGCCGAGGGCGTGATCGCGGGGTCGGCACTGGGGTTGGCCGTCTCGGGGCTGGTGCCGGTCGCCGAGATCCAGTTCCTCGGGTTCACCCACCAGGCGTTCCACCAGATCGCCCCCCAGATCGCCCGCTACCGCTACCGGTCGCAGGGCCGGTACAACGCGCAGGTCACGATCCGCACGCCGTTCGGCGGTGGGGTCCGGACGCCGGAGCTGCACTCCGATGCCATCGAGGCCCAGTTCGTGCAAGCCCCCGGCCTCAAGGTGGTCATGCCGTCGAACCCCTACGACGCCAAGGGCATGCTCCTGGAGGCCATCCGCGACCCGGACCCGGTCCTGTTCTGCGAGCCGCTGCGCGGCTACCGGCTGGTCAAGGGAGAGGTCCCGGAGGGCGACTACACGGTCCCGTTCGGGCAGTCGCGGGTCACCCGTGAGGGGTCCGACGTGACGCTGGTGGCGTGGAGCGCCGCCGTGCAGCTCGCCGAGCGGGCCGCCGAGCGGTTGGCGGAGGAGGGCATCGAGGCCAAGGTCCTGGACCTGCGCACGCTCGTCCCCCTGGACGTCGAGGGGCTGGTCTCGGCCGTCGAGTCCACGGGGCGGTGCGTCGTGGTCCACGAGGCACCGCTGACGGCGGGTTTCGGGGCCGAGGTGGTCGCGACCCTGCAGGAAGAGGCGTTCTACTCCCTCGAGGCACCTGTGGCCCGGGTCGCGGCGCCGGACACCCCCTACCCGATCGCCTCGATCGAGGACTACTACGTCCCGAGCGTCGAGCGCGTCGTCGACGCCGTCCGCCGGACGGTGAGCGCCAAGTGAGCGAGCGTGCGAGCTCACCGATGAATACAGCAGCGCCGCGAACGCGGCCGACGAGCGCGAGCGAGGAGAGAGCGTGAGCGAGCTCGAGTTCCGCCTCCCCGACGTCGGAGAGGGCCTCGATGCCGGCGAGATCGTCGAGTGGCACGTCCAGCCGGGGTCGACGGTCGTGCGCGACCAGGTCCTCGCCGACGTGGAGACCGACAAGGCCGTCGTCGAGATCCCGTCCCCGGTGAACGGGACGGTGCTCCGCCTGGGGGGTGACGTCGGCGACGTGCTGGAGATCGGCGCGCTGCTGGTGGTCTTCGAGACCGAGGAGTCCGTGCGGATCCGCAGCCACGGCTCGACCGGTCCGGCGACCCCGCAGTCCGCTGGGAAGCCCCCGGCCGTCGGAGAGCAACCGGCAGCTGCGCCGGCTCTCCCCACTCCCGTCGCCGTGGCGCAGTCCCCGGAGACCGGGGCGGGCGGGCCCTCGCCCGATGCGGCCGCCGACGGGGGCGGGTCCCGGACCGGGCGCGTCCTGGCCTCGCCGGCCACGCGCCGGCTCGCGCTGGAGATGGGGGTCGACCTGGGTGCGGTGCGCGGGTCCGGTCCCGGTGGACGGGTGACCTCGGACGACGTCCGGTCCTTCGCGACCGCGCCTGCGGTGGCCGACACCGCGACAGCCGAGTCGGCGCCGTCCCCGCGCAAGAGTGCCCCCGCGGCCGGCGAACCCCGGCGCGCGGTCCGCCGGCTCACCGACGAGACCGTGCCGCTGCGCGGGTTGCGGCGCTCGATCGCGAAGTCGATGACGGCGTCCTGGCGGGAGATCCCGCACATCACGGAGTTCCGGGAGGTGGACGCGACCGCCCTCGTGCAGGCGCGGGCCACCCTCCGGCCGCACCTGGAGCGGGACGGCGTGCCCTTCACGTTCCTGCCCCTGCTGGTCAAGGCCGTCGTCGCGACGCTGGCCGAGCACCCGAAGTTCAACGCCAGCATCGACATGGACGCCGAGACGATCACCTATCACGGCCGGCGCAACATCGGCCTGGCCACGTCCACCGGTGCCGGGCTGATGGTGCCGGTCGTCAAGGATGCGGACGCCAAGTCCCTGGGCGAGCTGGCGCGGGAGATCGACGGACTGGCCGCGGCCGCCCGCGACCGCAGCGTCACTCCCGCGGAGATGTCCGAGGGGACCTTCTCGATCACCAACTTCGGCAGCTACGGCGGCTGGCTCGCCACGCCGATCATCCGGCCGCCCGAGGCGGCGATCGCCGGGTTCGGCCGCATCCGCGACGCCGTGGTCCCGGTCGACGGCGTGCCCGTGGTGCGACCGACGCTGCCGCTGTCGGTCTCGGCCGATCACCGGCTGGTCGACGGGGAGGACCTGGGCGGGTTCCTGGCCACGCTGATCGCCTACCTGGCCGACCCGATCCTGCTGCTCAAGGGGGAGTGATGGTCGTCGGAGAAGTGGCCGAGGGCGTCGACCTGCTCGTGGTCGGCGCCGGCCCCGGCGGCTACACGGCAGCCCTGCGCGCGGCCGCGCTGGGACGCAGCGTGCTGCTCGTCGACCGGCTGGGGGACTCCGGCATCGGAGGCGTCTGCCTGCAGGTCGGCTGCATCCCGAGCAAGGCGCTCATCGAGGTCGCCGACGTGGCGCACCGGGCCGGCGGGCTCGGGGACGCCGGGCTCACGGTGCGGGACGTGTCGGTGGACCTGGACCGCTTCCAGGACTGGAAGGCGGGCAAGGTCGGCGGGTTGACCGGCGCCGTCTCGGGGCTGCTGCGCCGAGCCGGCGTGGAGGTCGCGGTCGGTGAGTTCCGGTTCACCCGGCCGGGGTCGGGGGTCCTGCAGTCCGCGGACGACCGCCCGCCGCGTCATCTGCAGTACACGGACGTCCTGCTCGCGACCGGCTCCAGGCCCGTCGAGCTGCCGGGCCTCCCGCGGGACGGGTTGCGGGTCCTGGATTCGACGGATGCCCTTGCCCTGCGGAGCCTGCCGAGGAGCATGGCGGTGGTGGGGGGTGGCTACATCGGGCTGGAGCTCGGGACGGCGTTCGCCAAGCTCGGGAGCAAGGTGACCGTCATCGAGGCGCTCGACCGGCTGCTCCCGGGTGTCGACGCCGCACTCCTGCGCCCGGTCCGCCAGCGGCTCGATGCGCTGGGTGTCGACGTGCTGCTCGGGCACCGGGTGGAGGGCTTCGAGGACGGCGTGGTCACCGCGACCGCGGGGTCGGGCGTCGTCCGGGTGCCGGCCGAGAAGATGGTCGTCGCCATCGGCCGGCGCCCGAACACCGACGGGCTCGGGTTGAACAAGATCGGCATCACGCCGGACGGTGCCGGGCTCCTCGCGGTGGGACCGGACCGCATGGCCGCACCGCACGTCGCGGCCATCGGTGACATCACGGCCGGGCCGGCCCTGGCGCACAAGGCGACGGCGGAGGGCGAGGTGGCCGCCGAGGCGTTGTGCGGCAAGCCGGCGGCGTTCGACCCGGCGGCCGTCCCCGCCGTCGTCTTCAGCGATCCGGAGATCGCCGTCGCGGGGCTCTCGCCCGAGGAGGCGCGGGCCCAGGGCATGGACGTCGCCGTCGCGCGCCTCCCGCTGAGCGCCTCCGGCCGGGCCGCGACGATGGGCGCCACCGAGGGGTTCACCCAACTGGTCGTGGACCGGTCGGTCGATGCGGTGGTCGGCGTGCACATCGTCGGGCCGCACGCCTCAGAGCTGATCGCCGAAGGGGTGCTCGCCATCGAGATGGCGGCCTCCCCGCTGGACCTGCTGGCGTCGATCCACCCGCACCCGACGTTGAGCGAGATGACGTCCGACGTCGCCCGCGTTCTCCTGCACCAGCCGGCGGGAGCGACGGTGCCGGCGCCCGCCGCGTCGTGACGGCGGAGGCGGGGGCCGGCGGGCGGCCGCTCGCGGGGCTGCGCGTCGTCGAGTGCGCCACCTACGTCGCCGGCCCCTCCGGCGGGATGACCCTGGCCCAGCTGGGCGCCGACGTCATCCGGGTCGACCCGCTGGGCGGAGCCACCGACCACAGGCGCTGGCCGTTGGCCCCCAACGGGGGCAGCCTGTACTGGCACAGCCTGAACAAGGGGAAGCGCTCGGTGACCGTGGACCTGCGGGCGCCGGCCGGCAAGGAGCTGGTAACGGCGCTGATCACCGCCCCGGGTGCGGACGCCGGGGTCTTCCTGGACAACAACGTCGCTCGCTCGTGGCTGGACTGGCCGGCGCTCTCGGCGCGACGCCCCGATCTGGTCCACGTCCACGTGCAAGGGCACCGCGACGGTCGGCCGGCGGTGGACTACACCGTCAACGCCGCGGCAGGTATCCCCGACATGACCGGCGGCGAGTCCGACGGGGCGCCGGTGAACCACGTGCTCCCGGCGTGGGACCTGCTCACCGGGCAGACGGCGGTCGTGGGCCTGCTCGCCGCGCTGCGGCACCGGGATCGGACGGGGGAGGGGACCTACCTCGAGGTGGCGCTCGCGGACGTCGCGCTGGCCGGGGTCGCGGCCCTCGGCTGGTACGCGGACGCGCAGCTGTCGGGTGCCGACCGGCCGCGTCACGGCAACCACGTGTACGGCAGCTTCGGCGTCGACTTCCCCACCTCCGACGGCCGGCGGGTCATGGTCGTCGCACTCACCGAGGGGCAGTGGCGGTCGTTGTGCCAGGTGACCGGGACGCAGGAGGTGTTCGCCGCCCTGGAGAAGGCCCTCGGCGTGGACCTCGAGGACGAGGTGACCCGGTACCACCACCGGGAGACGATCGCGGCGATCCTGCGCGGCTGGTTCGCCGCGCGCGATGTCGCGACCGTGAGTCGCGAGCTCGAGGCCGCCCGGGTCCTCTGGGGTCCGTACCGGACCGCCACGGACGTCGTGCGCGACCACGAGGCAGCGCCCGCATCCTCACCGCTGACCGAGGTCGTCCAGCCGGGTATCGGTCGCCTGCTGGCGATGGGGAGCCCGCTGCGGGTCCGGGCGCAGGAGGTGCCGCCCCGGCCGGCGCCGGTGCTCGGAGCCGACACCGACGAGGTGCTGGCCGACGTGCTCGGGCTGGGGGCGTCGGAGATCGGACGACTCCACGACGAGGGCGTCCTCGCACCCACCGGGGGACGGGGGTGACCGCGCTCGACCGGCCGGGACGCGCCCGGCCGGGTGAGGGTCCGCCCCGGCGTACGTCATCAGTGCAGTACGGCGCGGGGTCGGCTGATTACCATACCGAGGTGGCGGTCGACGGTTCGGGTATCGACGGGTTCGGTTCTGCGCAGCCCGGTCGGGGGCGCCAGGCGCTCAGCGAGGAGTCCGCGAGCTACGTCCGCGCGCTCATCATGTCGGGCGAGCTCCGCGAAGGTGAGTTCGTGCGCCTGGATCGGATCGCGGCTGATCTGGGAATCAGCGTGACCCCGGCGCGTGAGGGGCTCCTGCTCCTGCGCGGTGAGGGGTTCGTGGTCTCCGAACCTCGGCGAGGTTTCGTCGTCGCCCCCCTGTCGCCGGAGGACGTGGCCGATCTCTTCTTCGTGCAGGCCACCATCGCCGGGGAGCTCGCAGCGCGCGCGGCGGACAAGCTCAGTGACGCGGACCTCGCCGAGATCGACCGGCTCCAGGACCAGCTGACCCGGGCGGCGCGGAACGGTGACGGCGACGTCGTCGCCCGGTGCAACCACCAGCTGCACCGGATGATCAACCAGGTGGCGGCTGCGCCGAAGCTGAACTGGTTCCTCGGCCTCTCGGTGCGCTACGTGCCGACCCGCTTCTTCACGTCCATCGCCGGCTGGGAGGAGGCGTCGGCGCACGACCACGCCGCTCTCATCCAGGCGCTGCACGGGCGCGATGCCGACGGTGCGCGGGTGGCGATGGAGGAGCACATCCGGCACGCCGGCGAGTTGCTGGTCGCCCATCTGGTGCGGACCCGCTCCGCCATGAGCGACAGCGCGGAGGCGACGACGGCTCCGGACTCCTAGATGGAGCCCCGGCGGCTCAGCGGCCGATCGGTGCGGTCCGGGCCCTGGTCAGCCGCACCAGCTCGGCCGGCGGCAGCTCCAGCTGGAGGCCGCGCTTCCCCGCGCTGACCAGCACGGTGGGGAAGCCCAGCGCCGAGGAGTCCACCACGGTGGGCAGCAGCTTGCGCTGGCCCAGGGGGCTGATGCCGCCGATCACGTAACCGGTGGCGCGCTCGGCATCGGCCGGTTCGGCCATCGCCGCCTTCCGCCCGCCGGCCGCGGCGGCCAGCGCCTTGAGGTCCAGCGTGCCGCTGACCGGGACGACCGCGATGGTGAGCGCACCGTCGACGCGGGTGACCAGCGTCTTGAACACCTGGCGGGGATCGGCCCCGAGGGCGGCCACCGCCGCCTCGCCGTGCCCCTGGTCGGCCGGGTGCTCGGGGTCGTAGGGGTGCAGCGCGTGCGCCACCTCCGCTTGCTCCAGGACCCGCACCGCCGGGGTTGCCGCCACGGCGGGGGAGCCTAGCGAGATGCGGCACCCGGGAATGCCACCGGCGGGCGGTGCCGTTGGACCGGCCGTGAGCAGCACCCTCTCCGCCCCCCGCGCCCGGGCCGCGCGCCGACGTCCCCCGGGCCGTCCGGACGCCGCGCGGCTAGGATCGACCGATGTGGCGCCCCGCGTCGGGGGGCCCCGGAGAGGACGGTCGGTGCCTGAGGAGTCCGCGGTCGAGAACACCGGTCAGCTGCCCGAGGCGACCCCGGCGGAGGTGCCGGAGGCGCGCGCGGGCGGCAGCCGCACGGAGCGCGCCGAGACCCGCGCCGAGCGGGATGCCCGGTTCGAGCGGGATGCGCTGCCCTTCCTGGACCAGCTGTACCCGGCGGCGCTGCGGATGACCCGCAACCCGGCCGACGCCGAGGACCTGGTGCAGGAGACCTTCGTCAAGGCCTACTCCGCGTTCCACCAGTTCGCCGAGGGCACGAACCTCAAGGCGTGGCTGTACCGGATCCTGACGAACACCTACATCAACAGCTACCGCAAGAAGCAGCGGCAGCCGCAGCAGTACCCCACCGACCAGGTGCAGGACTGGCAGCTGTACGCCGCCGAGGAGCACACCTCCTCGGGTCTGCGGTCGGCCGAGATCGAGGCGCTGGACCACCTGCCGGACTCCGACATCAAGGACGCGCTGCAGCAGCTGCCGGAGGACTTCCGGCTGGCGGTCTACCTGGCCGACGTCGAGGGCTTCGCCTACAAGGAGATCGCCGAGATCATGGGCACGCCCATCGGCACGGTGATGTCCCGGCTGCACCGCGGCCGGCGCGGGCTGCAGAAGATGCTGGCCGACTACGCCCGGGAGCGCGGTTTCGTCCGCGCCGGGACCGGTGAGGAGGCGACCCGCCCGTGAGCGACGAGCTGGGGGCCGGCGAGCCCCTCGACATCAACTCGTGCGACGACGTCCTCAGCCACGTCTTCGAGTTCCTCGACCACCAGACCTCCGACGAGCGCCGCGGCGTGATAGCCGAGCACCTCGACGAGTGCTCGTCCTGCCTACGGCAGTTCGGCATCGAAGCGGAGTTCAAGGCGCTGGTGCGCCGGCGCTGCGGTGGCGACAAGCCGCCCACGGGGCTGCGGGAGCGCATCAAGCTGCAGCTGACGAGCGTCTCCTTCGAGGAGGACGGCACCCAGGTCAGCGTCGAGCGGCTGACCGTCGAGCGCTCGGAGGAGCGCCCCACCGCCTGACCCGGTCGACGCGAGAGGCCCAGGACCCGACGGGTCCTGGGCCTCTGACGTGCAAACCTCCTGCAGGGTCCCGGCGCGAGCGTGCGAGCGACGGGGGCAGGGGGTCGTTTCAGGCGTTGGGGCGCTTGCCGTGGTTGGCCTTGTTCCCCTTGCGGGAGCGACGCTTGCGTCCGCGCTTGGACATCGCTGCCCTCCTTCCTCATGCTGCTGGCGGGCCGGGTGGCCCAGGATCGGTGCGGGCCGTGACCGGCGCACGCGGCGTGCGCGGCGCCGACCGACCCGCCAAGCTGACCCGACAAGCCTCTCACGGGGTGCCCCGGCCGTGCGCCGGGCCGGGCGAGTACAGGAGGAGCAGGAGTGCCGCAGCTGGGGATCGAGACCGTCCTCGTCGCCGGACGGGGGCCGGCGGGATGCGCCGCGATCCGCGCGTGCCAGCGGCTCGGTCTCAAGGCCGTCGCGGTGCACAGCGAGACGGAGCGCTCGGCCCGCCACGTCCGCCTGGCCGACGACGCGGTGCTGCTGGGGCCGGCACCGGCCGCCGAGTCCTACCTGGCCGTCGACCGCATCGTCGAGGCGGCCCGGCGCAGCGGCGCCGACACCGTGCTCCCCGTCCCACCCGCGCTGGCCGGCGACGCCCGGCTCGCCGGTGGGGTCATCGGGGCAGGGCTGCGCTGGGCCGGGCCCGACCCGGAGGTGCTGGAGCGGCTCGGCGGGGACGGCGTCGAGCCGGCCAGCGAGCGCGGGTTCCTGGCGTGGGTGACCGCCGAGGGGCTGCGGTTCACCACCCCGGTCGCCCGGGACCGCGCCGCCGGCATCGCACGGGTGTCCTGGACCCCCGGCGAGCCGGGGCAGCTGCCGGCAGCGGCGCACCGCCTCGCCGAGGTCGGCTGGCGCGGGCTGGTCACCGTCGGGATCGCGCCCGACGGGGAGCTGGCCGAGGTCGCCGCCGGCTTCTCGCTGGACATGGCGGTGCTCGAGCGGTCGCACGGCGTCGACGCCGTCGAGCTGGCGCTGCGCAG
>NZ_JASNFN010000006.1:0-65249 GCF_030731085.1 Blastococcus carthaginiensis | reverse complement strand
TCTCTGCCCCGTGCGGGTGGGCAGAGAGCGACTGGTGGCCGGACTGCTCAGGCGGTTGCCCGGACCGCCGTCTCGCCGAGGTGCAGCACCGTGTCACCGGGGCGCTCGACGTCGTCGTCGTGGGTGACGCAGACGACCACCCGCCCCGCGAACGCCGTCCGCAGGTCGCGCACCAGCGCCGCGGCGGTCGGCCCGTCCAGGTGGGCGGTCGGCTCGTCGAGCAGCACGACCTCCCGGTCGGCCAGCAGGGCGCGCGCGGCGGCCAGCCGCCGCCGCTCGCCACCGGACAGCGCCGTCCCGCCGGCACCGACCGGGGTGTCCAGCCCATCCGGCAGCGTGGCGAGCAGCCCCGCCAGCCCGGTCGCGGTCAACGCCGCGCGCATGCGGGAATCCCCGGCGGGCCCGGCCAGTTCGCCGCGCGGGGCGGCCATCGCCAGGTTCGCCCGGATGGAGGAGGCGAAGACGTGCGCTTCCTGCGGCAGCCAGGCCATGCGGGCGCGCAGGTCGTCGCCGGGAATCCGGTCGGTGGGAACGCCGTCGACGGCGTAGCTGCCGGCGCGTGGCCGCAGCGAGGCCATGAGCACCGCCAGGAACGTGGACTTGCCCGTGCCGGACGGCCCGCGCACCACCAGCCAGCCGTCACCGGCCTCCGCGCGGGCGTCGACCCCGCGCAGCACGTCCGGCCCGCCCGGCCAGCCGGCGACCAGCGCCTCGGTGCGCAGCGAGCGGATGCCGTCGGGAGCGGGCAGCGGGTCGGCGGGCTCGGCCGCGACCGGCGCGGTGAGGACGGCGTCGATGCGGGCCTGCGCGTCGGCGAGCGCGCCGCGGCGCTGCAGGGCGCCGACCAGCCCGGCGAGCGGCTCCGCCAGCGCCAGCGGCGCCAGCGCGACCACGGCGAGCACCGGGCCGGTGAGCCCGCCGGCCGTCGCCGCGACGGTGCCGAGCACCGCGGCCAGCCCGGTGCCCAGCACCACCAGGCCGGTGCCCACGGCGGCGGCGCGGTCACGGGTGCGGGCCCGGCCGGCCTGGCGCGCCGCGGCCGCGTCGAGGTCGGCGGCGGCGCGGGCGGCGAGCCCGTGCGCCCGCAGGTCGGCCAGCCCCTCGAGCACGGTGCTGGTCTCCTTCAGCGCCGCCACCTGCAGGCTGCTCTCCGTGCGGGCGGCGCCGGCGTCCAGGCCGCGGTGGGCGAGCAGGACGGCGGCCACCGTCACCGCGAGCACCGCGGCGACGACACCGGCGGCGGCGAGGTCCCCCAGCGCGAGCACCGCGACGGTGGCGGTGGGCACGGTCGCGGCCACCAGCACCCGGGGCCGGACCCGCACGGTGAGGTCCTGCACCACGCCGACGTCGCCGACCACCCGCGCCAGCGCAGACCCGGGCGTCCGGTCGGCGGCGAGCCCCTGGGCGGCCAGCGCCCGCCAGACGCGCACCCGCAGGTCGGCGGCCCGGCGCAGCGCGACGTCGTGGGCGGACAGGCGCTCCAGCCAGCGCAGCCCCGCGCGGGCCAGGCCGAAGAAGCGGACGCCGGCGGTCGCGACCAGCAGGGTCAGCACCGGGGGCATCTCCGCCGCCCGGACGATCAGCCAGCCCGACGCCGCGGTGAGCGCGACGCCCGCCCCGGACGCGAGGGCACCGGCCAGCACCGCGCGACGGAGGGCCCCGGCGGTGGGGGCCGGGGTCGCGGGGGCCGGGGGCGCCGCCGCCGGCACGGGAACCCCGGCCGGGCGCGGGCGGTCCACCGGGGTGCCGCCGGGGGAGCCGGCCGGGCGTGCGGGTGCGGCCGGGGAGGCGGTGCGCGCGGCTGCGGCCGGGGAGGCGGTACCCGCGGGCGCGGCCGGGGCGGGGAGGTCGACGGTGCGGTCGGCGAGGCCGGCGAGCACCGGGTCGTGGGTGACCAGCACGACGGTGACGGTGCCGCGCAGCGTGGCGAGGACGGCGGCGACCAGCCCGCGGGCGTCGTCGTCCAGATGCGCGGCCGGCTCGTCGAGCAGCAGCAGCCGGGCGCCGCGGCGGACCCGCACCAGGGCGCGCGCAAGGGCCACCCGCTGCAGCTCGCCGGGGGAGAGCGACTCCGGCGCCCGGCCGGCCAGGTGGTGGGCCTCGACCCGGCCGAGCGCCTCGACGACGTAGGCCTCGGCCACGACCTCGTCGACCCCCGGCGCCGCGGCGGCGTGCCGGCGCAGCTCGTCGGCGACCGTCGCGCCGGTGGCGCGCGGGAACTGCGGCACCACCGCGACCGGGCCCCCGGCGGCGATCGCACCGCCGACGCGGGCGCGGGGATCGGTCAGGCCGGCCAGCGCGGCCAGCAGCGTGGACTTGCCCGAGCCGCTCGGGCCCCGGAGCACCACGAGCTCTCCGGGGCGGACGGCGAGGTCGGTGGGCGGCAGGGCGGGGACGGCGCGGCCGGGGTAGGAGACGCTCAGCCCCGCGACGGTGACGTCGGCACCGCGCGGATCGTCGTCCCCCCGGACCGGGGCCGGGGCGCCGCCGGCGGGTGCGGCCAGCACAGCGCGCGCCTCGGCGGCGGCGAGGGCGGCGTCCTCCGCGGCGTGGTGGGCGGCGCCGAGCGCGCGCAGCGGGGCGAACGCCTCGGGGGCGAGCAACAGTGCGGTGAGCCCGATCCCCAGGACGAGGTGGCCCTCGACCAGCCGGACGCCCACGGTCACGGCCACGAGCGCCACCGAGAGCGTGGCGATCAGCTCCAGCACGAAGGCCGAGAGGAACGCGATCCGCAGCGTGGCCAGCGTGCGGGTGCGGTGCGCCTCGCCGAGCGCGGCCAGCGCCGCCGTCTGCTCGGCGGCCCGGCCGAGCCCCACCAGGACGGGCAGGCCGCGCACCAGCTCCGCGACGTGCGCGGCGATGCGGTCCAGCGCCCGGGCGGAGTCCGCCGTCGCATCCTGCGTGAACTTCCCGACCAGGACCATGAACAGCGGCACCAGCGGCAGGGTGACCGCCACGAGCACCGCCGACGGAAGGTCGATCCAGGCCAGCGCCAGCAGCAGCGCCGGCGGGACGACCAGCGTCTGCGCGACCGCCGGCAGGTAGGTGGCCAGCGCCGGCCCGAGCTCGTGCAGCCGCGTGGTGGCCAGCACCGCGGCCGGGGCGGGACCGCCGGCCGCGGCGACCGCGGCGGGGGAGGTGGCGAGCCGCTCGAGCAGCCGGCGGCGCAGCAGGTCCTCGGCCCGGCGGGCGTCCCGCGCGGCCACCGCCTCACCGAGGCTCCCCGCGGCGGCGCGCAGCGCGACACCGGCCGCCGCCAGCGCGAGCGGGACCGCGGGGGAGCCCGCGCTCAGCCCGCTCGCCCGGGCGACGGCGTGCGCCAGCCCGGCGGCCAGGAGCACCAGGCCCGCGGTCTGGGCGAGCGCGGCGAGCGCGGCCCGCACCAGGGCGCCGGTGAGACCCGGCACCCCGGCCAGCGCGGCGAGCGGGCCCCGCGGGGCGCCGGCGCTCATGCCGGCAGCTCGCTCGGTGCCGGGGCCTGCCCGCTGCCGGGGGCGTCCTCGTGCTGCGGCTCCGCGGTCAGCCGCTTGCGGAACACCCAGTACGTCCAGGCCTGGTAGCCCAGCACGACCGGCAGCCCGACGGCGGCCGCCCACGTCATCACGGTGAGCGTGTAGTCGCTGACCGACGCCTCGGCGATCGTCACGTCGAAGGCGGGGTCGATCGTCGAGGGGACGACGACGGGGTAGGCGGCCCCGAAGATCGTCGCGGCCGAGCTGACCAGCAGCACCGCCCAGCCGGCGAAGGCCTGCCCCTCGCGGTCGACCCGGATGCGCGCCCAGGTGACCAGGACGGCCAGCGCGCCGACGGCCCAGAGCACCGCGGTGACCGGCGTCCCGGAGCGGAGGTGCACCCAGCCGGCCCAGGCCAGCAGCGGCAGCGCGGCCACCGGCGACCAGCGCAGCGCGAAGGCCCGGGCGCGCAGCCGGACGTCGCCGTCGGTCTTCAGCGCCAGGAACAGCGCGCCGTGCACCAGGGAGAAGGCCAGCACCGCGACCGCGCCGAGCAGCGCGGCCCAGCCCACGCCGGCGAAGCTGCCGCCCACCCGGATGCCGTCGCCGTCGATCGGCAGGCCCAGCGTGGTCGTGCCCAGCGCCGCGCCCACGCCGAGGGCGGCGATCAGCGAGCCCACCGTGATCACGTGCGTCCAGGTGCCGTCCCAGCGCGGGTCGTGCGACTGGTGCCGCCACTCGAAGGCGACCGCCCGGATGATCAGGCCGAACAGCACGAACACGAAGGGCAGGTAGAGCGCGGGCAACCAGGTGGCGTACCAGCCGGGGAAGGCGGCGAACACCGCACCGGCCGCGGTGATCAGCCACACCTCGTTGCCGTCCCACAGCGGGCCGATGCTGCGGAGCAGCAGGTGCCGGTCGGCGGTCCGGCGGCCCAGCACCGGCAGGAGGGCGGCGACGCCGAAGTCGAAGCCCTCCAGCAGCAGGAAGCCGGTCCAGAGCACGGCGACGGCGGCGAACCACAGGGTCTGCAGGTCCATGACGGGGTTCCTCGGATCTACGGGGGGTCAGTAGGCGAACTGGAGGACGTCGTCGTCGGTGCGGCGGCCCCCGCCGGCACCACCGGCGTCGCCGTCCGGGCCCTCGCGGCGGTCATCGTCCCTGCCGGTGCCGATCGGCGGCTCGACGGCGGTGTCGCTCGCCGTGACGCCGGAGCGGATGAACTTCGTGAGCAGCCCGAGCTCGATGACCGCGAGCACGCCGTAGACCAGGGTCAGCGCGCCCAGCGACGTCCAGACCTCGGCCGCGGTGACGCCGGGCGAGACGGCCTGGGCGGTGAAGAACCAGATCTGGTCGTCGACCGGCACGTCGGGGTTGGGGACGACGACGAAGGGCTGGCGGCCCATCTCGGTGAAGATCCACCCCGAGGCGTTGGCCACGAACGGCGCACCCACGGCCGCCAGCGAGCCGTACACGCCGAGCCGCGAGGTGGGCACCCGGCCGCGCCGCGTCGACCACAGCGCGTAGGCCGCCACCCCGGCCGAGACCGCCCCCATGCCGATCATCAGCCGGAAGCTCCAGTAGGTGACCGCGAGCACCGGCTGGTAGTCGACCGGATCCCCGGCCAGGTTGCCGAAGCGCGACGGGTCGTCGGGGTAGGTCGCGCCGTAGACCTCGGAGTACCGCTCCTGCAGCTCGTTGACGCCGGGCACCTCGCTGGTGAAGTCGCCGTGCGCGAGGAAGGAGAGCAGCCCCGGCACGGTGATCGAGTGGACGTCGTCGCACTCGTTGGAGCCCAGCTTGTTCCAGGCGAAGATCGAGAAGGACGCCGGCGCCTCGGTCTCGCACAGCGCCTCGGCCGAGCTCATCTTCAGCGGCTGCTGGTGGTACATCAGCTTGGCCTGCCAGTCGCCGGTGGCCGCGACCAGGACGAAGGCCGCGAGCGACACCCAGCCGCCGATCCGGACCGAACGGCGCCACACCCGGTGGTCGATCTCCTCGGGCGAGCGCCCGGCCAGCTTCCGCCGGCGCAGGTGGTAGAGCCCGACGCCGACGAGCAGGGCGCCGGCGACCATGAGCGCGGCGACGATGGTGTGGGTGAACGCGGCCAGCGCGGTGTTGTTGGTGAGCACCGCGAGGAAGTCGACCTGCACCGGCCGGCCGGTGGCGTCGTCGGCGACGACCCCGACCGGGTGCTGCATCCAGGAGTTCGCCGCGATGATGAAGTAGGCGCTCACAGTCGAGCCGATGACCGCCGCCCACAGGGTGGCCAGGTGCAGCTTCTTCGGGATCCGGCCCCAGCCGAAGATCCACAGGCCGAGGAACGTCGACTCCAGGAAGAAGGCCAGCAGCGCCTCGAGGGCCAGCAGCGAGCCGAAGACGTCGCCGACGAAGCGGGAGTACTCGCTCCAGGCCAGGCCGAACTGGAACTCCTGCACCAGGCCGGTGGCCACGCCCAGCACGAAGTTGATCAGGAAGACCTTGCCCCAGAACCGGGTCATCCGGAGCCACTCGGGGTCGTCGGTGCGCACCCACATGGTGTGCATGACCACCAGCAGGATCCCCAGGCCGATGGTCAGCGGGACCATCATGAAGTGGTAGACGGTGGTGATCCCGAACTGCCAGCGTGCGATGTCCAGGACGTCCACGGCCCGGATCCCTTCTGCGGTCTACTATCGGCACGTTCTTTCTACGCCTCGTAGAAGATGTTTTCTACGATACGTAGAAGAGACGCGTGTGATCTGCCGGACAGGAGGACCGATGGCGTCGCTGGGAGAGCTCGAGCGGGCCGTCATGGAGCGGCTGTGGGCCGCGGACGGCCCGGTGGCCGCGACCTGGCTGAGGGACGAGCTGGCCGACCGGGGGCTCGCGCTGACCACCGTGCACACGGTGCTGAGCCGGCTCGAGCAGAAGGGGTTCGTCGTCCACGACGAGGCCCGCCCGCGCCGGTTCTCCGCACGCGCCAGTCGCGAGGACCACGCCGCCCAGGTCATGCGCGAGGTGCTGGGGCAGGCCGCCGACCGGCAGGCCGTGCTGGCGCGCTTCGTCGGTGCCGTCGACGCCGACGAGGCCCGGATGCTGCGCGACCTGCTGGCCGCCGCCGGCGCCGACGACGCCGCCCAGGGCTGACCCGGGCCGCGACCCGTGCTGCCCACCACCGCTGCGCTCCTCGCCGTCCTCGCCGCGCTGCTGGCCTGGCCGGTGCCGGCGCTGCTGGCCCGCGCCCGCTGGCCGGGGCGGGACCCGCTGGTGGCGCTGCTCTGCTGGCAGGCGATCGGGCTGGCCGGTGGGCTGTCGATCATCGGGGCGCTGCTGGTGCACGGGCTGGCCCCGTGGGGTCACTCGCTGCCCGAGGCGGTCTGGGCGGTGGTCCACGGCCGGGCGGCGACCGGGGCGGTGCGCGGCGACCACTGGGTCACGCTGACCCTCGCCGGGGTGCTGGCCTCCGAGCTGGTCGGCGTGCTGCTGCTCTCCTGGGCGCGCATCGCCCGCACCCGGCGCCGGCACCGCGCGCTGCTGGAGCTGGTGGTGCAGCCGGCGCCGGAGCCCGACGCCCGGCTGCTCGAGCACCCCGCTCCCGTGGCCTTCTGCATCCCCGGCGCCCGCCCGCTGCTGGTGCTCTCCTCCGGCATGGTGGCCGAGCTCGACGGCGAGCAGCTGGCCGCCGTCGTCGCGCACGAGCGGGCGCACCTGGGCGAGCACCACCACCTGCTGCTGCTGCCGTTCGTGGCGTGGAAGGCGGCGTTGCCGGTGCTCCCGGCGGCCGAGCGCGCCCACGGTGCCGTGCGGGAGCTGGTCGAGATGCGGGCCGACGACATCGCGCTGGGCTCGCTGCACGGGTCCGCACCGCGCCGCACCCTGGCCGCCGCCATCGTCGCGGCCGCGGGCGGCGCCGGGGGAGTGCCGGCCGGCGCCCTCGCGGTGGCCGGGGCGGGGGTGCGGGCCCGGGTGGTCCGGCTGCTGGAGCCCGCCGATCCGCTCCCGCCCGCGGCCCGCGCGAGCGCGCTCGCCGCCGCCGTCCTGCTGCTGCTGGTGCCGACGGTCCTGCTGCTGCTACCGGCGCTCTGACCGCGCCGCGACGGCGAGGCCGGCTGCGGTCGCGCTGGCGAACCCGCCGCTGACCAGGGCGGCCCGGCGGTAGGCCGGATGGCCGAGCAGCGGCAGCATGCTGGCCGCATGCAGCCCGTCGACGGCCACCGCCGCGCCCGCCACCGCCGGCCCCGGCCGCACCAGGAGCAGGGCGTGCTGGGCGACCAGCCGGGCGCCGAGCACGCGGGCGACCCACAGCCGCTCGCGGGGGAAGCGCGGGTCGACCGCGGCCACGGTCCCGGCCGGCCGCAGCGCCAGGGCCAGGCCGGCGGCCAGCCCGGCCGTCGCGACGGCGCGCGCCGTGGCTCGCTGCACGTCCCTCATCGGTTGCCCTCCGGGGCGGTGGGGATGTCCTCGGGCAGTAGCGCTCTGCCCCGCCGGGGTGGGCAGAGCGCGACTGTGCCGGAGGGTGTGGTCGGGGTCCGGCGGCAGGCCGGTCGGACGGAGGTGTGGTCGGGCCGGGCGGTCAGGCGGGGGTGCGCGCGTCCGCGCGGTGGCCGCCGGCCACCGCCAGGGCCGCGTCCCGGTTCTCGGGCAGCGGCGCGAAGCCGCGCAGCCGCAGGCTGTTGGAGACGACGAACACCGAGCTGAACGCCATCGCGGCGCCGGCGATCATCGGGTTGAGCAGCCCCGCGGCGGCCAGCGGCAGGGCGGCGACGTTGTAGGCGAACGCCCAGAACAGGTTGCCCTTGATGGTGGCCAGCGTGCGGCGGGAGAGCCGGATCGCGTCCGCGGCGGCCCGCAGGTCGCCGCGCACCAGGGTCAGGTCGCTGGCCTGGATCGCCACGTCGGTGCCGGTGCCCATCGCCAGGCCCAGGTCGGCCTGCGCCAGCGCGGGGGCGTCGTTCACGCCGTCGCCGACCATCGCCACCGTCCGGCCCTCGTCCTGCAGCCGCCGGACGACGTCGACCTTGTCCTGGGGGAGCACCTCGGCGACGACCTCGTCGATGCCGACCTGCGCGGCGACCGAGCGCGCGGCCCGCTCGTTGTCGCCGGTGAGCAGGATCGGGGTCAGCCCCAGGTCGCGCAGTTGGGCGATCGCACGGGCGGAGGTGTCCTTGACCGCGTCGGCGACCACGAGGACGCCGCGGGCCGCGCCGTCCCATCCGACGGCGACGGCCGTGCGTCCCGCGCCCTCCGCCTCGGCGACGGCGCGGTCGAGGTCGGCGGGCAGTGGCATGGCCCAGTCGGCGAGCAGCCGGCGTCGTCCGACGACCACCGCGGCGCCCTCGACGACGCCCTGCACCCCGAGGCCCTCGAGGTTGGCGAAGTCGGCGACCGGGGGCAGCTCGCCGGTGCGCTCGGCGGCGCCGCCGGCGACGGCCTGCGCGATGGGGTGCTCCGAGGCGGACTCCAGGGCCCCGGCCAGCCGCAGCACCCGGTCGGCGTCCTCACCCGCGGCGGGGACGACGTCGAGCAGCGTCATGCGCCCGGTGGTGACCGTGCCGGTCTTGTCCAGGACGACGGTGTCGACCCGGCGGGTGGACTCCAGCACCTCGGGGCCCTTGATCAGGATGCCGAGCTGGGCGCCGCGGCCGGTGCCGACCATGAGCGCGGTCGGCGTCGCCAGGCCCAGCGCGCACGGGCAGGCGATGATCAGCACCGCGACCGCGGCGGTGAAGGCGGCCGGCAGCCCCGCGCCGGTGCCGATCCAGAAGCCGAGCGTCGCCGCGGTGAGCGCGAGCACGACCGGGACGAAGACGCCGGAGATGCGGTCGGCCAGGCGCTGCACCTCGGCCTTGCCGTTCTGCGCCTCTTCGACGAGCCGGGCCATCTGTGCCAGCTGGGTGTCGCTGCCCACGCGGGTGGCCCGCACGACCAGCCGGCCCCCGGCGTTGACCGTGCCCCCGGTGACGGCGTCGCCGGGCCGGACCTCGACGGGCACCGACTCGCCGGTCAGCATCGAGGCGTCGACGGCGGAGCTGCCCTCGGTCACCTCGCCGTCGGCCGCGATCTTCTCGCCGGGGCGCACGACGAACAGGTCGCCGCGGCCGAGCTCGGCGATGGGGACGCGCCGTTCGGTGCCACCGCGCAGCACCGCGACCTCCTTGGCGCCGAGCTCCAGCAGCGCGCGCAGCGCCGCCCCCGCCCGCCGCTTGGACCGCGCCTCGAACCAGCGCCCGGCGAGGATGAACGTCGTCACGCCGGCCGCGGCCTCGAGGTAGATGTTCGCGCTGCCGTCGGTGCGGGCGATGGTGAGCTCGAACGGGTGGGTCATGCCCGGCACGCCCGCGGTGCCCCAGAACAGCGCGTACAGCGACCAGCCGAAGGCCGCGAGCGTGCCCAGGGAGACCAGGGTGTCCATCGTCGCCGCGCCGTGGCGGAGATTGGTCCAGGCGGCCCGGTGGAAGGGCAGGCCGCCCCACACGACCACCGGCGCGGCCAGGGTGAGCGAGAGCCACTGCCAGTACTCGAACTGCAGCGCGGGCAGCATCGCCATGGCGACGACGGGGACGGTCAGCAGCGCGGAGACCACCAGCCGGGTGCGGAGCGCCCGCACCGGTGCGTCGGCGGGATCGGCCGCGGCCTCCGCCGGCGCCTCGGGGCGGGGCGGTTCGGGCAGCCGGGCCGTGTAGCCGGTCTTCTCCACGGTGGCGATGAGGTCGTCGGTGCTGACGCCGTCGGCGTAGCTGACCCTCGCCTTCTCGGTGGCGTAGTTGACCGTGGCGGTGACGCCCTCGAGCTTGTTGAGCTTCTTCTCGACGCGGGCGGCGCACGACGCGCAGGTCATCCCCCCGATGAGCAGCTCGACGTCGCTGGTGGTGGTGCCGGAGGTGGTGGTCACGATCCGTGCTCCTCGTGGGGTTCGGCGGTCACCGTGAAGGCGGCGGTGTGCACGGCGTCACCGTGCCGGAAGTCCAGGAACAGCCGGTAGGTGCCGCTCGACGGGGCGGTGGTGACGAAGGGGACGTGCGGCCCGGGGGCGGGCCGGGTGCCCTCGTGCTCGGCCGGGTGCACGTGCAGGTAGGCGAGGTCGCCGTCGCGCAGGGCGACCAGGTGGCCGTAGGCGCCGAGGTAGGGCTGCAGGTCGGTGACCGGGACGCCGTCGCGGCTCACGCTCAGCGTCAGCTCCGACTCCTCGCCGGGGGTGAGCCCGCCGGTGAGGACGACGGTGTAGCCGTCGACCTCCGCGACCTGCGACGGGGCGGGCGGGGGAGCGGGGTCGTAGGCGCCCGGGACGGCGAGGTCGGCGCCGAGGACGCGGTTCTCGCCGTCGGCCGCCGCGGTGAAGTCGGCGAACAGCCGCCAGCTGCCCGGCGCCAGTGCCAGGGGTGCGCGCCAGACGCCGTCCTCACCGAGCTCCGGGTGCACGTGCTGGTAGCCGGTGAGGTCGCGGCGCACCGCGACCAGGTGCAGGTCGACGTCGTGGTCGGTCTCGTACGCCCTGACCGGGGAGCCGTCGGGCCCCAGGACGCGGAAGGCCACCTCGGTGGAGGGGCCGGCCGGGGCGGTGCCGTCGGCGAGGGCGAGCGTGTAGCCGTCCTCGCTCACCTGGAGGCCGCCCGGCGCCTCCGCGGGCGCCGGGGCGGCGGCGTGGCCGCCGTCCCCGTGCCCGGCTCCGGCGGCGTGCCCGGCCCCGGCGGGGGCCTCGACCGGGCCGATCGGGCCGACCGCGGAGCCCACGCCGACCGCGGCCCCGAAGACGGCGACCAGGCCGACGGCGAATGCGGCGATCTTCGCGGGGGTGTTCATGGCGCCGGCCGCATCAGCGGCCGCTCACCTCGTATCCGGCCTCCTCGACGGCAGCGCGGACGGCGGCGTCGTCGACCGGGCTCTCGCTGCTCACGGTGAGCCCGCCGGTGGCGAGGTCGACCTCGACATCGGTCACGCCGGGCACCTGCGAGACCTCCTCGGTCACCGCGTTCACGCAGTGGCCGCAGGTCATGCCGGTGACGGTGTAGCTGGCGGTGGTGCTCATGGGAGTTCCTCTCGGGATCGGGTGCTCAGGAACGGACGAGACGGGCGATCGCGTCGGTGGCCTCGCGGACCTTCTCCTCGGCCTCGCGGCCACCGGCCCGGGCGGCGTCGACCACGCAGTGGCTCAGGTGCTCCTCGAGCAGCCCGAGCGAGACCGCCTGCAGCGCCTTCGTCATCGCCGAGACCTGGGTGAGGATGTCGATGCAGTACTTCTCGTCCTCCACCATGCGCTGCAGCCCGCGGGCCTGCCCCTCGATCCGCCGCAGCCGCTTGAGGTAGTCCTCCTTGCGGTGGATGTAGCCGTGCGCGTGGTCGTGGCCGGTGCAGGCACCGTCGGTGGTCTCCACGTCGTCCCTCCCTGCCGGCGTCGCGCCCTGCGCCGCCGAGACGAACCATACCCCCCTAGGGTTCCTTGTCAATCCCGGCCGGGCCGCTCCCGCAGCCGGGCGAGGTCGGCGCGGGCCGCGGCGAGCTCGTCCTGCAGGCCGACGATGACCTCCGCCGAGGCGACCGGGTGGCCGTCGTCGAGCAGCACCCGCATGCGGGCGGCCAGCGCCAGCTGCCGGCGGGAGTAGCGCCGGTGGCCGCCGGGGGAGCGGTGCGGGGAGAGGATCCCGGAGCTGTCCAGGCTGCGCAGGAACGCGGCCTGGACGCCGAGCAGGTCGGCGGCCTGGCTCATCGTGAGCGCCGGGTACTCCGGGTCGTCCAGGCGGCGCAGCGGGCCCTGCCCCTCGGTGGTCATCTCGGCGCGCTCCTGTCGTGGTGGATGGGGCCGGAACGGTGCAAGGGCCGGGCCCTGGACGGGCCCGGCCCCTGCGGTGCTGTGACCGGTTCGGCCGCGGTCAGTGCTCGACCGCCTCGGCCTCCTGCTGGGACCCGCCCTCGATGGTGCGGGCCTCGACCGCGGCGGGTGCGTCGGCGGGGGTCACGGTGATCCGGCGCGCCTTCGCCTTCTCCGCCACCGGGATGCTGATGGTCAGCACCCCGTCGTGGTAGCCGGCCTCGAGCCGGTCGGTGTCGAGGCTGCGCCCCAGCACCAGCTGGCGTGTGTAGCTGCCGAACGGCCGCTCGGCGACCGTCCACTCCGCGTTCTCCAGCTGGGGGACCGAGCGCTCGGCGCTCACGGTCGGGGTGTTGCCCTCGACCGAGAGGTCGATCGACCCGGGGTCCACACCGGGCAGGTCGAAGTGGGCGACGAAGTTGTCGCCGACGCGGTAGGCGTCCATCGGCATGCCCGAGAGCGGGCGGGCGGTGGCGGCGCCGCCGCGACCGGTCAGCTGGTCCAGCGCGCGGAAGGCGGCGGACGTGGCGGCGAACGGGGTCGTAAGCGGTCAGCATCATGGCTGGAGCCTCCTGTGACGGTCGTGCTGGTGTTCGCTGCCCGGGGATGAACCTCTAGTGGCGACTGGAGATTACCTCGGTCATGCACCCGTGTAGACGTACGCCGACCGCAGGTGTTCCCGGCCGGCCCCGAGAGGTCGGGTGCGTGAACACCTCGCCGACGGGGCACGACCGCACCGTGGAGGAGACCAACGCCGCGCCGCGCCCCCCCGACCACGATGCGCCGTCCGCCGAGCCCTCCGTGTCGCACACGGTCGAGGGGGACACGGTGCGGGTGGTCGTCGGGGGAGAGCTGACCGAGTCCGCCCGCCGCCCCCTGGTGCGCACCCTCACCGACCTGCTGCTCGCCGAGCACGCCCTGCAGCGGGTGGAGCTGGACCTGCGCGACGTCGGGTTCATGAACTCCGCCGGGCTGGCAGTGCTGGTGCAGCTGCAGAAGCTCGGCGTGCCCCGGGGCATCGAGACCGTGCTCGTCGACCCGCCGCTCTCGGTGTCCCGCCCGCTGCAGCTCACCGGGCTGTGGCACCGCTTCACCGTGGTGGCCGGCGACGGCCGGGTGGTCGCCGAGCCGTCGGGCGGCGGTGGCCCGGCTCCCCGGGATCCCCGACACACCTGAACCGGCACCGGAGCGCTCCCGGGCGGCGCGGCTCCTAGCCTGACCGGGTGCCAGCCAGCGATCCGCACGCCCACGCCCACGGTCCCGACCCCGACGCGCCCCCGCCGAGCCCCGAGGCGCTGACCCGCCGACGACGGGCGGTGTGGCTGATGCTGCTGCTCCTCGTCCCCGTGGGGCTGGCCACCGTGATCGGGCTGTTCGTCCTGTGGCCCAGCGGTGAGCCCACCCGGGCCCAGGCGGCGGCCACGCAGGCGCTGCCCCCGGGCACTACCTACCCCGACGGCCGCGTCGCCTCGCTCGACCCGTACGACTGCGGGGTCGAGGGCCGCCCGGCGACCTGCGCGACCGCCGTCGTCGAGGTGCTCGACGGCGACGGCGCGGGCGAGTTCGTCGAGCTCGACCTCGACGCCGTGGTGGTGGCCAACGGGGTCGAGGAGGGCGACACCCTCGTCCTGACCCGGGACGCCGGGGCCGAGGGCGGCGTCACCTACGGGTTCTTCGACTTCGCGCGGGACCTCCCGATGGTGACCCTGGCGATCGTCTTCGCCGTCGCCGTGGGCCTGGTCGCACGGCTGCGCGGGCTGGCCTCCCTGCTCGGGCTGGCGTTCGCCTTCTTCGTGCTCCTGCAGTTCGTGCTGCCCGGGCTGCTCGAGGAGGGCTCACCGGTGCTGGTCACCCTCGTCGGCTCGGCGGCGATCATGTTCGTCGTCCTCTACCTCGCGCACGGGTTCTCCGCGCGGACGACGACGGCGCTGGTCGGCACCCTGTTCGGGCTGGCGCTGGTCGCCGTCATGGGGGCGCTCGCCGTGCAGACCGCGCGGCTGACCGGGCTGACCAGCGAGGAGACCGTGCAGCTCCAGACCTTCGATCCGACGCTCGCCTTCTCCGGCCTCGTCCTGGCCGGCATGGTCGTCGCCGGGCTGGGCGTGCTCAACGACGTCACCATCACCCAGGCCTCGGCGATCTGGCAGCTGCACGAGGTGGACCCGTCGATGACCTGGCGGGAGCTCTACACCCGCGGTATGACCGTCGGCCGGGACCACATCGCCTCGACGGTGTACACGATCGTCTTCGCCTACTCCGGTGCCGCGCTGCCGCTGCTGCTGCTGTTCGAGCTCTACGCCCAGCCGTGGAACGTCGTGCTCACCTCGTCCGCGCTGGCCGAGGAGGTCATCCGCACGCTGGTCGGCGCGATCGCGCTCGTGCTCGCCGTCCCGGTGACGACGGCGGCCGGCGCCTTCTTCGCCAAGGCCGCGGACACCCAGGCCGGCGCGGCCACCGAGCGCGGGCTGACCGCGGTGCGCGCCAGGTTCGCCCGATGAGCCAGGCTGTGCGCGTGACCGACCTGCTCGCCGCCGCCCGGGCGGCCTCCGGCTTCATGCCCGACGACGAG
The DNA here is from genome assembly GCF_030731085.1 of Blastococcus carthaginiensis. Classification (NCBI taxonomy): domain Bacteria; kingdom Bacillati; phylum Actinomycetota; class Actinomycetes; order Geodermatophilales; family Geodermatophilaceae; genus Blastococcus; species Blastococcus carthaginiensis. Next base: position 50,440 of record NZ_JASNFN010000006.1, on the reverse strand, counting down.
GGCCGGGCCCTCTACGAGGCCGCCCGCGACGTCCCCGTCCCGGGCCCGCTGCTGGAGGTGGGCAGCTGGATGGGCAAGTCGGCGCTCTACCTGGCCGCCGCCGCGCGGGAGACCGGTCGCCGGGTGGTCACCGTCGACCACCACCGCGGCTCCGAGGAGCACCAGCCCGGCTGGGAGTACCACGACCCGTCGCTGGTCGACCCCGCCGTCGGGCGGATCGACACGCTGCCGCGGTTCCGGCGCACCATCGCCGAGGCGGGCGCCGAGGACGTCGTCGTCGCCGTCGTCGCCCGGTCGGAGACCCTGGCCCCGCTGTGGAGCACGCCCCTGGCGCTGCTGTTCCTCGACGGCAGCCACACCGAGGAGTCCGCGCGGCGCGACCAGGACGCCTGGGTGGCCAAGCTGGCCGTGGGCGGGACGCTGGCGATCCACGACGTCTTTCCCGACCCGGCCGACGGCGGGCAGGCGCCCTACGGCGTGTACCGGCGGGTGCTGGCGAGCGGGGAGTTCGAGGAGCTGCCGGACACCGGGTCGCTGCGGCTGCTGCGCCGCACCACCTGAGGGGCCGCCCCGCCGAGCCGTCGTCCCGTCGGTACCGAGGTGGAGGATGGGCCGGTGCTCCCACCCGACGCCCTCTCCCGAGCCCGGCTGGAGGCGCTGGCGCAGATCGAGGCGCTGACCCGCGAGTTCGACGTGATCGTCGCGGCGTCACAGGCGTCCAACGCCGACGACGAGCACGACCCGGAGGGCGCCACCATCGCGTTCGAGCGCCAGCAGGTGGCCGCGCTGCTGGAGCAGGCGCGCCGCCGGCTGGCCGACGTCGACGCCGCGGTGATCGCCGTGGAGAACGGCACCTACGGCCGCTGTGAGAGCTGCGGCCGGCCGATCGCGTCGGAGCGGCTCGCCGCCCGCCCCACCGCCCGCACCTGCATCGACTGCGCCCGCTGACGCGCCGGGTCACCCCTGGCCGGGCGCTCCCGACTGCGTCCAGTCGTCGAGCTCGACCTCGTCGTCGGGGAGCTCGCGCCGCAGGTCGCGCAGCAATCGCGGGCCCTCCGCGGCGAAGCGGGCGCGGGCGTCGGGGTCGCGCCAGCCGTCGTCCCAGTGGAAGTGCTCCTGGAAGAGCTGGTTCCAGGTGGTCAAGCGGGCCGTGAGCGCCTCGGAGAGACCGAGGGTGGCGGGGTGCGTGGGACCGACAGTCCACAGCGGCCACGCGGCCCCGTAGTCCGTCATCAACCGCACGTGCCGCCGCGCCTGCCGGTTCTCCACGGCCCGCACGGTAGGCGGACGGCACCCCGCCCGCGCGCGGTCAGCTCACGTACCGCCGGGCGGTGGAGTTCCGCTGGGCCTCCTCCAGCGCGGCGAACCGCGCCTCGGCGTGCGGCGGCAGCACCCGCCGCTCGCGCAGCACCCACGGCAGGCCGCGGACGGCGCGCGCGACGCCCAGCGCGGTGACCCGGTCGCGCGGCACGGTGCGCAGCAGGTGCAGCGTGCGCCGCACCGCCGGTCGCAACGGGCGCCGGAGCCAGGTGGTCCACAGGGTGTTGCGGATGCCGTCGGCCCGCCGTTTGTGCGGGTCGCGCGCGGTGCTGGCCCGGTGGTGGAGGGTCAGCTGGTCGAGGTAGCAGAGCTCCCAGCCGCGGGCGGCGAGGTCCCCGGCCATGAGCTCCTCCTCGCCGCCGAGCCAGAGCCGCTCGGAGAAGCCGCCGACCTCGTCGAAGGCGTCCCGACGCAGTACGGAGGCGCCGGCCAGGAAGCTGCCCAGCGCCGGGCCGGGCAGCCAGTCGGCGCCGACGACGGGGGAGTCGCGCAGCTCGGCGACGATCGGGTCCTCGGTGCCCCCGGGCTCCACCAGGATCCGGGCGGTCACGATCGCCAGCCGCGGGTGGGCGTCGAGGACGTCGGCGGCGGCGCGCAGCGAGCCCGGCTCCCACCAGGTGTCGTCGTCGCAGAAGGCGACGTAGGGGGTGTCGAGCCGGGCCACGCCCAGGTTGCGGCCGACCGCGCCGAGGTTCTCGGGGCTGGCGATCAGCTCGACCTGGGGGAAGCGCTCGCGCACGGCGTCGGCGGTGCCGTCGGTTGAGCCGTTGTCCACGACGACGACGTGCGGCTGCTCGGGCAGGGCCACGAGGCGCTGCAGGGCGACCAGCAGCTCGTCGCGCCGCTGGTGGGTGATGACGACGACGGCGACGCGGGGGTCGGGCCCGACCGACCGGTTTCCGGTGGAGGACGCGGAGGAGGTGCCGGTCGTGCTCACGGCGCATCCCCGGCCAGCATGCGCAGACCCGCCCGCACCGACGGCGGCACCGGCTCGCGCCGGCGCAGCGCGGCCGGGGCGTCGGGCAGCGCCGTCACGAGCCCCTCGACGCCCGGGCGGCCGGCGCGGACGGCCCGCCCCGCCGTCCGGACGACGTCCCGCGCCGGGAGCCGCATGGCCGCGGTGAGCAACCGGCTCCGCCAGAGGCCGGCCTGCCGGCGTCCGGGTGCGTCGCGGCGGGGGGAGGGGTGGTGGTGCACGGTCACCTCGTCGACGTAGGCCAGGCCCCACCCGGCGGCGGCCAGGTCCAGCGCCAGCCGTTCCTCCTCGCCGGGGAACCGGATCACCTCGTCGAAGCCGCCGACGGCCTCGAACGCCTCGGTGCGCACGAGTGCGGCGCAGGCGACGAAGCCCAGCAGCGAGGGTCCGGGCAGGTCGGCGGCGGTGCCCAGCGGGCTCCCGGCCATCTCCTCGCACACCGGGTCGAGCCGCTCCTCCGAGCCGACCAGGATGCGGGCGTTGAGCAGAGCCAGCCGGGGGTGGGCCCGCATGACCACCACCGCGCGGGCCAGGTCGCCCGGTGCCCACCACGAGTCGTCGTCGGCGAAGGCGACGAACGGGGTGCGGGCGTGGGCGGCCCCCAGCGTCCGGCCGTGCGCGCCCTCGTTGCGGTCCAGCGGCAGCAGGGTCACCTCGGGGTGGGCGTGCCGCACGGCCTCCACGGTGCCGTCGGTGGAGGCGTTGTCGACGAGCACCACCGGCGCCTCGTGGCGGGGCAGCGTGGCGAGCAGGTCGTCGCGGCGGTTGCGGCTGGCGACGACCACGGTGACGTCGGGGCAGGGCGGCCCGGATCGTCCGGTGGTGGGGGGAGGGGCGCTCACGGGTGCAGCCTGCCCGCACCTCCGGCCAGCCAGTCAACCGGGGCAGTGGCATCGGCCATGCCCGCGGCCGGAAGGGCCCACGGGTCGGCGAACAGCCCGCTCGCGGGGGAGGCGCCGCACAACGCATCGGCGGCCAGCAGCACGGCCGCCGCCGTCCAGGTGGTGCGTTCGACCGGCCACCGCGCGTCGTCGGGGTAGACGAAGCCCGTCCAGTAGGAGCCGTCCCCGTCCCGCAGGTGCTGCATGGCCGCGACCTGCTCCAGGGCGGCGTCCCGCCGGCCCGCGACGACGAGCGCGAGCGCCAGCTCGCAGGTCTCCGCCCCGGTGACCCACGGCCGGTCGGCGACGCAGCGGATGCCCAGCCCGGGGACGACGAAGCGGTCCCAGCCGGCGGCCAGGCGGTCGCGGGCCGCCACGCCGGTGACCGCGCCGCCGAGCACCGGGTAGTACCAGTCCATCGAGTAGCGGGACCGGTCGGCGAACGCCTCGGGCCGCCCGCGCAGCGCCGTCCCGAGGTCGGCGACGGCCAGCTCCCAGTCCGGCTGCGCCTCGCCGGCCAGCTCGGCCAGCGCCAGGCCGCAGCGCAGCGCCTGGAACAGGCTGGCGTTGCCGGTGAGCAGCGCGAGGTCGTCGGGGGTGCCGTCGGGCCGCAGCGCCCAGGAGACCGCGCCGCCGGGCAGCTGCATGCGGGTGACCAGGTCCAGCCCGGCGCGCACCGCGGGCCACAGGCCGGTGACCAGCTCCTCGTCCCCGGAGACCAGCCAGGAGTGCCAGAGGCCGACGGCCAGGTACCCGGCGTGGTTGCTCTCCGCGCCGGGCGCGGTCTCGGCCCCGCCGCGGTACTCGGCCGCCCAGCTGCCGTCGGCCCGCTGCCGCCCGGCGAGCCAGCGGTAGGCGGCCGCAGCGCGGGCGTGCTCACCGCCGAGGTCCAGCGCCATCGCAGCCTCGACCGAGTCCCACGGGTCGAGCTGGCCTCCGGCGGACCACGGGAGGGCGCCGTCTCGGTGCTGCTCGCCGGCGATCCAGGCGACGGTCTGCCGCACCTGGTCGGCGTCGAGCACCCCGGGCAGCTCCGGCAGCAGGACGGCGCCCCGCTCAGCGGGCCGCAGCGGACCGCTCCCGGTCGAGCCCGGCCGCGGCGACGGCGACCTCGGCGGGCTTGTCGGCGTAGACCACGAAGCTCTTGCCGATGAGCGGGTCGAGCACCCGCTCGACGGTGCGGGTCAGCCAGGGGCGCTCCGTGAGGTCCCAGACCAGCAGCCGGTGGTAGGCGCGCACCGCGGCGGAGTCCTCGTCGACCCCGACGGCGCACTTGAGCCACCAGTACGGGGCGTGCAGGGCGTGCGCGTGGTGGCTCGCCCCGGGCACCAGGCCGGCCGTGGACAGCCGGGCGCGCAGCACGTCCGCGCGGTAGATGCGGATGTGCCCGCCCTCGTTGGCGTGGTAGGCGTCCGACAGCGCCCAGCAGATCCGCTCGGGGCCGAAGCGCGGGACGGTCACCGCGACGCGACCGCCCGGCTTGAGCACGCGGGCGATCTCGGTCATCGCGGTCGCGTCGTCGGGGATGTGCTCGAGCACCTCGGAGGCCATCACCCGGTCGACGCTCGCGTCGGGGAACGGCAGGTGCAGCAGGTCGCCGCGCACCACCTCGTACCGGGCACCGGCCGGGGCCTCGCCGGCCTCGGCGATTGCGCCGAGCCAGCGCTTCGTCGTCGCGACCTCGTGCTGCCCCCAGTCGACGGCGACGACGCGCGCGCCCCGCCGGTAGGCCTCGAACGCGTGCCGCCCCTCGCCGCAGCCCAGGTCGAGGACGGTCATCCCCGGCCGCAGGTCGAGCCGGTCGTAGTCGACGGTCAGCACGGGTGTCCCCTCCGGTCCAGCGTCTCGGCGTACCAGCCGGCGGTGCGCTCGGCCGTGGCCCGCCAGGTGTAGGTGTCCAGGACCCGCCGGCGGCCGGCGCGCCCCAGCTGCTCGGCGAGCGAGGGGGAGTCGAGGACCAGCTGCAGGGCGGCGGTGAGCTCGCCGACGTCGCCGGCCCGCACCCGCAGCCCCGCCTTGGTGCCGACGACCTCGGGCAGGGCGCCGGCATCGGTGGTGACCAGCGGGGTCGCGCACGCCATGGCTTCGACGGCGGGCAGCGAGAACCCCTCGTAGAGGGAGGGGATCGCGACCAGCGAGGCCCGCCGGAAGAGCCGGATCAGCTCGTCCTCGGGCACGGGGCCGGTGAAGCGGACGGCGTCGCGCAGGCCGAGCCGGTCCAGCGCCGCCTCGGCGGGGCCGCCGGGCCGGGTGCTGCCGACGACGGTGAGCCGCACGAGCCGTTCGGTGCGCAGCTTGGCCAGCGCCTCCAGCAGGTGCACCAGGCCCTTGAGCGGGACGTCGGCGCTGGTGACCGCGAGGATCGAGTCGGTCTCGCGCGGCTGCCCGGCCGGTGGTGGGGAGAACCTCTCGGGGTCGATGCCCACCGGGATGACGGTCATCCGGTCCGGCGCCAGGCCCATGTGCGCGGCGATGTCGCGGCGGGAGTTCTCCGAGACGGTGGTGACGGCGTCGAGCTGCTGGACGACCCGCTCCTGCATCCGGGTGAAGGCGTACCACCGGCGCAGGGTCAGCGTGCGGCGCAGGGTGGGGGCCGCGGCCAGCTCCAGGTCGCGGTCGATGGCGATCGGGTGATGCACGGTGGCGACGGTGGGCACGCCGGCCCGCACCAGCCGCAGCAGGCCGTAGCCCAGCGACTGGTTGTCGTGCACGACGTCGAACTCCGCGCGGCGGGGCAGCAGGTGGCGGGCGGCGCGCAGGGTGAACGTGAGCGGCTCGGGGAAGCCGGCGGTGCACATCGTGGCCCACTCGGCGACGTCGACCCAGTCGCGGATCTCCGACGGGCGCGGGGTGCGGAAGGGGTCGGGCTCCCGGTAGAGATCCAGGCTCGGCACGCGGGTGAGCGGCACGCCGTCGTCGAGCTCGGGGTAGGGCTGGCCGCTGAGCACCTCGACGCGGTGCCCGAGCTCGCGCAGCTCCCGGGACAGGGCCCGCACGTAGATGCCCTGGCCCCCGCTGTGCGGCTTGCTGCGGTAGGACAGCAGTGCGATGCGCAACGACCGTCCCATGGAACGGACTGTAACGACCGCGCACCGCCGCTCGGCTACCAGCCGGTAGGTCCACCACCCGGCCGGACGACCGCGCGGCTGGCAGACTTCCCCCGATGATCCGTCACGTCGTGCTCTTCACCTGGTCCCCCGACGCCGACGCCGAGCGGCGGGCGCAGACCGTCGAGGCGCTGCGCGGGCTGCGGCGCTCCGTCGGCGGGATGACGTCGCTGGTCGTCGCCGACGACGCCGACCTGGTCGACGGCAACGCCGACACCGTGCTGATCGCCGAGTTCCCCGACGTCGAGGCGTTCCACCGCTACGCGCAGGACCCCGTGCACCTGGCGGTCATCGCCGAGCACGTGCGGCCCATCCTGGCCGCGCGCAGCGCCATCCAGCACCGGGTGTGAGGGCCTTGCCGGGTCCGCGGCGGCTAGCGTCGGGGGCATGACCTCCGCACGCCGTCTCCTCGTGGCCGGGTCGGCCGCGGCCCTGCTGCTCACCGGCTGCGGCGACGGGGACGCCTCGGACCGCACCGCCGCGGCAGCCTCGTCGGCCGCGGCGGCGTCCTCCGCACAGGCGTCGAAGGCGCCCGACCTCGCCTCGGGGCTGCTGCCCGCCACCGCCTTCGGCCCGGACGCGACCGTGCTGGCCCTCTCCCCGGACCAGCTGCGCGCCGGTTCGGGCATCGTCGCCGGCGGGCCGGACATGCAGATCACCCCGGAGAGCTGCCGGGCCGCCGTCGACGGCACCCAGCCCGCTCTGGACGCGTTCGAGGACGTCGCCGCGCAGAGCGCCACGACGGGGTCGACGACGACGGTGCAGATGCTGGTGCGGGGCGGCCCCATCGAGGACGCCGTCGCGCAGCTGGCCGACGCCGCCGAGCGGTGCCCCGAGGCGCGCCTGACCGCCCCGCAGATCGGGGAGGCGACGATCACCTTCGAGGAGCTCCCGGTGGCCGACCTGGGCGACGGTGCCGCCCTCCTGCGGTACACGACCACGATCGCCGCGCCCGACGGGTCGCAGGTGACGGTGCCGACGCTGGTCGCGGCGGTGGAGGACGACGACCGGCTGCTCCTCCTGCTGTCGGTCGACACGAGCCTCGGCGGGGCCGCGCCGGCCGACCCGGCGGCCTTCGCGGAGCTGCTCGAGCAGGCCTACGAGACCCAGGCGGACGCGCTGGACTGACCCGGCCCGCCGGCCCGCCGCTACGGCCCGGCGTCCGGCGCGGTGCCGGTACCCCGGTCCGGAGAGGTGGCGGGCGCAGGGTGGTGCCTCGTGGACGGCCGCACAGGTCCCCGTGGGCAGCGGCGTCCACAGCGCCGGCCGCCGTCCACAGACCTGTTCGAGCGGCCCCACGGCGGCCGCGGCGCGAGCAGGGTCGCCGCATGGACCTCCCCACCGCGCAGCATCCCGCCGACCAGCTGGAGATCCGGCTCTCCGACCCGGGGGAGGTGGCCGCCGCGCTGCCGCAGCTGCTGGGGTTCCACCCCGCCGAGTCGGTGGTCCTGATCGGCCTCGGCGGGCCGTCCGGCGGGCGGGTCGGGCTGACCGTCCGGGGCGACCTGCCCCCGGACGGTGACGCTGCGCGGACGGCGCGGCTGCTGGTGCGCAGCCTGCACAGCGACCGGCCCGCCGCGGCGCTGGCCGTGGTGGTGTCCGACGAGGCCGACGACCCCGCTCCGGACGGCTCGGTGGCCGATCTGCTGCCGCACCGGGCGCTGGTGCACGAGCTGGTGCTGGCCCTGGCCGCGGCCGGCATCGCCCCGCGGGACGTGCTGCTCGTCCGGCGCGGGCGCTGGTGGTCCTACGACTGCCCGCACGCCTGCTGCGCACCGGGGGCGGGGACGCCGCTACCCGGTGGGGTGAGCGCGCTGGCGGCCGCCGCCGTCTGCACGGGGCAGGTGGTCGCGGCCGACCGGGCCGAGCTCGCCGAGCGGCTCGACGCCCCAACCGGGTCGGGGCCGGGCATGCAGGCCGCCTGCCTCCGCGCCGCCGCCGGCCGTGCGGCCCGGCTCCAGGAGGTGGGCCGGCCGGCGCTGGTGGAGGAGTCGTGGGCCGCGGTGCGGCGGGCGGTCGCCCGGTACCGGCCGGGCGCGGCCGGCCAGGGCCCGCTGGACGACGACGAGCTCGCCGCGCTGGGCTGGGCGCTGCGCGACGTGCGGGTGCGCGACCGCGCCCTGCAGCTCGCGCTCGGCCCCGACGCCGCAGCGGCGGAGGTGCTCTGGACAGAATGCACGCGGCGGGTGCCGGCGCCGCTCGACGCGGCGCCGGCCACCCTGCTCGCGGTCAGCGCGTGGCTGCGCGGCGACGGGGCGATGGCCGGCATCGCCCTGGACCGCGCCCTGGACGGCGACCCGGAGCACACCCTCGCGCTCCTGCTGAGGCGGGCCCTGGACGCCTGCCTGCCGCCCGCGGGCCTGCGGGACCTGATCGGGCGCGCGGCCGAGCCCGATCCGCAGGCGTGACCGCCGGGTGGAGCTCAGAGCAGCTCCGGCCGCCGCCACTCCTGGCCCAGCACGTGCTCGGCCAGGAAGGCCAGCACGGTCTCGTACCAGACGCGGCTGTTCCCCGGCGTCAGCACCCAGTGGTTCTCGTCGGGGAAGTAGAGGAACTTCGACGGCACGCCGCGCTTCTGCAGGCCGTACCAGAGCGCCAGGGCCTCACCGATCGGCACCCGGTAGTCCTTGTCGCCGTGGATGACCAGCGCCGGGGTGCGGATCTGGTCCACGTAGCGGTGCGGGGAGTTCTGCTCGTACCGGCGGGGCTCGGTGAAGGGGTCGCCCCACTCCTTCTCCCAGTAGTACGCGGCGTCGGTGGTGCCGGTGAACTGCTCCAGGTTCCACAGGCTGGCGTGGGTGACGATCGCCCGGAACCGGTCGGTCTGCGTGGCCACCCAGTTGGCCATGTAGCCGCCGAACGAGCCGCCCATCGCCGCTGTCCGCGCCTCGTCGATCTCCGGCCGCTGCTCGGCCGCGTCCACCGCCGCCATCAGGTCGGTGTAGGGGGCGTCGCCCCACTCGCCCCAGCCGCGGCGCACGAACTCCTGGCCGAAGCCCTGCGACAGCGCCGGGTTGGGCAGCAGCACCGCGTAGCCCTGGGCCGCCAGCACCCACGGGCACCAGCGCCACGACCACGAGTTCCAGCTCATCAGCGGCCCGCCGTGGATCCAGAGCACCAGCGGGGCGGGCGACTCCGCCGACGCGCCCTCCGGGAGGACCAGCCACGACTGCACCCGTGCGCCGTCGGCGGCGGTGGCGTCGAGCTCGTGCAGCGTCCCGGGCAGCCGGTCGACGGCCACGGGGGTGGGCAGGGGAGCGGGGTCCTGCATCGGGGTCGCCGGGTCCAGGCGGACCGGCAGGGACGGGGAGTCGACCGCCGACCGCAGGGCGTAGAGGGCGCTGCCATCGCGGGCGACCTGCAGGTCGCTGTAGGCGCCGTCGGCGGTGAGCCGCAGCGGCTCCCCGCCGTCGAGCGGCACGCGGAAGAGCGCGTGGCGGCCGTCGTCGTCGGCGAGGAAGTAGACGGCGGTGCCGTCGGCGGAGAACTGCGGGGCGCTGGGCCAGCGGTCGAAGCCGGGGGTCAGGTCGCGGGCGGTGCCGTCGGCGACGTCGACCACGAGCAGGGTGTAGTCCGGCGGGTCGGCGTAGGAGGACATCGCCTCCCGCACGCACACCAGCCGGCTGCCGTCGGGGGAGAAGGCGGCCCCGTGGACGTCGGCCAGCGGGTCGTCGACGAGCACCCGGGTCTCCCCGGACCCGGTGTCGACCAGCACCAGCCGGGTGCGCCGCCCGGCGGGGCCGTCGGGCACCTCCTCGGCCCGGACGAGCAGCGTCCCGTCGGGGGAGAGGTCGACGTCGTCGCCGGAGCCGTTCGGCGGTGCCGCGTCCGGGGTCAGGTCGCGCAGCTCCAGCGGCTGCTCCGCGCCGGGCTGCTCGTCGGCCGGCAGCTGCCCGGCCCAGAACAGGTGCGGCACCGCCGGCCCGAGGTCGTGGTCCCAGTACCGCACCGGGTAGGCCTCGTGCAGGATCGCCGACACCCCGGCCTCGGCCCGTGCCTTGCGCCGCTCCTCGTCCGCGTCCGGTGCCGACCCTCCGGCGATCGTGGCGGAGACGACCACGACGTCACCGCTGCCCGCGGCGACGGCGAAACCGGCGATGCCGCCCGGCCGGGCCAGCACTGGTCGCGCCTCGCCGCCGTCGGCGGGCAGGCGCCACAGCGCCGGCCTGGGTTCGGACGCCGGCTCCGCGCCGGGGTCGGGCCGGGCCGAGGTGAACAGCAGCGAGCCGTCCGGCGCCCAGGCCGGCGCCGACTCGCCGGGCGCGCTGCGGGTGAGCCGCCGGGCGGGCCGCACCCCCTGCGGGTCGATCTCCCACAGCGCCGTCTGCCACTTCTTGCCCTCGCGGTCGAGCGTCTGCAGCGGCACCGCGAGCCGAGTCCCGTCCGGCGAGAGGGCCAGGCCGCCGATCCGCGGGAGCGCGACGAAGTCGGCGAGGCGGTGGAAGGGCGTGGGAACCGGGTCGTCGGGGGCAGGAGCGGACGTGCTCACCGGGGCCTCTTCTCAGGCGGCAGCGGGGGACCGCCTCACCGTAGTGAGCCGGTGCCCGCCCCGCCGGGCGTCAGCGGACGTCCCAGGCCCGCAGGAACTCGTCGGGACCCGCCGGGTCACCACGACGTCGTCAGAGGAGCGGTGCGGCCTCGAGCGGGGTCAGCTCCTCGTCGGTGGCGCTGACGAACATGTGCTGGGCCACGCCCATCGGCAGCACGTACCCGTCGAGGCCCACCGAGCCCTCGACCAGCTGCGCGGTCATCGTCACGCCCGGGCGCACCCCGTGGTCGGCCAGCGAGCGCAGCAGCTCGGCGTTCTCCTGCAGCTGCTCGCTGATCCGGCGGATCACCACCGGGCGGCCCTCCGCCGTGGCGGTGGCGGACAGCAGCGTCAGCGAGTCCAGGACCGCGGAGGTCTCGCCCCCCAGCTGCTCGTCGCCGCGCAGGGCCTCCAGCCCGGGGATCGGGTTGCCGAAGGGCGACACCGTGGGGTTGCCGAGCAGCGACAGCAGGCGGCGCTCGACCGCCTCGCTCATCACGTGCTCCCACCGGCAGGCCTCCTCGTGGACGTCGGCGTAGTCCAGGCCGATGACGTCGACGAGCAGGCACTCGGCGAGCCGGTGCTTGCGCATGACCGCGGTGGCGAGCTGGCGCCCCTCCTCGGACAGCTGCAGGTGCCGGTCGCCCTCGACGGTGAGCAGCCCGTCGCGCTCCATACGGGCGACCGTCTGGCTGACCGTCGGGCCGCTCTGGTGCAGCCGCTCGGCGATGCGGGCCCGGAGCGGGACGATGCCCTCTTCCTCCAGCTCGAAGATCGTCCGGAGGTACATCTCGGTGGTGTCGATGAGGTCGTTCACAGGTCTCCTCCGTGTCGGGGGCCAGTCTACGGGGCCGGAGGCCCGGCACCGGGCCACCGGCGGGGTGGCTTCGCCGGCGCCCCGGGCACCCCGGCCCCGGGTCGCGCCCGCCCCGCGCCGCCGCGCCCGGCCGGGCGCGCCGGGAGGGGAGGTGCCCGTGAGCGACTCGGTCGCGATCGTCTGGGACGACGCGCTGCTCGGCTACACGATGGGCGGCGACCACCCGCTGCACCCGGTGCGGCTCGACCTGACGATGCGCCTCGCCGACGGCCTCGGCCTGCTGGCCTCCGACCGGCTCCAGGTGCTGAAGCCCGAGCCGGCCGGTGAGGACCTGCTCACCCTGGTGCACGACCCGGTCTACCTGGAGGCGGTGCGCCAGGCGCCGGCCGACCCGGGCGTCGGGTACGGCCTGGGCACCGCGGACAACCCGATCTTCCCGGAGATGTACGAGGCCGCCGCCCTGATCACCGGCGGCAGCGTGCTCGCCGCCCAGCAGGTGCACAGCGGTGCGGCGCAGCACGCCGTCAACATCTCCGGCGGCCTGCACCACGCGATGCGCGGATCGGCCTCGGGCTTCTGCGTCTTCAACGACGCCGCCGTCGCCATCGCCTGGCTGCTCGGCCAGGGGTACGAGCGGATCGCCTACGTCGACCTCGACGTCCACCACGGTGACGGCGTCCAGACGGCCTTCTACGACGACCCCCGGGTGCTCACGGTCAGCATCCACCAGACGCCGCTCACGCTGTTCCCGGGCACGGGCTTCCCGGAGGAGACCGGCGATCCCGACAAGGCGCTCGGCAGCGCGGTCAACCTCGCCCTGCCCAACGGCACCGACGACTCCTCCTGGCTGCGGGCGTTCACCGCCGTCGTCCCGAGCGTGCTCACGGCCTTCCAGCCGCAGATCATCGTGACCCAGTGCGGCTGCGACGCCCACCACGAGGACCCGCTGGCCGACCTCGCGCTCACCGTCGACGGGCAGCGCGCCAGTTACAAGGCCATGCACGAGCTGGCCCACGAGATCTGCGACGGGCGCTGGATCGCGCTGGGTGGCGGCGGGTACGGCCTGGTGCGCTGCGTGCCCCGGGCGTGGACCCACCTGATCGCCGAGGCCGGCGGCGTGAAGCTGGACCCCGCCACCGAGATCCCCGAGTCGTGGCGGGAGGACGTGCTGCGCCGCGGCCTGCGCGCCCGGCCCCCGACGCACATGACCGAGGGCGGGTACACCGGCTTCTCCCGCTGGGACGCCTTCACCGAGTCCCGCGTCGACCGGGCGATCATGCGCACCCGCCGCGCCAGCTTCCCGTACTTCGGCCTCGACCCGGACGACCCCCGTGACTGACGAAGGATCCCTCTCCCCACCACTGCTCGCAGGCTCGCAGCGGGCCCCTGGAGAGGGGCCGCCCGAGGAGCAGGAGAACCCCACCCCGCCGCCGGGCTGGGAGGCCGACATCGTCGCCGCCGACGGCGGCACGGTGCACCTGCGCCCGATCTGCCCCGAGGACGCCGAGGGCCTCAACGGCCTGATGGAGCGCAGCAGCGACCAGACCCGCTACTACCGGTTCTTCGGGCCGATGAAGCGGCTCTCCGAGCGCGACCTGCACCGGTTCACCCACGTCGACCACGACTCCCGCGTCGCCTTCGTGGTGCTGCTGGGCGACCAGGTCATCGCCGTCGGCCGCTACGACCGCTACCCCGGCACCGACGACGCCGAGGTGGCCTTCCTCGTCGAGGACGCCCACCAGGGGCGGGGGCTGGGCTCGGTGCTGCTCGAGCACCTCGCCGCGGCGGCCCGCGAGCGGGGCATCAAGCGCTTCGTCGCCGAGGTGCTCGCGCAGAACAGCAAGATGGTGCGCGTCTTCCGCGACGCCGGCTACAAGGCCGAGCGCAGCTACGAGGACGGCGTCGTCCACCTGACCTTCCCCATCGAGCAGACCGAGGACGCCCTCGCCGTCGCCTACGAGCGGGAGCAGCGCAGCGAGTCGCGGTCCATCGCCCGGCTGCTGACGCCGTCGTCGGTCGCCGTGGTCGGGGCCAGCAACGACGACGGCAAGATCGGCAACGCGGTGCTCCGGCACCTGCTGGACTACGGCTTCGCCGGGCCGGTCTACCCGGTGAACCCCGGCGCGCGGCACGTCCGGGGCGTGCCCGCCTACGCCGACATCGAGTCGATCCCCGACGACCTGGACCTGGCGATCCTGGCGGTGCCCGCCGGTGAGGTCGCCGGCGTGGTGGAGGCCTGCCGCCGCAAGCGGGTGCGTGGGCTGGTGGTCATCTCCGGTGGTTTCGGCGAGACCGGACCCGAAGGCCGTGAGCGCGAACGGCAGCTGGTCGCCGCGGCCCGGGCCTCCGGCATGCGCGTCGTCGGCCCCAACTGCCTGGGCGTGGTGAACACCGACCCGGAGGTGCGGCTCAACGCCAGCCTCGCGCCGATGGTCCCCGGACGCGGCCGGGTGGGCTTCTTCGCCCAGTCCGGGTCGCTGGGCGTCGCCCTCCTCGAGAGCGCGCGGAGCCGCAACCTCGGGCTGTCGTCCTTCGTGTCGGCCGGCAACCGCGCCGACGTGAGCGGCAACGACCTCCTGCAGTACTGGGCCACCGATCCCGGCACCGAGGTCGTGCTGCTGCACCTGGAGAGCTTCGGCAACCCGCGCAAGTTCGCCCGCCTGGCGCGCACCGTCGGGCGCACCAAGCCGGTGGTGGCGGTGAAGAGCGGCCGGCACGTGCAGGTCACCCGCGGGCTCGCCGGCACGTCGGTGGCGGTGCCGGAGCAGTCGGTGGCGGCGCTGTTCGCCTCGGCCGGCGTGATCCGCGTGGAGACCGTCGCGCAGATGTTCGACGTCGGCACCCTGCTGGCGCACCAGCCGCTGCCGGCGGGGAGGCGCGTGGCCGTCGTGGGCAACTCCACGGCGATCGGGTGGCTCGTCGCGGACGCCGTCCTGGAAGAGGCCCTGGAGCTCGCGCGCGAGGAACCCGTGGACATCGGGGCAGCGGGCACGCCGGAGGACTTCAGCGCCGCGTTGCAGGCAGCGGTGGACGACGACGGCGTCGACGCCGTCGTCGCCGTCTTCCTCCCGCCGCTCATGGCCGGCTCGGCGGAGTTCGGGCCGGCGCTGCGCGCGGTGGCGCGCACATCGGGCAAGCCGATCGTGGCGAGCTTCCTCTCGACCGAGGGGGTCCCGGAGGAACTCGCCGTGCTCGACGAGAACGGGGTGCCCGGCCGCGGCTCGGTGCCGTCCTACTCCACGCCGGAGCGGGCGGTGATCGCGCTGGCCAAGGCCGTCCAGTACGCGGAGTGGCGGCGGCGGCCGGTCGGCGACGTGCCGGAGCTGCCCGACGTCGACGAGGCCGCCGCCGAGCGCATCGTGCGGGCCGCGCTCGCGGGGGCGCCGGCCGGCCGGGAGCTCACCGACGACGAGCTGATCGGACTGCTGGCCGCCTACGGCATCCCGCTGCTGGGCACCCGCAGGGTCACCGACGCGGAGGCGGCGGTCGCGGCCGCGGAGGCGGTCGGGTACCCGGTCGTGCTCAAGTCCACCGCGCCGTGGTTGCGGCACCGGTCCGACCTCGGTGGCGTGCGCCTGGACCTGCCCGATGCCGAGGCGGTGCGCAGCGCCTTCACCGCCATCCCCTCCGGCGATCCGGTGATCGTGCAGGAGATGGCCGCACCCGGCGTGGCCACCGTCGTCGAGATCGTTGACGACCCGTCGTTCGGCGCGCTGGTGAGCTTCGGGCTCGGCGGCGTGGCCACCGACCTGCTGGGCGACCGCGCCTACCGCACCCTGCCGCTGACCGACCTGGACGCCGCGGAGCTGGTGCGCTCGCCGCGGGCCTTCCCGCTGCTGGACGGCTACCGCGGCTCCGAGCCGGTCGACCTCGCCGCGCTGGAGGACCTGCTGCTGCGGGTGGCCCGGCTGGCCGACGACCTGCCGGAGGTCCTGCGGCTGACGCTGGAGCCGGTGATCGTGGGCCCCGCCAACGCCTGGCACGGCGGCCGCTCGCTGGTCGTCGCCGGCGGCACCGGGCTGGTCGGCCCGCCCACCGCCCGCGTCGACCCCGGCCCGCGGAGGATGCGCTCGCCGGTGTGAACCGTCCCGGCCGCGACGATCAGGTGCCCTGATCCCAGAGCGTCCTCCCTCGCCGCACACCGTGAGGGAGGACGCTCGACGATCAGGTGAGCTGATCATCGATGCGCAGCCGACCCGGTGATGACGCAGCGAGGGCCGGCCACCCGCAGGTGACCGGCCCTCGCTGTGCCCGTGCCTACGCCAGGTAGTCGCGCAGGGCGTCGGCGCGCTGCGGGTCGCGCAGCTTGGCCATCGTCTCGCGCTCGATCTGCCGCACGCGCTCGCGGGAGAGGCCGAACTGCTTGCCGATCTGCTCGAGCGTCCGGGGCTGGCCGCCGTCCAGGCCGAAGCGCAGCACGACGACGTCCCGCTCGCGGTCCTCCAGCGTGGAGAGGACGTTGCGCACGTCGCCCTTCATCATCTGGAAGGCGACGGCGTCCTCGGCGACGGCGGCGTCGGCGTCCTCGATGAAGTCACCGAGCCGCGACTCCTCGTCGGCGCCGACGGTCTGGTCGAGGCTGACCAGGTCGCGGCTGTACTCCAGCAGCTCGGTGATCCGCTCCTCGGGCAGGTCGAGCTCGAGGCCCAGCTCCTCGGCGGTGGGCTCGCGCTCGAGCTCCTGGTGCATGCGCCGGCGGGTGCGGACCACCTTGTTGACCTGCTCGGCGAGGTGGACGGGCAGCCGGATGGTGCGCCCGGAGTCGGCCATCGCCCGGGTGATCGCCTGCCGGATCCACCAGGTGGCGTAGGTCGAGAACTTGAAGCCCTTGGTGTAGTCGAACTTCTCCACGGCGCGGATCAGGCCGACGTTGCCCTCCTGGATGAGGTCCAGGAACGTCATGCCGTGGCCGGTGTAGCGCTTGGCCACCGAGACGACGAGCCGCAGGTTGGCCTCCAGCAGGTGGGCCTTGGCGGCCTTGCCGTCGGTGGCGAGGATCTTGTAGTCGCGCTTGCGGGCGGGCGTGAGGCCCTCCTGCTCGCCGAGCAGCCGCTCGGCGTAGAGACCGGCCTCGATCCGCTTGGCCAGCTCCACCTCCTGCTCCGCGGTGAGCAGAGCGGTCTTGCCGATGGTGTTGAGGTAGACGCGCACGAGGTCGGTGGAGACCAGGCCGCTGGTGTCGGGCTCCCGCCGGGGGGCGCGCACGTCCAGGGTGTCGGTGGGGGAGGACTGCAGCAGCGTCACGATGGGTCTTCGTCCTTGCCTTGGTTTCGGATGCACCCGCCGGCGTCGATGGGCGGCGGTGCGATCCAGGCGTGGAGCGGGGGCCACGGTTCCGGGGTCACCGGCCGGTCCCGCTCTTCTCTGTCCGGTGTGGTACGCCCTGCACAACGGCCACTGAGGGGTCCGGTGTTCCGCGATCCGGTCGTTCACAGCAAACCGACAGGGAGTGTCTTCGGTCACCCGCGGATACCCGCCGCCGTGGAGTCCCAGACATGTCATTCGCATGACGACGGCGGCGGTTCAGACCTCCAGCAGCAGGGTCATCGGCCCCTCGTTGACCGACGACACCCGCATGCTCGCGCCGAAGACGCCGGTGGCCACCGTGGCACCCCGACGTCGCAGCTCCGCGACCACCGCCTCCACCAGCGGCTCGGCGAGCTCGCCCGGGGCGGCGTCCTGCCACGACGGCCGTCGGCCCTTGCGCGTGTCGGCGTAGAGGGTGAACTGGCTGACGACGAGCACCGGGAGACCGAGGTCGGACGCCGAGACGGCCCCGTCGGGCCCGGTGAAGATGCGCAGCTCGTGGATCTTGCGCGCCATCGCCCGCGCGCAGTCGGCGTCGTCGTCCCGGCCCACTCCGACCAGTGACAGCAGTCCCGGACCGATCTCGCCGACGACGGCACCCTCGACCGTTACAGCCGCTGCAACCACCCGGCTCACCACCGCTCTCACCGGGGCATCCTCCCCGACGGCGCCGGCGGCGGCGCGGGCCGCCCGGCTCACAGGCACCTGCCCGCTCGACGCCCAGCCGCACCACAGCCGGCGGGCCGAGGCTGCTGCCGGGTCGGTCACGACGGACCGATCCGGACCGAGGAGGGGAACGTGCGGAAGAAACTGATCATCGCCACGACCGCCGGGGCGCTCGCGCTGGGCGGAGGGCTGGCGGTCGCCGTCCCGGCGCTGGCCGACGAGGAGGCCTCGACCACCCGCCAGGACCGGATCCGGGACGCCCTGTCGGGGCTGGTGGACGATGGCTCTCTCACGGGGGAGCAGGCCGACGAGGTCGCCGCGACCCTGGCCGAGAGCGGGCTCGGCGGAGGCCGTGGTCACGGCCCTGCGGCCCGACCGCACCTCGCCGCGGCCGCGACGGCGCTCGACCTGACGGAGGACGAGCTGCGGGAGGCGCTGGCCACCGAAGGCACCTCACTGGCCGACGTCGCCGAGCAGCAGGGCGTGGCCGTCGAGGTGCTCGGCGATGCGCTCGTGGCGGCGCAGGAGGAGCGCATCGCCCAGGCCGTCGAGGACGGTGACCTCACGCAGGAGGAGGCCGACGAGCGCCTCGCCGACCTGGAGGAGCGGGTGAGCGCGCGGGTGGCCGACGAGGACGCGGGCGCCGGCGGGCGCGGAGGACGGCACCGGGACTGATCCGCGCGCAGGACGGCGGTGTCGCGCCCGCGCGCGGCACCGCCGTCCTCGTGCCCCGCCCGCAGCCCTGTGGATGCGCAGGGCGGTGAGCCTGCTCAGGCGGAGGGCTCCGGCAGCACGCGTCCCGGCGGCCGAGCCGTCGTCACGGGCGGTGCGTGCCGAGCGGTGGCACCGGTTCCAGGCAACCCCACACCACCTTGCGGCCCGCGTGCACGCCCCAGCCGTGCGCCGGGCACAGGGCCGCCACCAGGTTCAGGCCCATGCCGCCGGCAGAGGGGTCCCGGCCGATGGGTGGGGAGGGCGGACGATCGGCCGCGGCGTCGCTGACCTGGAGCAGCCAGCCCCCGGCGGTGCCGGTGACGGTCACCTGCACCGGTGGGGACCCGTGCCGCAGCCCGTTCGAGACGAGCTCTTCGAAGACCAGCAGGAGCCGGTCGAGATCGTCGTCGCAGGGACCGCTCACCGCCGCCGAGCCGACCACCGCGGTGCGCAGCTGCGCCCGTCCGGCGCTGATCTCGGCGGCCGTGGCTGGCTCCCCGTGGTACAGGGACGGCATCCCTGCGTCGGGCGCCGGCGGTGGCCGGTACGCCCAGAACTGCTGTGTCATGTACCTCTCCCGGGATGCCGGACGACCGGCATGCGAGAGGTCCTCGTCCCCGGGAGAGCGGCAGTGCGCACCCGTCGAGCAACCGGACCCGTGCTGTCTGACTCCGTCCGCCGCCCGGTACCCAGCCGCCGGTGCGGTAAGCAGGTGGCCCCGCGCGAAGGTGCCCCCGGCGTCGACAGGCGTGGCGTCGGCCGCCAGCCCAGGCGCCGACCCGCGTCGAACGGTGCGTCCAGCAGCGGCGTACCCCCAGCGGTGCCCCCACCGGGTACCGCGGCCGAGGTCACCGCCCCCGGTGTCGACGGAGACCGGAGGCCGAGCCGTGGCCCGCGACCAGAACGCGACCCCCGTCGACGCCGCCGAGGCCCTGGAACGCCTGGGCCGGCTCTCCCTGCACGACCTGTCGATGGACGGCCTGCTCCAGACGGTCGCCGACCTCACCAGGACGGTGATGCCCGGGAACCCCGAGGCGTCGGTCCTCCTGCTGGTCCGGGACCGGCCCGCCACGGTGGTGCACACCGGCGAGCTCGTCCTGGACCTCGACGAGACCCAGTACGACCGCGGCCGGCGGGCTCAGCTCCCGCCGGTGGCGCGCAGGACCAGGACGGCGAGGTCGTCGGCCGGGTGGCCGGACTGGAACTCCAGGGCCGAGGCCTCCACCCGCCCCGCGATGTCCGCGGCGCCGGCCCCCCGGGACGCAGCGAGCAGCGAGCGCAGCCGTTCCTCACCGAAGAACTCGAGGTCGCCCGTACGGGCCCGGTACCGCGCCTCGGTGACCCCGTCGCTGTAGAGGACCAGGACGTCACCGGCTGCCAGGCTCGCTCCGGCGACCGGCAGGTCGACCTCGGGGAAGCTGCCCAGCAGCGTCCCGGGGGTGCCCACCTCCTCCACGGCCCCGGTGCCGCTGCGGAGCACCAGGGGCAGCGGGTGGCCGGCCGAGGCCGTGCGCAGGTCGATCCGGTCCCCGGTCCGCCGGGCGAGGACGCAGGCGGCGGTGCACGTCCCGTTCGGGGTGCCCTGCCGCAGCAGGACGGCGTTGGCCGTGCGCAGGACCTCCGCCGGATCGGACGTGCGCACGGCGGCGGCCCGGATGCCGTAGCGGACGGCGGCGGTGAGCGAGGCGGCGACCGGCCCGGTGCCCTGGACGTCACCGATGACCAGCAGCCAGGAGGAGTCGTCGAGCTCGACGAGGTCGTAGAAGTCCCCGCCGACGGTGGAGGCCGTCCCGCCGGGCCGGTACGCGGCTGCCAGCTCCGCCCCTGCCGGTTGCGGCAGGACGGGCGGCAGGAGGCTGGTCTGCAGGTCCTCGGCCAGCCGACGGTGGCGTTCCTCGGAGGCGGCCAGCGCCTCGGCGAGCCGGCGCTCGGTGGTCACGTCGGCCACGACCACGCACAGCCCGATGACCTGGCCGTCGTGCCGGACGGGGAAGAAGCTGGTGCTCCAGTGGTGGACCTGCCCCGGCCGGCTGCCGACGGCGCCGGTCATGAGGACGTCCCGCCGCGGGCGGCCGGACCGCATCACCTCCCGGTACAGGACCTCCGCCTCGCCGCCGACCCCGGGATGCAGCTCGGCGGGCGTCCGGCCGAGCAGCTCGGCGGCCGGCAGACCGTTCATCTCCTCGAGCACCGGGTTGACCCGGACGTGCCGGACCTCCTCGTCGAACAGCCCGATGCCGAGCGGCGCGCTGTCGATGACGGCGTCCAGCTGGGCGGCGATCACCTGGAGCCGGCTGGGTTCTCGTCCGGGAGCTTCAGGCACAGGGAGGACTGTAGGCAGCCGGTTCCGCTCCTGCGCGGTCCGCGCCGAGCGGGCTGCACGGGCACGCCGACCGGGACGTCCGGAACCGGACCCTCGCGGTGGGGGGCGCGGCAGCGGGTGGGCGCCCCAGCCGCCGCGAGGCGGCTCTGCGATGACCGGCCGTCACAGGACCGACATGTTCCCGTCCGGTCCGGATCGCATGCCGTTCCCGGCGCCGGGTAGCGCCGAGGAGGACCGGTCCTTGGACGACGGACACCTACTGGACGGAGTGACGCGGTGAAGGCGCTGACATGGCAGGGGACGGGCAAGGTCTCGGTGGAGACGGTGCCTGACCCGGTGATCCAGGAGCCGACCGATGCGGTCGTGCGGATGACGTCGACGGCGATCTGCGGCTCGGATCTGCACCTCTACGACGTCCTCGGGATGTACCTGGACAAGGGGGACGTCATCGGCCACGAGCCGATGGGGATCGTCGAGGAGGTCGGCTCCGAGGTCACCCACGTCAAGCCCGGTGACCGGGTGGTCATCCCGTTCAACATCTCCTGCGGGCACTGCTGGATGTGCACCCACGGCTTCATGGCGCAGTGCGAGACGACGCAGGTGCGCGAACAGGACAAGGGCGCGGCCCTGTTCGGCTACACGAAGCTGTACGGCCAGGTGCCAGGCGGGCAGGCCGAGTACCTGCGCGTGCCGCAGGCGCAGTTCGGGCCCATCAAGGTGCCGCAGGAGCACGCCGACGAGCGGTGGCTGTTCCTGTCCGACATCCTGCCGACGGCCTGGCAGTCGGTGAAGTACGCCGACGTCGGTGAGGGTGACAGCTGCGCGGTGATCGGACTCGGCCCGGTCGGCCAGTTCGCCACGCGGGTCGCCAAGCACCTCGGCGCCGAGCAGGTGATCGGCGTGGACAACGTGCCCGAGCGGCTGGAGATGGCCCGGCGGCACGGCATCACCGTGCTCGACAGCAACGAGATCGACGACGTCCCGGCGGCGATCCGCGAACTGACCCGCGGGCGCGGCGTCGACGGCGTCGTCGATGCGGTCGGGATGGAGGCCCACGGCACCCCGTTCCAAGAGGTCGCCCAGCGGGCCGCCGGCCTGCTGCCGGACGGGCTGGCCCGCAAGGCCGTCGAGACCTTCGGCGTGGACCGGATGGCGGCGATGCGGACGGCCTTCGACTCCGTCCGCCGCGCCGGCACGGTGTCGCTCATCGGCGTGTACGGCGGCGAGGCCGACCCGATGCCGATGATGCAGTTGTTCGACAGGGGCGTCACCATGCGCATGGGGCAGGCGCACGTGAAGCGCTGGATCGACGACATCATGCCGGCGCTGCAGGACGACGCCGATCCGCTGGGGACCGAGGACCTCACCACCCACAAGATGGCGCTCGACGAGGCCCCGCACGGTTACGAGATCTTCAAGAACAAGGAAGACGGCTGCATCAAGGTCGTCCTCAAGCCGTGAGTCGGGGCGTCGATCTCGACGGTGCCGCGGTCGTCGTCACCGGGGCGTCCAGCGGCATCGGCCGGGCCGCCGCGCAGCGGTTCGCCGGGCGGGGTGCGAACGTCGTCCTGGCTGCGCGCGGCGGCCCGTCGCTGGACGCGGCGGCGGCGGAGTGCCGGGCGGCCGGGGCGCGGGCCGTGGCCGTGCCCACCGACGTCGCCGACAGCGAGGCGGTGGAGGCGCTGGCCCGTCGGGCGGTCACGGCGTTCGGCCGCATCGACGTGTGGGTCAACGCGGCGGCCGTCATGGCCTACGGCGCGATCGGGGAGGTCCCCGTCGACGTGCAGCGCCGCATCATCGAGGTCAACCTCCTCGGCACGATGCAGGGCGCACGGGCCGCGCTCCCGGTGCTGAAGCGGCAGGGCCGCGGCGTGATCATCAACATCGCTTCGCTGTACGCGAAGATGACCTCGCCCTACGTCAGCGCCTACGCGACGAGCAAGTTCGGGATCGTGGGCTTCTCCGAGGTGCTGCGCCAGGAGCTGAAGCAGGACCGAGGCATCCACGTGTGCACGATCCTGCCCGGCTCGATCGACACGCCGATCTTCCGGCATGCCGCGAACTACACGGGGCGGACGATCAAGCCGGTGCCACCGGTCTCCTCGCCGACGCGGGTCGCCCGGGCCGTCGTCCGGTGCGCCGAGCACCCGCGGCGGGAGGTGACGGTCGGGCAGCTGCACCACCTCGGGTCGTGGGGGCACGCGCTGCTGCCGCGCACCTACAGCGAACTGGCACCGCTGGCCATGCGGTTCGTGGCCCTCGGCAAGCAGCCGGCACCGGCCGACGACGGGAACGTGTTCACACCGCAGCCCGATCTCGACGCCGTGCGCGGCGGCTGGCCGAACAGGGCCGCCCGCGCAGCCGTGGGCGTCGGTGCCGTCGTCGCGGCGGCCGGCGCCCTGGGCGCGCTGCGCCGGGCCGTCGAGCGCGCACCGTGATGCTGCATGTCCTCGGGAGGCCGTGGTCCCGGCGGTGAGGGGTTCAGCTCCCGAGAGGCGGGAGTGACCTCCTCCTGACCGGTCCTGCGACCCGAGTGGTGCGACAGGACAGGCGGATCGGCCCCGACGTCACCACGGCACCAGGCCGTCCACCGACTTTGTCGGCCAGGTGACGTTCGCCGGTACGGGCGACCGGGAGAGGGCAGGGCAGACGCGGCGCTGACGCGCGCCCGGAACCGCAACCTCCGTCCGTCCTTGCCATCGCCGGGACGGACTCGACGACGAGCGAGGACGAGATGAACGAATCCGCAACGCACCGACCTGGCACGCTCGCCCCTGAGCCGGTGGGGCGCCGGCTGCTCCGCGGGGCCATCGGCGGCATCGTCGCCGGCATCCCCTTCGCGGTGATCACGATGTGGTTCGCCGCCACGACCGGTGGCGGCTGGCTGGCGCCGCTCAAGCTCATCTCCACGATCGTGCTGGGCGCCGACGCCCTCCAGGCCGGCACCGCTCAGCCGTGGGTCGGCGTCGCCGTCCACATGGTGCTCTCCGCCCTCCTGGGCATCGCCTTCGCGCTCATCGCCCCGGCGCTGCGCACCAACGGCACCGCCGCGTTGGTCGGGACCGTCTACGGCGCACTCATCTACGTGGTCAACTTCGTGATCATCGCGAACACGATCCTGCCGCAGTTCCAGATGCCCAACCAGCCGTTCGAGCTGGTCATGCACATCGTCTTCGGAACCCTGCTGAGCTTCTTCTTCTACAGCTCGGGCGTGCGCCGCGACGAGCCCTTCCTCGCCACCGGCCGACGGTGAGGTTCGCCGCATCCGGAGGGAGGCGGCGAGCAAGGCACCGGCCTCCGACGGAAGTCCTGCCCTACGCGCTGCGGGCCGTCGGGGGCCGGTCGTCCGACGAGGACCGGGTGACCCGGACCGAGACAGCCGATCGGCCTCGCGCTGGCCCGGCGGCAGCGCCGGCGCACGTAACGATCAGACTCGACCCGGGCCGGCCTGTGGCACCGGCCGGGACACATCCGGTCGGGTCGAGAGACGCCGCATGCAGCAACTCCGCTGTTGTGCTGGCGTGCGATTCGTTGACCCATCTTTCGGCGGGGCGCCATCGCCGCCATACCTACACCTGCTGCCCGTCGACGGACGCGCAGCCACCCGCACGTTCCACGATGCAGTGGACGGTCGCCTCGCAGCCCGCAGCGGCCGGTTGTCCGCGTGGAGCGGTGGGCGGGTCGGGACTGCTGCGACGATCGGTCAGCCGGTCAGGCCGCCGAGCCGCAGGAGCAGGTCCCGCACGTCCGTGGCAGCCACGCGGTCGCGGGTGACGGATGGGCCGGAGCGGACCAGGACGGGGCCGTCCCGAGGATCGTCGGGCAGCCGTCCGTGCGAGCCGCGGACCGGTGACGGGTCCAGCGGCACCACGTTCGTGGTGTAGCGGAAGCCGGGCTTCTTCGGGCCAGGGCGAGGCCGGCGCGGGCCTTGGATCGGACGCCACCAACCAATCCCGCGGCCGCCGACCGTCCCGCATGCGAGAGGAACTTGCGGTTGTGTTACAGCTCACAGCGACCGGCTTTCGGCTTGCGACCGGGTGGGCAGTCGCGGACCCGGCTGTCAGACGTGCAGCCGTGTGGACGTGGGCCGTCGTCTCTCCGCGACCGTCCACCGAACAGGGGACGGTGCCGATCATGAAGAGGACAGCGAAGAGCAGGTTGGGCGCCGCCGCGGCGCTCGGGCTGCTCGGAACGGCCAGCGGCCTGGGCGCGACGGGGGCGGCAGCCGCGCCTGCATCACCGGCCGGCGAATTCGACCTCCCCGAGGGCTACCAGATCGAGCAGGTCGTCGGCGGGCTGCAGCTGCCCAGCTCGATCACCTGGGACGACGAAGGGCGCATGTACGTGGGCGAGGCCGGCAGCGGTCTCTTCCCCGAGCAGCTCGCGCCCATCCGGATCCTCGAGGTCGCGAACGGGCAGGCGACGCCGGTCATCGAGCTCGACGAGGCGATCGAGCCTGCGCTGGTCGGCCTGAAGTGGCACGACGGCGCCTTCTACTTCACCCACCGCGCCGATGACCTCACCGGGGCGGTGTCGCGGGCCACGCCCGACGGTGAGGTGGAGCTGTTGTTCCAGGGGATCCTGGACAGCCAGGCCGAGCACCAGATCAACGACATCGACGTGGGGCCCGACGGCCGAATGTACGTGTCGGTGGGGCCGGCCGGCAACGCCGGGGTGATGGGTCCCTCTGTCGCCCCCTGGGTCATGCGCAGCCCGGGCGTGCACACCACGCCGTGCGAGGACATCGTGCTGACCGGGCACAACTTCCAGACCCCGAACTTCCTGACCGAGGACCCGGACGACATGGTGCTCACCGGGGCCTACGTGCCGTTCGGCACCGCGACCGAGCCCGGGCAGGTGATCGAGGGCGTGGAGAAGTGCGGCGGGTCGATCCTGACCTTCGATCCGGACAACGCCGAGGAGACCATCGAGACCCACGCGTGGGGCTTCCGCAACCTGCTCGGCCTCACCTGGAACGAGGACGGCGAAATGTTCGCCGCCGAGAACGGCTACGACATCCGCGGGTCCCGCCCGGTGCAGGGCGAGATCGATGCGTCGCTGCGGGTCGAGCCCGGCCGCTGGTACGGGATACCGGAGTACTCCGCCAGCCGTGAACCGCTGACGGATCCCAAGTTCGAGCCACCGGACCAGTTCCAGGTGCCGGTGTTCCTCGGCACCGACGAGGAGCTGGGGAAGATCCTCGGATCGGTCATCGATGTGGAGGCCAGCGGCCTTACCCCGCCCGACCCCGAGTGGGTTCTCGGACGGCACGAGTTCAACTCGTCCCCGTCGATGATCGACATCGCACCCGAGGGCTTCGGGGAGTTCGCCGGACAGATGTTCGTCGCCGAGTGGGGAGACCTGGCTCCGCCGACCAACCCGCTGCGCGAGGGGAACATCGGGCGCCAAGTTGTGGCGGTCGACACCGAGACCGGCGAGATCACCCCGTTCGTGAAGGGTGATCCCATCGCACGCCCGTTCGACGTGCAGTTCGGCCCGGACGGCGCGATGTACATCGTCGACTACGGCATCGTGAACATCGACATGGAGATGAAGCCGCCGTACGCCTACCAGCCGGGCACCGGTGGCATCTGGAAGGTGACCCGGATGCCGGTCGGCGGCGTCGACGCCGGCGGCGGCAGCACCGCCGGTGTCGAGTCGATGGGTTTGTTCCTCCTCGGCGGCACGGCTCTGGCCGGTGCCGCCGTCGCGGGCACCATGGCCATCCGCCGCCGCAGCGCTCAGGAGGCCTGAGCTCGGGCACTCGGACGGCGGCCCCTCGCGGTCCCCGTGGCCGTTGGCGCAGCCTCGCGTCAACGGCCACGGGGAGTGCTCACCGCCGGTGCCTCACCTGGGCCGCGAGCCCGGAGGCGGGCTACGTCACGGGGACCACCATCGTCGACGGGGCGTGTCCCTCTACCCGAGGTTCGCCTGATCCCGCCGTTCAGTGCCGGCGCGTGACCCCGAGCAGGTCTGCCACGAAACCGAGGCTCGCCGGCACGGGGCAACCGGTCGCGTCGAGGATGTGGTTCATCATCTCGAAGTTCGCGCACACGCCGACTGCGGCGGCGGTCTTCCGCGGGCCGGCGGCACGGATCAGTGCGTCGCGGCTCTCCTCGAGCCGCTGGCCGGTCACCATGGCGGTCGCGAGATCGCGAAGTTCTGCCCCCCAGGGAAGACCGGGGTCGATGCCGGTGTCGGTGACCGCGCGGAGATCCACGGACGTCCCGGTCGTCTTCTGCACACTCGCACGGAGCATGTTGGCGTGGGCGATCAGCTAGTAGAAGCAGTCGTTGAGCAGCGAGACGCGCGCGGCCAGCAGCTCCATCTGCGCACGGGACAGCACGTCCTGGTACGCCAGATCCGCCATCCGCTCGGTGCTCAGGTAGAGCTGGGCGTGGAGCTGGTCCCGAGCCTCCTCCTCGGCGGGTACCGCGGACAGGGCGTACCGGGCGCCGTCCTCGGGATGGGTGGGCACGAAGGCGTTCCGCCACCGGACCTGACCGTTGCGCTCCCCTGTGGGCTCTCCCGGCTCAGGGTCGGGGAGGGCCTCCTCCGCGGATCCGACCCCGCGGACATAGGCGTCCACTGCCGCCAGCCGGCTGACGACGCCCACGACCTCGACGTACTCCTCGATCGCCATGCCCTGGCCACGCAGGTCGGAGACCCATTCCCGGGTGACGAGGTCTGCGGCGGCCGACACGGACTGCGCCACCTCGGTCAGCAGGGCGGGAAGTCCCGCGTCCGCATCGCTGAACGTGCGTGCGGCCCGCGCCTCCCGGGCGACGGCCACGCGTTCCGGTCCTGACAGCCATGTGCCAGGCGCCGCCAGTCGCGCCCATTCGCGGCGCAGCTCAGCGCGGACCCCGTCCGGTAGCGGCAGCACGGCGTCGGTCAACTCGAAGGCCACGTGCGACACGCTTGCGCATCGGTTCCGTCCGCGCCGACCGAGTCGACGCCCAGTGCCGGGCCGCTCCGGCAGCTCAGGAGACGCCGCGTTCGCTCTCAGCAGGCGCAGCCAGACCTCGCTGAGCGTGGGGAAGGCGGGCACGGCGTGCCACAGGGTGTCGATCGGCACCTGGCCGACGATCGTGATGGTCGCTGCGTGCTGCAGCTCCCCGACGCCCGGGCCGACGAAGGTCGCGCTGACCAGCAGCCGGCGGTCGGCGTCGATGACCAGCTGCGCGGTGCCGTCGACGTCCTTGCCGGCCAGGGCGCCCGCGGCTGTGGCGCCGATGTCGTAGCGGGCGGTCCGCACGTCGATTCCCGCCTCGCGGGCCGGCCCCTCGGTCGTGCCGACGGCGGCCACCTGGGGATCGGTGAAGGTCACGCGGGGCACGGCCACGTGGTCGGCCCAGGCCTGCCGGGCGCGTCCGGCGATGTTGTCGCCGACGAGCCGGGCCTGGTACTTGTCCTGGTGAGTCAGCAGCGCCCGGCCGTTCACGTCCCCGGCGGCGTACAGCCAGCCGCCGTCCACGCCTGGACTCATCTCGAGCGACACGTTCATCCCGCTGGATGTCGTGGTGACCCACACCGCCGAGGACAGGGTCTACGTCGACGTCCCCACGCTGGTCATCGGCAAGCTTCCCTGGAACCAGAGGCCGTCGGCCGCGGCGACCCGGTCCAGGTGCGGCCTACCGGCTCGCCGCGTCGAGAAGCTCTACCGCAGCCACGCGCCCTCGCAGTCCGCCACCGTCCAGCCGTAGCTCGTGCAGGGTCGCTAGGTCACCGGGTCCCCTCGCGCACCTGGACGTCGAGCCGCGCGTCATCGAAGCAGAGCAGCCCGCCGACGGCTTCGGCATCGTGCATGGGCTCGGGGTAGCTCCAGACGACGTCATCGTCGAATCGGTCGCCGTCCCGCAGTGTCCGGTACTGCGCGACGCCCTTGTACGGGCACCTCGTCGCGGTGTAGCTCGGGGCCAGCAGGTCGGTGCGAACGTCCTCGGCCGGCAGGTACCACCGGGGCGGCAGGCTGCTCTCCAGCAGCATGCGCGGCTGCGTCGAGTCGGCGACGACGGTGTCCCCCCAGCGCACGACCACGTGACGGGAGCTGCGTAGCACGTCGATCCGGTGATAGGGGTCGCGCGGATGGACGAAGACCTCCTCGTCCTCCTCGAACCAGGCGTCCATCGCGTCCCAGTCGAACGCGACGAGACCGGCCACGCCCGCTAGCGACGACGGCGGCTGCTCGTAGGAGTAGGCGCCGTCCTCCGCCGTCCGCTCGCCCACCGACACCGTCCAGTGCGAGGCCTCGCCGAGGCCGGGGGCGTTCACCTTCGTGTCGCTGGTCGTGAACAGGTCGGCCCGGACGTCCTCGCGGGGGAAGAGGTAGATCGGTGTCTGGCCCGACAGGTGGAGCAGGCGCACGCCGGTGCTGTTGGCGACGGTCTCCTCGCCCAGGCGCACGCGGACCCGGCGCGGGGAGGGCTCGAGGTAGAGGACGTGCTCGGGCGGCGCCGGGTCGAAGTTGAAGGTTCCGGACGGCGTGGAGCCGAAGGGTGCGCTGCCGATCGTCAAGGCCATGTGGTCCCGCTACCCGCCGACGGACGTCGTCACCCGGGCAGGCGGGAGATCAGTCGCCGTCCACCGTCTCCAGCATGCCCGTGGCCTGCCCGACCTCGATGAGGTGACCGTCCGGGTCACGCACGTACGCGCGGATCTCCTGGCCGTGGTCCTTCGGCTCGGTGAGGAACTCGACGCCTTTCGCCGTCCAGTTCCGGTACACCGCGGCGATGTCGGCGACACGGACGTTGAGGAAGGCGCTGGTCCGCCGGGGGTCCTGCGGCAGAACGAGGCTCACGTCGGGCTTGTCGTCGGTCGGACCACCGGCCTCGTTGAGGATCAGCCAGCTGTTGGCCGCACGGAGCATCACCGGATCGCGCTCGTGCACCACCTGCGCGCCGAAGACGTCGCGGTACCACTCCCGCGAGCGGTCCTGATCGCCGACCACCAGGAAGTGGGTCAGCACGAAGCCTTCCCTTGGCGCGGGCAGTTCGTCTCGTGCGGGCATGTCCCGTGCGGGCATGTCGACCTCCTCGACGTACGGGCCCCGGACAGGGCCGTCCGGTCGGCCCTTCCCCGCAACTGGCATCCGCATGCGGCCACGGACCACGGGGTCGCCGGGGCAGAGCGGCAGCGGTGGGACTTCTCCGCGGTGAGGATCGAGCGCTCGGGGGGGGCGTCGGGCGAGCCGTGCCTCCTTCCGGCGGGAGTCGGGACCTTCGAGGGCGCCAAAGGGAGGTTGAACGGCCGCCACGTCGGCACAGCATCCAACCTCCACCCGTCCTGCCGCAGTTCCCGATGCGCCGGACGTCCTGCGGCAGGGCGAGACCACGTCGGTCTGCCCCTGCAAGCATGCGGCGAGCTACGGGCACGTCGCCGTCGTCGACGGGCGGCGGTACGAGGATGCGGCGTACCGCTGTCGCGATCCACTGCTGGAGGCGCTGCCGGCTGCCGGGGACCGGTCGTCGGACGGTGATCGGGACGGAGCCTGAGGCCGCCCCCCGAGTCGAGGTCAGCCCAGCTGCTCGGCGAGGTCGGTCAGCCCGGTGGCGCGCAGTGACGGCGGCGTGAAGGAGGAGGGGTACGGGGTCCCGGCCCGGTCGATCCACGCGGTGGCCAGTCCGGCGCGGGCGGCGCCGTCGATGTCCCACGGATGGACGGCGACGAGCAGCATCTCGCCCGGGTCGGTGTCGCAGGTCCGGGCGGCGTACTCGTAGGCGCGGCGTGCCGGCTTCCAGGCGCCGGCATCCTCCACGGAGAGCAGCGCGTCGAACTGGTCGCGGATGCCGGCGCCGGTGAACAGCTGCTCCGACACGGACGTGGAGCCGTTGGTCAGGGTGACCAGCCGCCGCCCCGACGTCCGGAGGGCCCGGACGCCGTCCGGGACGTCGGGGTGGACGCCCAGTTCGGTGAAGCCGCTCATGACGTGGTCGACGGCGGCGTCGGTGTCCCGGTCGAGGTCCACGTTGTGCAGCACCGTGCGCAGGGCCGCGGCCCCGAGTTCGGCGAAGGGGCGGGACGCGCCGGCGGCGGTGAGGGCGAACCCGTCACGCAGCAGCGTGGCGAACCACAGCGTGGCCAGGTGGGGAGGTGCCCCGACGTCCTCGAACCGCTGAGACATCGGGCTCATGTCGGACAGGGTCTCGTTGACGTCGAAGACGATGACGGACGGCGAGAGGGTCAACGCAGGTTCCTCGGGCTCGGCGGTGTGGGGCATCACTCGGGTGCGCTGCTGGAGGCCACCAGCACGAGGACCCGGGGCAGGGTGGTCATGTAGGCGCCCAGGACGGCGGCCATGCCCGGGCGGGCGTCGCCGAGGCCGGCCTGCTCCAGCGCGGTGGGGTCGGCGACGACCTGCCAGGGCAGGTGCCGGGCGGCGTCGACCGCTCTGTGCTGCAGGTCGTCGGCGGCGGCACGGGTGGCAGGCACCTGAGGGCCCAGGTGGTCCCAGGCCGCCTCCAACAACCCTCGGTCGGCGAGGCTGCGCCAGATGCTGTTGACGACGGGCGTGTCGAGGGCGGCGCGGATCTGGCCGTAGAGCTCCGGCGCGGGTGCGTCGGCCGGCGAGGGAGCGGGGCTCTCTGGCCGCACCGGGCGGGCTTCGGGGACCTGACCGGGCGCGGGCGGTGCGTGGAGCTCCCCGTCGAGCGCGAGCCGGAGGCCGGCGGCCAGCAGGAGCATCCGGCTCAGCGGACCGGTGAACCCGGCCAGCGCACCGCGGACATCGGCGTGGGCCGGAGGGGTCGTGATCTCCCGCGCCGACGTCACGAGCTTCTGTGCCGACTGCGCGAACGACGGGTCCGGCAGCACTCCGGCGGCCTGCTCGTGGGCGAGCACGAGGTAGCCGGGGCAGAGCGCCAGCGACTTGAAGAGGCTGGGCACGAACGGCATGCCGTCCAGCAGGTGGGCGTAGACGGCGGCGACGGCGCCGGTCGCCTTCGACTCCTCCACCATCGGGTAGCCCACGAACCCGCCGGCGTCACCGCCCACCGGGATCTCCTTCGCGCGCAGGACCCGTTCCGATCAGCTCGTTGATGGCCGCCGCGATCACCTCGGGATGGTCCTCGGGGGTGAAGTGCTTGCCGCCGGGGATGGGCTGCAGCTCCGTGCCCAGGTCGTCCGCGAGGCGGCGGCCGTACTCGACCTTCTGGAACTGGTCGGCCTCGCCCCACACCACGCGGGCGGGGAGGCCGAGCGAGGGCAGCTGGTCGGCGACGGCGATCGTGTCCTCGACCCGCAGGGAGCTCACCTGGCGCATCAGGCTCCGGGCGGCGCCGTGGGTGACGTAGTGCTGCCAGTGCACACCGATGGATTCCAGCGCCCGCGCCCGGTCGTCGTGGCCGCGGTGGATCAGCTGGACCAGGGAGGGGTAGAGCGCGGTCTCGGGCAGGTACCGCAGCACCGGTGCGGCCCGCTGCATCGCCTTCACGCTGGGGATCGGCCAGGAGTCGTAGCAGACGGCGTTGGTCAGCACGATCCCGGAGAACCGGCCGGGCGCCCGGGCGGCGGCGATCTGCGCGACCCCGCCGCCGAGGTCGTGACCGACGAGAACCGGTGACTCCGCGCCGACCAGGTCCAGCCAGCGCAGCAGCCGGTCGGCCTGGGCCGACAGGCCGAGGTCGCGGCCCTCGCCGTCGGGGATGGAGCTGCCGTAGCCGGCCATCTCCAGCGCGAGGGACCGGCCGCTGACCAGCGGCATCACGTGGCGCCAGAGCCGGGGCGAGGTCGGGATGCCGTGGACCAGGACGACGTGCGCGCCCTCGCCGTGCTCCAGCCAGCGGATCGGCTCGCCGTCCAGCAGGTCCTCGTGCAGGTGCAGCCCCAGCCCGTTCACGACCGACCCGCCAGGCGACGGAGGGCGGCACGCGCCTCGGGCAGCGCCAGCGG
Source organism: Blastococcus carthaginiensis (assembly GCF_030731085.1). Classification (NCBI taxonomy): domain Bacteria; kingdom Bacillati; phylum Actinomycetota; class Actinomycetes; order Geodermatophilales; family Geodermatophilaceae; genus Blastococcus; species Blastococcus carthaginiensis. The sequence goes on along the minus strand of NZ_JASNFN010000006.1, from coordinate 17,912 downwards.
GAGGGTGGCCAGCTGGGCCGCCGCGGCCACGGTGCACCAGGAGCACACCTTGCGGTGCTTGGTGACCTGCTCGGCGAACAGGTAGATACCGCCGCCGGCGTCCGCGGCGGTCTTCGCGGCCAGCGCCAGCGGCACCCACGGTGCCGTCCGGGCCCGGTCCCGGTCGCCCATCCCGGCGAGGGCCAGGGTCACGCCGGCACTGAGCAGGCCGAGCGCGGCATCCGGGGTCCTGAACTGCTGGTAGGCCTCGCCGGCGGCGTCGACCGCGTCGGCGTCGAGGAAGGGCAGGGGCAGCTCGGGCACCCGCCGCAGCAACCCGAACTGGTACAGGCCGACCACCCCGAGGGCGAAGCTCGCGAGGGAGGTGAGGCCCGCGATGCGGCGGCGCTGCTCGAGGAAGTCCCCGGCGCCGCGCCGGAGATCGTCGCTGACCCGTTCGGCCGCCGCCGAGCTCGACCGGCCGACCCCGCCCGGATCCGGTCGGACCGTGGCCGCCGGCGGGCCGGCGGGGTGTCTCCTCGCAGTGGTGCGCACGTCGGTGTCCTCCTGTGCTCGGCTGTACCGGGCCATGCCCCGTGCTGCGGTCGTGAACCGCGGTCGGCCGCCTTTCCCGACGGGGCAGATCCCTGGCTGCCGGACCGGCGGCTCGGAGGCCCGGAGCGGGTGGGACGTCGAGGTCGGTCTGCACCAGGTGGTTGGTGAACGGGTTCAGCGCGATGTGCACCGATGCCCCGGTGGCCTCTGCGTCGCTCCAGCCGGCGGCCAGGGTGGCCTGCCAGGTGGGGTCCTCGACGTCGCCGAAGCTTCCGGCCGATTCGCGGACCAGGGTGAGCAGCGCGTCCTCGGGGGGCTGAACAACCCACCGGCCGGGGCATCCGGAGGCCGGGCGGGCATGGAAGGGTCCGACCGAGTCGGGTCCGGATCAGGGAGGGGGTGCCGCGTGCGAGCGCTGGAGCGGATCGGCGGCAGCATCGACATCGGCGTCGACCGCTCCGTGGCGGGCTCGCCGTCCTTCCTGGCCGACACCGTGCCCTCCGGGCTCGCCGTCCACCTCCGCCCGCCGCAGTGAGCGACCACAGCCGTCCTCCGCCGGACCGGGCCATCGAGGTCGGGGCGGGACCATCGGGGACCCCGCGCCGGGCTCCCGGACGCTTCGTGTGGGGCCGCCTCGCCGGGCTGCTGGTCGTCGTCGCGACGGCGGTGGCCGTCGCGCTCGTGGTCGGGCTGCCTGACGTCGAGCGGCTGCGGGTCGAGGTCGCAGCGCTCGGGCCGGCGGCTCCCGCGGTGTTCGTCGTGGTCTATGCGCTGGCGACTCTCGCACCCCTGCCGAAGAACGTGCTCACCGCTGCGGCAGGTGTCCTCTTCGGCTTCGTCGGCGCAGTGCTCTTCGTCCTGCTGGCTGCCCTGCTGGGAGCCCTGGCCGCGTTCGCGCTGGGGCGGAAGCTGGGGCGCGATGCGGTCGAACGGCTGACCGGGACCCGGGTGGCCCGCGTCGACGCACTGCTGAGCCGGCACGGTTTCCTCGCGGTTCTCGGCGTGCGCCTGGTGCCCGCGCTGCCCTTCACCGCCATCAACTACGCGGCGGGGTTGACCGCCGTCGGCAGCCGCGACTACGTGGTCGGCACGGCGCTCGGAATCATCCCCGGGACGATCGCCTTCGCAGCCCTCGGCGCGTACGGGACCGCGCCGGGGTCGTGGCCGTTCGTCGTGGCCGTGCTGGTCCTCGTCGTGCTGAGCGTCGCCGGCGCGGCCGTGGTCCGCCGCCACCGCCGGGGGAGCCGGGAGGTGTGAGCCCTCGCAGCGCCGGACGGCGACCCGGCCCGCGCTCCGGGTGGCCGGTGGCCTGATCCGCTCCGCGGACAACCGTGACGACGTCCTGACCTCGGCCTGACAGGATCCGGGGTGTGGACCTGGGGCGATGGACCGAGCTGTTCCGCGCCGACGCCGGGAAGCTGTCCCCCCAAGAGATGCAGATCCGGGACGCGGCGTGGATCGCGCGGTGCGTCGGCCGAGGCGGAACGGCGCCCCTGGGTCCTCAGGACGTCGCCGCCCTGGCCAGCCGGATCTCGTCCGTCACGTTCCAGCGGGGTGAACGGGTGTTCGGCGACGGGAGCGGTGCGGGGCCGGGCGTCTGCATCGTCCGTTCCGGGCATGTCGAGCTCGGTGTCGTGACGCCGCGGGGCAAGGTGGTCGTCGGTGTGCTGCGTCCGGGGGACGTCGACGGCGACGTGCCGCTGCTGCTCGGCATCCCCGTGCCGTACGCGGCCCATGCGCTCGACGATGCCGTCTGCCTCATGCTGTCCGCGGAAGACTTCGAGTCGCTCCTCGACCGGCATCCCGGGGTGTCCCGGCGCTGGTTGTCCAGCATCGCTCAGCGCCTCGCCACCAGTCATGGACGGTTGATCTCCTTGCTGGGGCGTCCGCTTCCGGCCCAGCTGGCCGGCCTGCTGGTGGAGGAGGCGGAGGACGGCACCGTCCGGCTGCCGCAGCGCACCCTGGCGGCGATGCTGGGTGTGACCCGGCCTTCCCTCAACAAGGTGCTCAAGGACCTCGAGCGCCGGGGCTACGTGAGGGTCGGCTACGGCACCATCGAGCTCCTCGACGAACGTGGCCTGGTGGCGGTGCGTGACGGCTGAGGGGCGGCCCGCCGGTCCACACCGGTCGGACCGTGGTCAGGAGGGGTAGCGGGCTGACGTGGCGGATCATCGGCGTCGGCCCGGGATGCGCACCGTGCTGGCTCAGCCGGACTTCCGGCGGCTGTGGACGGCGCGCACCATCAGCCAGTGGGGTGACGTCTTCAGCTTCGTCGCCCTGGCCATCCTGATCTACCGGCTGACCGGCTCAGGGCTGGGCGTGGCCGGCGTCGTCGTCGCCGAGATCGTCCCGGTGCTGCTGCTCGCCCCGCTCGCAGGCGTCCTCGTCGACCGGCTGCCCCGCATCACCGTGATGGTGGCCGCCGACGTGTTCCGGGCCGCCCTCGCCGGCGTTCTCGCGGTCTGGCACGACGACCCGCTGGTCGTCTACGCGGTCGCCTTCGGCCTGTCGGCCGGTGCGGCCCTCTTCAACCCGGCCGCCAACAGCGTGCTGCCCTCGGTGGTGGCCGACCGGGAGATCGTCGCGGCCAACAGCGCTGTCTGGACCGCGGCTGTGCTGTCACAGGTCGTCCTCGCGCCGCTGGCCGGAGGCCTGGTCGCTCTGGTGGGTCCTGGTTGGGCATTCGGCGTCAACGCCGCGAGCTTCGTCGCCTCGGCGCTGGCGCTGCGCGGCCTGCGGCTGGTCGAGCCGCCGGGGGAGGTCGGTCGACGCCGGCTGCTCGCCGACGCCCGCGAGGGCCTGGCCCTGGTCGGGCGCGACCGGTTGCTGCGCGCCCTGGCCATCGGACAGCTGCTGGCCGCGCTGTCGGCCGGCGCGACCAGCGCACTGCTGGTCGTCCTGGCCGCCGAGCACCTGGGCGCGCCGGCCGACGCCTACGGGATCCTGGTCGGCGCGATCGGCGTGGGCGCCGCCCTCGGGCCCACCCTGCTGCTGCGGCTGATCCCCGACCCGCGCCGCCCGCTGTACGTGTTCGGTCCCTACGTGCTGCGCGGCCTGGTCGACCTGGTGCTCGCCTCGGTCCGTTCCCTGCCGGTCGCCGCCGCCACGCTCGCCGTGTACGGCATCGGGACCTCCACCGGCGCCGTCACGTTCAACAGCCTGCTGCAGTCGCACCTCACCGACCGCACCCGGGGACGGGTCTTCGCGCTGATGGACCTGCTCTGGCAGACCGGGCGCCTGGCGAGCCTCGGCGTCGGCGGGCTGCTCGCCGACACCCTCGGCATCCGCGCCGTCTACTACGTGGGCGGCGCCTTGTTGCTGCTCGCCGCCGCAGTCGGCTTCACCGCCAGCCGCAGCTTCACCACCGGACCGGATGCCCCAGCGTGAACATGGCGCCCCGTCCGACCGCCTGCAGGAGCCGAGGGCGACCACGGGCGCCGTGCCCCCGCGGGGGCCGCGCATCTACCCTGGTACCGCACCCGGCGTCGGCCGGCCTCGCACCCGTGGGCCCGTGCGGTCAGGGTGCGGGTCAGAGGCCGAGGTACCGGGTGACAGCCATCTCGACCTCGTCGAGTTCGTCGCGGTGGAGGAAGAAGGCGGGGTCTCCCTCGACGAAGCGCACGTCGATGCTGCGCATCTGGTCGACGAGGAACCGGGTCAGGACACCGCCCAACTCGATCTCGGGCCGGAAGACGGCCGGCTGCGCCTGTGTCGATGTCGGGACGACCGTGGCGACGCTCCAGGCCATGTCGGTCGGGCTCAGGACCAGTCCGTAGCGCCGGCCGCGTTGCTCGTGACCACGACGCGCTGCCCCGAGGTCGACGCGGTAGACAGCGCCGCGGATCACCAGGCGTCGGCCTCGCCGGACAGGTCCTCGTCCGCCAGCCGTTCGGCGTCGGCGCGTGCTCGTGCCAGCCATGCCTCGCGGTCCAGGAGGCGGAGCGCGCGGCGGATGACGTCGGAGGTGTGCTCGTCGGACCGCATCGCCGCGCGGATGATCCGCTCGTCCTCCTCGGTGGGGCGGAACCCGATGGTCTTGCTCACGCGGTGATGTTAGACAGTCGTTTGACAGTTGTGCAACGGTCAAGCGGGCGTCAAAGGCGGGGCGCCGACGTGTACCGATGCCCTCGTTCGGGTGGGCCGCCGCCGACGAGCTGTTGAGCCGTGATCCGCTCGCGCTGCTGCTCGGGATGCTGCTGGACCAGCGCATGCGTCAACGAAGCAGCGGGGCGGCCCGTCACCTCGGCGCACGCGCCGTCCGGTAGAGCCGTGCGGCCTCGCTACGACGGGGCACCGTAGCCAGGTGACCGGTGGGGTCAGCCCGCGAGCGGAAGTCGGACGACGAACCGGGCGCCGGGGTGGGCGTCCTCGAGGCCGACCTGCCCGCCGTGCTGCAGGACGACGTCGCGGACGATGGCCAGGCCCAGGCCGGTTCCGCCGGCATCGCGGCTGCGGGCGTCGTCGAGGCGGGTGAAGCGGTCGAACACCTGCTCCCGCTGGTCGGTCGGGATGCCCGGGCCGTCGTCGGTCACGGTCAGCACCGCCCGGTCGGTCGCGGTCAGCGCGACGGCCACGGTGGTGTGGGCGTGTCGGAGCGCGTTGTCGAGCAGGTTCTGCACGACGCGGGTGAGCGCGCCCCGGTCGCCGATGATCCTGGCGCCGGAGACTGCGGAGGTGTCGAGGCGCAGCGCGGTGTGCGCACGGACGCGATCGACCGTCTCCAGGACGATCTCGTCGAGGTCGACCGTGTCACGGACGAGCGGGACACGGGCGTCGATCCTGGCCAGGCGGAGGAGGTCGTCGACCAGCCGGGACAGTCGCTGGGCGTCCTCGGTCAGCGCCGGAAGCCGGCTGCGCCACGACGGGTCGTCGTGCAGTGCGGCGACCTCGAGCTGGGTGCGCAGGGAGGCCAGCGGGCTGCGGATCTCGTGGGCGGCGTCCGCGACGAACTCCCGCTGCCGTCGGGTGGCGGCCTCGGCCCGGCCGAGCAGCGCGTTGAAGGTGGTGGCCAGCCGGGCGAGTTCGTCTCCGCTGGCTGGGACGGCGAGCCGCCGGTCGAGTGCATCGCCGGAGATGTCGGCGGCCTGCCGGCGCAGCGCCTCCACCGGGCGTAGCGCCCGCCCCGCCAGCAGCCATGTCAGGACCGCGAGGATGACGACCACCGCTGGGGCGCCGACGGCGAGCGCGGAGATCAACTCCTCGACGCTCTCCTCGGCGTCGTCCAGCGGCAGACCGACCTGGACGAGCACGCGCTGCCCGTCCGTGGTCGACACCGGGAGGGTGAGCACGCGGTGGGGCTCGTCCTGCTCACCGGGCAGGGCGAGTCCGTCCTGGGTGACCAGCTCGAGGCCGGTGCCTGCCGGGGCCGTCAGCAGCGGCCGGCCGTCCGGCAGCTCCACGGACGAGGCCAGGACGGCTCGATCCTCGTCGAGGACGTGGACGACTTCGTCGTCAACGTCGACGGCGAGCAACGACTCCGCCGACCCGCCGGAGGTGATCGCCGCGGCCACGCGCTGGGCCCGGTCGAGCGCGGCCTGGTCGACGCCCGTCACCAGCGCCGACTCCAGCCGGAGGGTGAGCAGCACCGCAGAGCAGGTGATGGCCACGGCGATGACCACGACCGCGGCCGCGGTCAGCCGGGCGCGCAGGGAACGGCTCCGCACCCACCGGGTCAGGCCGCGCGGTCGTCGGGCGCTCATCCGCCGGCGGCATCGATGCGGTAGCCGACGCCACGCACGGTTTCGATGCTCCTCCGCCCGAACGGTGCGTCGATCTTGCGCCGGAGGTAGCCGACGTAGACCTCGACGATGTTCGGGTCGCCGGCGAAGTTCTCGTCCCACACCTCGGCCAGCAGCTCCGACTTCGTCACCGCGTCACCCGCCCGCCGCATCAGGTGCTCGAGCAGTGCGAACTCCCGGGCGGTCAACGACAGCTCGGTGTCCCCGCGCCGCACCCGGTGCGCGGCCGGGTCCAGGACCAGATCGTCCACGACCAGCTGCACCGGCCGCTCCGGGGCGCGCCGCCGCACCAGGGCACGCAGCCGGGCCACCAGGACGACGAACGGGAACGGCTTCGTCAGGTAGTCGTCAGCGCCCAGGTCGAGCGCGTCGGCGATGTCGTACTCGCCGTCCTTCGCCGTCAGCATCAGCACCGGCGTCCACACCTGGCGGGCTCGCAGCTCGCGGAGCACGTCGTACCCGGAGCGGCCCGGCAGCATGACGTCCAGGACGATGGCGCCGTAGCCGCCGTGCAGCGCCCGGTCCAGACCGGTCACGCCGTCGCCGGCGACATCCACGGAGAATCCTTCGGAGTGCAGTCCGCGGGCCACGGCGGCCGCCAGGTTCCGCTCGTCCTCGATCACCAGGACCCGCACCCGCCCACCTCCTTCGATCGTCAGTGTCCGTTCTGCCAGGCCGGTGCTGAGAAGCAGCTGAGAGCGACCGGCCTGTTCGGGGCTCTTTCTCAGCGTCCGCTCAGCGGGACCGGTCGACACTGGGATCGTGCCCCCGACGAGGGGTCGTCCCGAACCCCGGAGGAGACATGAAGAAGAGCACCCGATGGACCATCGGCGGCGCGGCGGCCCTGGTCGTGCTGGCCGGCGGAGGTGGCGTGGCCCTCGCCACCGCAGGAGACGACGAGGACGCCCGCCCGGACGTCGCCATCACCGGCGACGCCTTGGAGCAGGCCAGCGAGGCCGCCCTCGCGCATCTCGGCGAGGGACAGGTCACCGACACCGAGGTCGGCGACGAAGAGGGCTACTACGAGGTCGAGGTCACCCTCGACGACGGCGACCAGGTCGACGTCCACCTCGACGAGGACTTCACCGTGCTCGGCGACGAGCGCGACAGCGAGGAGCCCGGCGACGACGACTGATCGCCGCCGCACCGGAGCCACGCAGCAACCGACCCTGGAGGAGACGACGTGAACAGCAAGGTCAAGGGCGCCACCCTCGGCGCCGCGGCCCTCGCCGCGGTGGTCATCGGCGGGACGCAGATCGCACAGGCGGAGAACGACGCTCCTCCGCAGGCAGACGCCGTCGTCGGCGAGGACGGCACCGAGGTGCCCGAGGACGACGCCGGCGAGGAGGACGAGCAGGTCACCGGACCGGATCGCGACGAGGCCGGTGCCGCCGCTCTGGAGGCGGCCGGGCCCGGGACCGTCACCGAGGTCGAGGTCGCCGACGAGGGCGACACCGGCTACGAGGTCGAGATCCGGCTCGGCGACGGCACCTTCGTCGAGGTCGCGCTCGACGAGTCGTTCACCGTCGTCTCCGTCGAGAAGGACGACGACTGACCGCACCGAACCGCAGGGGGTGAGGCGGTAGACGCCGCCTCGCCCCGCCCCTGCTACGTGGGCGTCCGCTCATCGGGTGACACAGCGACCGTCGTCGCGGACCCGCCGTGCGGCACACTGCCCGGCGTGCCGACCATCCGCATCGCCCAGGACGCCGCCGCCGACGAGCTGCTGAGCCGCGATCCGCTCGCCCTGCTGCTCGGGATGCTGCTGGACCAGCACATGCATCAACGAAGCAATGGAGAGTCAGACCGCCGACGTGCTTGACTTTCACAACTCCGAAGGTACCTTCAGAGTTGTGAAATCCCCGACGCTGTTGCCGTTGTTGCGTTCACAAGTGCAGGGTGACCTGCTCGCCTTGCTGTTCCTCCACCCCCAGCAGGAGTTCAGCCTCACCGAGGTCGCCCGCCTCGGCGGCGTCACTCTCAGCAGCGTCCACCACGAGGTGACCCGCCTCCTGCAGGCCGGCCTGGTGCGCGACCGGCGCGTGGGCAACACCCGACTGGTCCGGGCGGACACGTCCAGCGTGCTCGCCGGCCCGCTGACCGACCTGCTGGCGGTCACCTACGGGCCGCGACCGGTGCTCTCCGACGCGCTGCGCGGTGTGCTGGGCGTCGAGCGGGCCTACATCTACGGGTCCTGGGCCGCGCGCTACTCCGGCGTGCCGGGCCCGGTGCCCAACGACATCGACCTGCTCGTCGTCGGTACGGCCGACGTCGACGACCTCGAGGACGCCGTCCGCCCCGCCGGCGAGCGGCTCCGCCGCGAGGTCAACATCCGCCGGGTCGCCCCCGACACCTGGGCACGGGTCGAACGCGGGGAGGACGCCTCCGCCTTCCTCGCCACGGTCACCGCCGCACCACTGGTCCCCCTCGATCTCGATGCCGCCGACCGGCGGCCATCCACGGCCGGAGCGGTCCGATGAGGTGGCAGCAAGGCCGGGACCGGATCGAGGAGATGCTCCACGGGACCCCGGCGACGCTGCAACGTGTCCAGCCGAGCCGTGAGCACGCCGACCGGCTGCTCCGCCAGGCCCGCGCCCACCTGGCAACTGCCGCGAAGGTGGCCGGCGACGACCCGGCCGGCGCCTACGGGCTGCTCTACGACGCCGCGCGCAAGGCGCTGACCGCCGTGCTGGAGAACCAGGGCCTGCGGCCCACATCCCGGGGCGGCCACCTGGCCGCCTATCACGCGGTCACCGCGCAACTGGACCCGCCGTTGGGCAGGGCGCTGCGGCCGTTCGACCGGCTGCGCCGCACCCGCAACGACGCCGAATATCCTGCGACCGACGCCGAGGAGCTCACAGCCGAGCAGGTCGCCGAGGACCTCCCGAAGGCCGCCGCAATCGCTGACCTGGCCATGCAGGTGCTCGATGAGATGAGCCCGTTCTGACCGCCCGCGAAGCTCTGTGCCAGTCGTACGTCCTCCGGTAGATCGCGCGGCAGGCTGATCAGCTCGCGAGTGAAGCGGCGGCGCCTGCTGGCGGGTGATCGCGACGGGATCCATATACGGCACCATCTCCGGTGTGCCGACCCTCCGCATCGCCCAGGACGAGGCCGCCGACGAGCTGCTGGGCCGCGACCCGCTCGCCCTTCTGATCGGGATGCTGCTGGACCAGCAGTTCCCGATGGAGCGCGCCTTTGGGGCCCCGCGGCTGCTGGCCGACCGGCTAGGCGTCGACACCCTCTCGGCCGAGCAGCTCGCGGCGATGGACCCCGAGGAGCTGGTGCGGGTCTTCCAGGGGCCGCCGGCGTTGCACCGCTACCCGGGGTCGATGGCCGGCCGGGCGCAGGAGGTGTGCCGGGCGCTCGTGGAGCGGTACGACGGCCGGGTCGAGGAGCTGTGGGCCGACGGCTGCGACGGCGCCACCCTGCTGAAGCGGCTCACCGGACTCCCCGGCTTCGGTGCGCAGAAGTCGAGGATCTTCCTCGCCCTGCTGGGCAAGCAGTACGGGGTCACCCCGTCCGGCTGGCGGGAGGCGGCCGGCGACTACGGGACCGACGGTTCCCGGCGCTCGGTCGCCGACATCACCGGCCCGGAGTCGCTGGCCGAGGTGCGGGCGTTCAAGCAGGAGGAGAAGCAGGCGGCGAAGGCGGCGAAGCAGGCTCCGGCGGGCTGACCGGGACACCTGCACCGGGCCCCGCGCGGTGGCACCATGGCAGTGGTCCGGGAGCCGGCGGGGTCGAACCCGCGGACACCGGCCAGCGGAGGGAAGGGTGCCCGTGGCCTCGAGCCAGCAGTTCCCGCGATCGCGCAAGCCCGAGCCGGTGCTCATCACCGAGGCTGCCCCGAGCCTGGCCGACCAGCAGGCCGCCCGGAAGCGGCGGTACGCCATCACGATGGCGATCCGTGGCGTCGCGCTCATCCTGGCCGCCGTCTTCTACAAGGTCGTCTGGTTGATGATCATCCTGGCGATCCTGGGCACGGTGCTGCCGTGGATCGCCGTCGTCATGGCCAACGACCGGCCGCCGAAGCCGAGGACCCGCCTGCAGGGCGTCGACGCGCGTCCCGACCGGGTCCTGGAGAACCCCGCCCGGCCGGGGCGGGTCATCGAAGGCTGAGCGCCCCGGTCGTCGCCCGCATGCGGTGACGCCCGATCGGCAGCATCAGCGGCCGGCCGGACGTCGGGTCGACCACGACCCGGCTGTCGAGCCCGAAGACCGTGCGCACGCACTCCTCGGTGAGCACCTCGGCCGGGTCCCCGGCGGCGTGCAGGCGACCGGCAGCCAGGGCGACGAGGTGGTCGGCGTAGCGGGCGGCCAAGTTGAGGTCGTGCAGGACCATGACGACGGTCGTGCCGCGGGCCCGGTTCAGGTCGGTCAGCAGGTCGAGCACCTCGATCTGGTGGCTGACGTCGAGGAACGTCGTCGGCTCGTCGAGCAGCAGCACGTCGGTCTGCTGGGCGAGCGCCATGGCGATCCAGACCCGCTGGCGCTGGCCCCCGGAGAGCTCGTCGACGGCGCGGTCGGCGAGCTCCGCGGTCTGCGTGGCCTCCAGGGCAGCCGCCACCGCCGCGTCGTCCTCGGGGCGCCAGCGCGTGAAGACGCCCTGGTGCGGGTGCCGGCCCCGGCCGACGAGGTCGGCGACCGTGATGCCCTCCGGGGCGATCGGTGACTGGGGGAGCAGTCCCAGCGTGCGCGCCAGCTCCTTGGCCGGCAGCCGGTGCACCGCCTTGCCGTCGAGCAGCACCCGGCCGCCCCGGGGGGCCAGCAGCCGCGACATCGACCGCAGCAGGGTGGACTTGCCGCAGGCGTTGGCGCCCACGATGGCGGTGATCCGCCCCGGTGGGACGACGAGGTCCAGCTCCTCGATCACCGTGCGCTCGCCGTAGCCGACGCTCAGCTGCTCCGCGGCGAGGATGTGGGTGGCGGTCACAGCGAGCCTCCGGCGCGGTTGGTGCGGACGATCAGGTAGATCAGGTACGGGGCCCCGAGGACCCCGGTGACGACGCCCACCGGGTACCGGGTGCCGAGGGCGAACTGGCCCACCAGGTCCGCGGCGAGGACCAGCAGTGCACCCACCAGCGCGGCCGGCACGAGCAGCGAGCCGTTGGGCCCGACGACCCGGGCCGCGATGGGGCCGGCGAGGAAGGACACGAAGGCGATCGGCCCGCAGGCCGCCGTCGCGAAGGCGATCAGGCCCACCGCCGCCAGGACGGCCACGATGCGGGTCCGCTCGACGCGGACACCCAGCGCGGACGCCGTGTCGTCGCCCAGCTGCATCGCGGCGAGCGGCCGGGTCTGCGCGAGCAGGACCGGCCCGAGCACCACCAGGGCGACCAGGGCGGGCAGGGTGGCCTCCCAGGTGCTGCCGTTGAGGCTGCCGGTCAGCCAGCGCAGCGCCTCGGCGAAGTCCCAGGCCCCGGCCTGGTCCAGCACGTAGGCGATGGAGCTCCGCGACATGGCGGCGATCCCGATGCCGATGAGGATCAGCCGGGTGCCGACGACGCCGTCCTTGAACGCCAGGAGGTACATCAGCAACGCCACCAGGAGGGCGGCGACGATCGCGGTGACGGAGACGGCCGTCCCGCTCCAGCCGAGGAGCACGATCGCGAACGCCGCCGCGGCGCTCGCCCCGCCGCTGATGCCGATCACGTCCGGGCTGGCCAGCGGGTTGCGCAGCATCGTCTGGAAGGTCACGCCGGCCAGGCCGAAGCTGAGCCCGGCCACGACCGCGAGCACCGCGCGCGGCAGCCGCAGCCGGCCGACCGTGAACGTCGCGCCGGGGACGTCCTGCCCCAGCACCACCCGCAGCACGTCACCGGGCGGGTAGAACGTCCGCCCGACCATCAGCGTCACGGCGAAGGTCGCGACGACCAGCACCGCGAGCACCACGACGACCAGGCGCCGGCGGGCGGCGCGGCGGAGCCGCTGCCGGGCGACGGCCTCGACCGACGCGGGCGCCGCGACGACGGCGGTCACAGCTCCCGGACCTTCTGGCGGCGGACGACCCAGATGAAGAACGGCGCGCCCACGAGCGCGGTGATGATGCCGACGTCGATCTCGGCCGGCCGGGCCACGATCCGCCCGAGCACGTCCGTGGCGGTGAGCAGGCAGGCGCCGGTGAGCGCCGAGAACGGCAGCAGCCAGCGGTGGTCGACCCCGATCAGCAGCCGGCACAGGTGGGGGACGACGAGCCCGACGAAGCCGATCGGCCCGGCGACCGCCGTGGCGGCACCGCAGAGCAGCACCGAACCGAGCGCCGCGACGCCCCGGGCCAGGGCCACCCGCTCCCCGAGCCCGGCGGCGAGCTCGTCGCCCAGCGCCAGGGAGTTGAGGCTGCGGGCGGAGAGCAGGCTGACGGCGAACCCCACCGCCAGGAACGGCAGCACCGTGCCGATGGCCGTGAAGGTGGCACCCCCGACGCCGCCGATCTCCCACGACTGCACGCTCTCGGCGATGTCGCCGCGCGGCAGGGCGACGGCGGTGACGAACGAGGTGAGCGCCGCGGCGGTTGCCGCGCCGGCGAGGGCGAGCTTCAGCGGGGTCGGCCCGCCGCGCCCGAGCGAGCCGACGGCGTAGACGAACACGGCCGCGAGCGCGGCGCCGGCGATCGCCACCCAGATGATGCTCGTGGCGGAGAACAGGCCGAACCACGCGATCCCGGCGACCACGGCCAGCGACGCGCCCATGTTGATCCCCAGGACTCCGGGGTCGGCGAGCGGGTTGCGGGTGACGCCCTGCATGACCGCGCCCGAGAGACCCAGCGCAGCACCCACGGCGACGGCGAGGAGCGTGCGGGGGATCCGCTTGGTGACGGCGGCCTGGCCGATGTTCTCGGTGGACCCGCCCAGTGCGGCGACGACGTCGGACCAGTCGACGTCCCGCGAGCCCACGGCGACCGAGGCGGCCATCAGGGCGACCAGCACCCCGAGGACCGCGAGCAGCCAGAGGACGCGCAGCGACCCCGGGCGCCGCGCGAGGGCGGCGTCCGGGGCCGGTGCGGGAGGTGCAGCGGTCACTGCCCCTTGTCAGCTGCCTCGGCGAGCATCGAGACGTAGTCCTCGAGGACCCAGGAGATCGCCAGCGGGGTCGGGTTGGCGGCAGTGCCCAGCGGGGTGTTGGGCAGCAGCACGAGGGCACCGTTCCGCACGGCCGGGATCTGGGAGAGCAGCGGGTCGGCGTTGAGCGCGTCCACCAGCTCCTGGTCGCCGTAGGTGACGATGACGTCGACGTCCTCGAATGCGTCGACCTGCTCGGCGCTCACCGTGCCCGAGAACTGCTCCGGGTCGGTCGACGCCTGCTGCACGCTGGGCGGGGTGCTCATCCCGAGGTCCTCGAAGAACGCCGCCCGGGTGTCGAACGGCGTGTAGAAGCTGACCTCGCTCAGGTCGGTGGTGTCCACGTGGGTCATGAACATGGCCGACGTGCCCTCGAGCTGCGGGTGCTCGGCGACGGTGTCGGCGATCTCCTGCTCGATGCTCGCGACGAGCTCCTCGCCCTCGGCCGCCATGCCCATGCCGGCGGCGTTGACCTCGATGACCTCGCGCCACGGGGTCGCCCACGGTGCCTCGGGGTAGGCCACGACCGGGGCGATCTCGCTCAGCGTGTCGTAGTCCTCCTGGGTCAGCCCCGAGTAGGCGGCCAGGATGACGTCGGGGTCGGTGTCGGCGACGGCCTCGAAGTCGATGCCGTCGGTCTCGTCGAACAGGACGGGGGTCTCGGCGTCGAGCGCCTCGAGCCGCTCCTCGACCCAGGGCAGCAGGCCGTTGCCGTCGTCGTCGCCGAAGTTGGCGGCGGCCATGCCGACCGGGACGACGCCGAGCGCCAGCGGCACCTCGTGGTTGGCCCAGTTGACGGTGGCGATCCGCTCGGGCCGCGACTCCAGGGTCGTCGTCCCGAGGGCGTGCTCGATGGTGACCGGGGCCGAGTCCGCAGCGGTCTCCGGCTGCTCGTCCGAGGCCGAGGCGGAGCAGGCGGCGAGCCCGGTGGTGAGGAACGCTGCCGCGGACAACGCGACCAGGCGTGAGGGGCGGTGCATGGGGTCCTTCCGGTCGTGCGGAGGTGATCAGCTCAGGTGAGGCTTGCCTAACCTAGGCGATGATCGACTCACGGCAGGTCACGATCGGGTAACGCCGCCTCGGCAGGCGTCGGGCGCCCGGGTCAGCGCGCTCCGGGGCGGCGGACCACCTCGGCCGCGCAGGCCAGCCCTGCGTCCAGCGCCTCCGCGGGGGAGCGGTGCGGGCCGGTCAGCCACGCGGCGAGCAGGCCGGCGGCGAACGCGTCCCCGGCCCCGGTCGTGTCCACGACCGTCGCCGGCCGGGCCGGCCGGTGCACGAGCTCGTCGCCCGCCGCCCACAGCGCACCCTCGGCTCCGAGGGTGACGACGGCGACCGGGTGCCGGGCGGCCAGGGCCCGGGCCGCCTCGGTGACGTCCGCGCAGCCGGTCAGCAGCCGGGCCTCGTCGGCGTTGGGCAGCACGAGCGTCGCAGCGGCGGTGTCCGTCAGCCACCGGTCCACCCCGTAGCCGCGCAGCGGGCCGGTCGAGGCCGGGTCGACCGAGACGGTGCACCCGGCCACCGCGGCCGCACGCAGCGCGGCCAGGCCGGCGTCGCGGGGCCCCGGGTCGAGAAGGGTGTAGCCGGACAGGTGCAGGTGGCCGCCCGGCGCGGGGGTGGGGACGTCGGCCGGGCGCAGCGCCAGGTTCGCGCCGCGGTCGGCGAGCATGCTGCGCTGCCCGTCGGGTTCGACCAGGCTGACGATCGTGCCGGTCGCCGCGCCCGGCACGGTGCGCACCGCCAGCTCCACCCCGGCCGCCGCCAGCTCGGCGGTCAGCCCCGCACCGGCGGCGTCGTCCCCGATGCAGCCGGCCAGCACCACCGGCGTCCCCAGGCGCGCCAGGTGCGCCGCCACGTTGGCGCCCGCGCCACCGCCGCGGCTGACGATGCGTGCCGGCCGGTCCGACCCCGGGGCCGGCTCCCCGGAGAGGACGGCGACGACGTCGGTGGCGACGTCGCCGACCACGACGACCGGAGGCGGCACGGTCGCGCTCAGGCCGCGAGAGCGGCCAGAGCCGCGGCGATCCGGCCGGCGAGCTCGGCGTTGCGCAGGACCAGCCGGACGTTCACCTCGAGCGTGGCGCCGTCGCTGGCCCGGTGCAGGTGGTCGAGCACGAAGGGGGTGACGTCCTTGCCGCGCACCCCGGCCGCGTCCGCCGCGGCGAGGGCGTCGGCGATGACCCGGTCGTGCAGCTCCCGGTCCAGCTGCTGGTCGGCCGGCAGCGGGTTGGCCACCACCACCGCCCCGGGCGCGAGCCCACGGCGGGCCGCGAACACCGCGGCGGCCTGCTGGGGGTCGGCGACCGACCAGTCGACCGTCGAGCCCGAGTCCGCGACGTAGAAGCCGGGGAAGGTGGTGGTGCCGTACCCGACCACGGTGACCGAGAGCGACTCGAGCCGTTCCAGCGTTGCCGGGACGTCGAGGATCGACTTCACGCCCGCGCAGACCACCACCAGCGAGGTGCGGGACAGCGCCGTCAGGTCGGCGGACTCGTCGAACGTCTCGACCGACTGGCGGTGCACCCCGCCCAGACCGCCGGTGGCGAACACGCTCACCCCGGCCGCCTCGGCGAGCAGCGCGGTGCTGGACACGGTCGTCGCACCGCTCATCCCGAGCGCAGCTGCGACGGGCAGATCGCGGACACCCAGCTTGGCCAGGTCGGGGTCCGCGCAGACGCGGTCGACCTGGGCGGCGGTCAGCCCGACGTGCGGGGTGCCGTCGAGCACGGCGATGGTGGCCGGGACGGCGCCGCCGGCCCGGACCGCGGCCTCGACGTCGTCCGCGGCCGCCCGGTTGTCGGGCCGGGGGAGCCCGTGGGCGAGCAGCGTGCTCTCCAGCGCGACGACCGGCCGGCCGCCGGCCAGGGCGTCGGCGACCTCGGGGGACAGGACCGGGCGGGGAGCGGGGGCTGCGGCAGGCACCCTGTCATCATGGTCGGCGGGTACGGGAGCACCGTGGTGCCCCCCGCCGCACCACTCGACCGTCGAGCAGGGAGCGCGTCATGAGCAGCAGCGACATCCTCGAGCGGCCGGACGTCCGCGACTCCGACACCGGCAACGCCAACGAGGTCTTCCACTACGTCAAGAAGAACAAGATCGCCGAGAGCGCCGTCATGGGCACCCTCGTCGAGGCGTTGTGCGGCGAGGTCTTCCCCGTGACCAAGAGCCCCAAGCCCGGCAGCCCGGTGTGCCCGGCCTGCAAGGAGGTCTACGCGCAGCTCCGCAAGGAGTAGTAGAAAACGGCTCGCGTAGCGGGTGGACCGGTCGCGGGGGCCCGGAGGGTCTCCCGACCCGGGACACGGGTACGGCTCAGCCTGGTCGTCCCGAGTGGGCCCCGGAGGGGTCCGCGTAGGGACGACGGACGCGCTCGGCCCGGGTGGGGACGGCACCTGGCCGCGGTGTCGTCCGGAGGACGACAATGTCATCGCGTCACCGCAGGCCCAGTCGGCGCGCCTCCTCCTCGAGCTTGGCCTGCCGCCGCTCCTGGCGCCGGCGCCCGTGGCGGCGCAGCGGTGCCGGCCAGCGCGCGTGGATGGTGGCGTTGAGCTCCGCGCCCAGCAGCACCGCCATCCCGAAGAAGAAGCAGAACAGCAGCGCGCCGATGGGTGCGGCCAGCGCGCCGTAGGGCAGGGCCACGGTCAGGATGTCGCTGACGTAGGCCCGCAGCAGCAGCGCGGCCACCAGGAAGAAGCCGAGGCTGAGCACCGCACCGGGCAGCTGTCGCCGCCAGGGCAGCCGGTGCGGCAGGACGACGTGGAAGAAGCTGGTGAGGGCGAGCAGCATCCCGATGACCACGATCGGCCAGTAGACGGCGTTGATCAGCATGGCCGTGGTGCCCCGCCAGTCCTGAGGCACGAGACCGACCAGCCGGCCGCGGCCCAGCACCAGCAGCGGCAGCGTCAGCACTGCCAGGAGCAGCCCGACGACGAAGAGCCAGAGCGCCTTCAGCCGGGTGCGGATCGGCCCGCGCACGTCCCGCTGGTCGTAGGCGATGACGATCGTGTTCATGAAGGTCGCCGTCGCCGACGACCCCGCCCACAGGGAGAGCAGGAAACCCACGCTGACCAGCTCCAGCCGGCCGGAGCCGAGGATGTCGGTCAGCGTCGGCCGCACCAGGCCGTCGACGACGTCGGCGGTGAGCACCTGCGCTGACGCGTCGAGCAGCTGCTCCTCGATCTGGGCGACGGCGTCCCCGCCGATGAGCGAGCCCAGGTAGCCCAGCGAGCCCAGCAGACCGATGAGCAGCGGTGGCACCGACAGGATCTGCCAGAACGCCGCCTCGGCGGACAGCCCGATGATGCGGTCCTGCCACGCCTTGGCCAGCGTGCGGCCGAGCACCTGCAGGGGGACCCGCAGCGCGGCCGGCCACCGGCGCAGCCGGGACGGTCGTGGCACGTCGGCCCGCGTCGCCCCCGGTGCGCCGGCACGTTCGTCGGGCTCGTCCGCACCGACCCCCGCGGGCGAGCCGCTGGGGAGGACGGCGCTCACCTGCCCAGTGTGCACGTCAGGGCACGCTCCGAGCGGTGGGGGGGGGGGGGCCGGCCCCCCCCCGGGGGGGGGGGGGCGCCCCCGCGGGGGGGCCGGGGGG
>NZ_JASNFN010000005.1:0-229212 GCF_030731085.1 Blastococcus carthaginiensis | reverse complement strand
CGCCCGGCCCCGCCCCGCCCGGGGGGGTGCCGGGCCCGCCCCCCCACCGGGTCGGGTCGGAACGCGACGTCAGGCCGCCCGTGTGCGCGCCGGGCGCCGGCCGCCGGGTGCCGGCGCGCCGCCCGGGGCGGTGCCCTCGGGGCCGGGTGCGGGCGGCTCCACCGGCACGCAGTTGATCACCGGCTCGGCGGCGTAGCGGGTGCGGAAGTCCTCGCGCTTGATCTCCGCGCCGGTGTTCAGGTCGCGGAAGACGCGGGTGACGGTGATGTCGAAGCCGGTCGAGCCCGACTGCGGCTCACAGGTGGGGCTGTCCGGCTTGTTCTGCACGACCGGCTCGCGGAAGTTGTAGCGCTCGCTGCTGATCGACTGGATCTCGTAGCGCTTGGTCCCGTAGAAGGTGACCGTGATCGTCCCGGGGGTCCACGCCGTGTCGACGTAGACGCCGGTGTCGCCGTCGTTGCGCCACGTGAGGTCGATCGAGTCGTAGTAGACCGTCGCCTCGCGGCCGGCCGGGTAGCGGCTGATGTAGTAGCTGTGCGGCTTGTGGAAGACGTCCTCGAGGCCGGCGAAGAAGACGGCGTTGAACATCGTGGTGGCGAACTGGCTGATGCCGCCGCCCACGGCGGTGGTGAACTCGCCGTTGTTGATGACGCCGGCCTCCACGTAGCCCTGCGCGAGGCCGCGCGGCCCGGTGAAGCCGTTCAGGCTGAAGGTCTCCCCGGGCATGATGATCGCGCCGTCGACCTCCTCCGCGACCACCCGGATGTTCGTGCCGCTGGCCGGGTTGCCGATGTTCGTGGTGAAGCTGGAGATCTCCTCCCGGATGCCGAGGGCCTCGGCCTCCTGAGTGGTGAACTCCGCCGGCACGGGTCCCAGCTCCGCGGTGACGGTCCGCGGCGCCTCCTCGGTCAGGACCGGCAGCAGCTGCTCGGCCAGCCGGGTCGGCGCGATGCCGGTGCCGTCGACCGACGGGACGACGCTGACCGCGTCACCCGACACCTCGAACGTCGCGTCCTCCGCCGGGGTGCCGAAGACCGAGAGCTCCTCGCCGAGAGCCGTCTGCAGCGCCTCGGGGTCCAGCCCGACGGCGAGCTCGCCGTCGTCCTGGGGCGTGAAGGTGAGGGAGCCGGCGATGGCGGTGACGGGCACCTCGACGGAGGTGGCGCCGTCCTGGCTCACGACCTCCACCGGCGCCGACAGGGCCGGGGTGACGGTCTCCTCGAGGACGCGCCCGGCCTCCTCGGCGTCGACGCGCACGGGGGTCACGTCCACGGGCAGCTCGATCGGCGTGCTCGGGTCGCCCCCGGAGGCCAGCGCGTCGGTGATCGCGTCCGCCGCGCCCTCGCGGTCCAGCGTCCGGCCGTCCACCGGCTCCACGACCGACGGGGTGGTGCCGTCGATGGCGATGGTGGCGTCCTGCGGGGCACGGTCGACCTGCGAGGCGATGCCCTCGATCTGGGCCTGCAGCGCCGTCTCCTCCCCGGTGATGACCGGCTCCACCTCGCGGTCGGAGAAGAGGGTGACCAGACGGGTCCACGGGTTGAGCGGCTGCTCCTCGGCGACGTCCACGGTGCTCGGGACGTCGAGGGTGATGCCGGCCGTGGCGGGGGAGAGGGTGCCCGTCACGTCGGCGGCGGTGACGGTGTGGTCGGCGACCACCCGGGGGGTGAGTCGCTCCTCCAGCCGCTGGGCGGCCGACGCCGGGGTGAGCCCCCCGACGTCGACCCCGGCCACGACCGTGTTGCGCGGCACCTCACCGGAGGCCACCAGCAGGTCGGCGCCGTAGAGCACGGCCAGCGCCGCGAGGACGCCCGCGGGGATCAGCGTCGTGCGGCGACGCCACCAGGGCCCGCGGGGCGCCCCCCGGCGGTCGTCACCGGGTGGCGGCGGGCCGTCGGTGCCCCCGTCGCCGGTGTGCACGGGCACGGTGGCCATGGTCTCGCGGTGCTCCACCGGGGGGATGGCGGCGGTACCGGCGGGGTCGTCGGCCACCGGGCCATCCGCATCCTGCTGGATGCGGCGGGTGCTGTTCGCCTGCTCCGCCGGGCCGGGCTCGGCGGAGGTCGTTTCCGCGGTGGCCGTCTCCGCGGTGGCCGTCTCCGCGGTGGCCGGTGAGGCGGCAGGAGCGCCGCGCTGCCAGTCGCGGCCCACCGGGCGGGTGTCGTCCGGTGCGGCCTCGTACCCCGGCGTCTGGCCGGTCGGCGGCGGTGGTCCGTCCCCGCCGTCGGGACGCATGCGCACTGTCTCGTCGGGTGCGGGGTGGTGCTGGGACATGGGGGTTTCCTCCGGTCGCCGCCGACCGGGGATCCCCGGAGACGACGGAGCCGCCGGCCCGGCGCCCGCACGAGGCGGGACGTCGGACGCGGCGGCGTCGTCAGGTGAGGCGGTCATCGCGGGCGCGACGATAGCGCCTCTCTCACGCAGTTACGCGCTGCTCGCCCTCAGTGTCGATGATGTCGACGGCGATGTCACGCAGCTTGCCCTCGTACTCGCGGGCGTGGTGCCCGCAGAACACGAGGTCGCTGCCGTTGGCGAGCACGACACGGACCTTGGCAAGTGCGCCGCAGCGGTCGCAGTGGAAGGGCACGACCAGGTCGTCGGCGGCGGGGGTCGTCGTCAGCGTCTGGGTCATCTGGGTCATCACTCGCTCTCTACCGCACGGACCCGCGGCTGCGGATCGGCCTCCTGCACAGCGCCAGGATGGCCCCTCGGATTCCCGTTCCCACCCGGTTCATCCCGGACTCGCCGAAAGAGATGAGTCCGTAACACACCGGGCGTGGGCGGAGCGGGTTCAGCAGGGGACGTCACTGGGGTGGAACTGGTGGTGCACGTGCTGGTGATCAACTGCCGGACCGGTGGTTGACCGGCCCGACCGTGGGTCCGCTGCTGTTCTGACGGGTCCCACGCTACGCCGTCTACCCGACAGGTGTCGGCGCACACCGGTGTCACGAGTTCGTGACCCTCTCGGGCGACGGGGGCGACGAGTGAACGCGAGAGGCCCAGAACCTCGACGGTTCTGGGCCTCTCGCGTTCAGTGCTCAGTCGAGGTAGTCGCGCAGGACCTGCGAGCGGCTCGGGTGGCGCAGCTTCGACATGGTCTTGGACTCGATCTGCCGGATCCGCTCGCGGGTGACCCCGTAGACCTGGCCGATCTCGTCGAGCGTGCGCGGCTGGCCGTCGGTGAGCCCGAACCGGAGCCGGACGACGCCGGCCTCCCGCTCCGAGAGCGTCTGCAGCACGCTGGTCAGCTGGTCCTGCATCAGCGTGAAGCTGACCGCGTCGACCGCCACCACGGCTTCGGAGTCCTCGATGAAGTCACCGAGCTGGCTGTCGCCCTCGTCGCCGATGGTCTGGTCGAGGCTGATCGGCTCCCGGGCGTACTGCTGGATCTCCAGCACCTTGTCCGGGGTGATGTCCATCTCCTTGGCGAGCTCCTCCGGGGTGGGCTCGCGGCCCAGGTCCTGGAGCAGCTCGCGCTGGATGCGGCCGAGCTTGTTGATGACCTCGACCATGTGCACCGGGATGCGGATGGTGCGGGCCTGGTCGGCCATGGCGCGGGTGATCGCCTGCCGGATCCACCAGGTGGCGTACGTGGAGAACTTGTAGCCCTTGGTGTAGTCGAACTTCTCGACCGCGCGGATCAGGCCGAGGTTGCCCTCCTGGATCAGGTCCAGGAATGCCATGCCGCGGCCGGTGTAGCGCTTGGCCAGGGAGACCACCAGGCGGAGGTTGGCCTCCAGCAGGTGGTTCTTGGCGCGCTCGCCGTCGCGGACGATCCAGTTGAGGTCGCGGCGCATCTGCGGGGAGAGCTTCTGGCCCTCCTCCTCGGCCTGGCGGAGCCGCTCGGCGCCGTAGAGCCCGGCCTCGATGCGCTTGGCGAGGTCGACCTCCTCCTCGGCGTTGAGGAGGGCGACCTTGCCGATCTGCTTGAGGTAGGCGCGGACGGAGTCGGCGGAGGCGGTGAGCTCGGCGTCCTTGCGGGCCTGGCGCAGCGCCTCGGACTCCTCCTCCTCGTCCCACTCGAAGTCGGTGCCGCCCTCGGCGGTCTCCTCCTCGGCGGCGACCTCGACGCCGTCCTTGCCGGTGACGACCGTCTCGTCGAGCTTCAGCCCCTCGGAGCCGGCGTCGACGACCGCGACCGCACCCTCCTCGGTGGCCACCGCGGTGAGGACGGCGCCCTCGCCGGCGCCCGGCGACGGGGTGATCGCCGGCTTCGTGCGGCCCTTGGCGCCGGCGGCCTTGGCCGGTGCCTTCTTCCGTGCGGCCGCCGGCTCGGTGGCCGGCTTCCTGGCACGGGTACCGGCGGCGGCCGTCCTGGCGCGCGGGGTGCTCGCTGCGGCTGCTTCCGGTGCTGGCTGATCGGCGGGCACTCAGGTTCCTTCCCGTGCTGGGTGCGTTCCCCGGAGGACCGTGTGGTCCACGGGCAGCGGCTCCGGCCTGCGCTCGAACGGGGAGCGGACCCCGCGTGACCGGCACGGCGTTTGGCCGCGTTCGGGTCGGGGGATCCCTCCCGGCTGGAGAGCGGCGGGCTGGGGCTCCACCATTGTAACGACGTCGCCGGGCGAAACCAGCGCCTCGCACCCGGGCCCCTCGCTCCGAGGGGGCGGGCGGACGGCCCCGGGAGGGGAACGGCGACGGCCCTGGCCGGGCTCCTGCAGCGTCAGGCCGGGGTGTGCTCGGCGGCCGCAAGGGCGGCGCCGACGATGCCGGCGTCGTTCTGCAGCTCCGCCGGCACGACCGGGGTGCGCGTCGAGAGCAGCGGCACCCACTTGTGCGCCTTCTTGCTGACGCCGCCGCCCACGATGATCAGGTCCGGCCACACGCTGCCCTCGAGGACGTCGAGGTAGCGGTCGACGCGCAGCGCCCAGTCGGGGTAGCTGAGCTCCTCCCGCTCCCGGGCGGCGGCGGAGGCCCGGCTCTCGCCGTCCTCGCCGTCGACCTGGATGTGGCCGAACTCGGTGTTGGGCACCAACCGGCCGTCGACGAAGAGGGCGCTGCCGATGCCGGTGCCGAACGTGAGCATGAGCACCACGCCGTTGCGGTCGCGGCCGGCGCCGTAGCGCATCTCGGCCAGGCCCGCGGCGTCGGCGTCATTGAGGGTCTCCACCGTGCCGGGGATGCGCTCGGCCACGCCTGCGGCGAGGTCGGTGCCCAGCCAGCTCTCGTCGACGTTGGCCGCCGTGTGGGCGATGCCGGACTTGAGCACCCCGGGGAATGTCACCCCGACGCGCTCGGACCAGCCGAACGAGTCCACGATCCGCGCCACGACGTCGAAGACGGACCCGGGCAGCGAGGGCTGCGGCGTCTCGATGCGCAGCCTCTCCCCGATCAGCCGTCCCGCGTCCAGGTCGACCAGGCACCCCTTGATGCCGCTGCCGCCGATGTCCACCCCGAAGCCCTGCACGCCGACAGGTTAGTGATCGGGGCAACTGCGCCTTCCACCCCTGCGGCAGGATCGGTGCATGACCTCCGTGCGCGCAGCCGTCCCCGACCGCCCGGCACCGGGCGCGCTCCTGGAGCTGGCCGTGGCGGCGGCCCGGGAGGCCGCAGTCCTGGTGGCCCACGGGCGCGAGTCCGCCGGCGACCAGGTGAGCACCAAGTCCAGCCCCGTCGACGTCGTGACGGCGGTGGACGCGGCCAGCGAGGAGCTGCTCGTCCACCGCCTGCTCGACGCCCGGCCGGAGGACGGCGTGCTGGGGGAGGAGGGCGCCGCGCGGAAGGGCACCAGCGGGGTCCGGTGGATCGTCGACCCGATCGACGGCACCGTGAACTTCCTCTACGACATCCCGGCCTACGCCGTCTCGGTGGCCGCGGAGGTCGATGGCGTCGTCCGCGCCGGTGCGGTGCTCAACGTGGCGACCGGCGAGCTGTTCACGGCGACGTCCGGCGGCGGCGCGTGGCTGGAGGCGCCGGGGCGGCCGGTCCGCCGGCTCGCGGTCGGGACGCCGCCGTCGCTGGACCGGGCGATGGTCGCGACCGGCTTCGGGTACGGCGTGGAGCAGCGGAGGGCGCAGGGGGCGGTCGTGGCGGAGCTCGTGACGCGGGTGCGCGACATCCGGCGGTTCGGCAGCGCGGCGCTGGACCTGTGCGCGGTGGCGGCCGGGCGGGTCGACGCGTACTACGAGCTCGACCTCAACCCCTGGGACCACGCTGCCGGCGCCCTGGTGGCCGCCGAGGCCGGAGCGGACGTGACGGGGCTGGACGGTGCGCCGGTGGGGGAGCCGATGGTGATCGCGGTGGCGCCCTCGGTGGCCGGCCCCTTCCGCGCGATGGTGTCCGAGCTGCACCGCTGAGAGGACCTCCCCCTGGGCGGGGGAGGTCCTCCCGTCAGCACTCGGCGGGTGCGTCCTCCGAGGCGGTCAGCGCCGCCTCGACCTCCTCGGGGGGCGCCACGCCGGTGAACTCCGGCCCGATGACGAGGTCGACGACCGCGGTGGCCCGGGTGTCGGGGTAGAAGCTGACGCCAGGGGCGTACACCCCGAGGAAGCGGGCGGCGTCCCGTCCGGGCGAGCCGTGGCGGACCTCGCCGGCGCCTTCGACCTCGCGGGTGGTGGGGTCGTTGGCGACCTCGCTGATCGTGAACCCGCGGGCGGCGAGCTCGTCGGCCACCGTCTGCGCGAGCCCACCCTCGTCCGTGGCGTTGAACACCCGCACCGACACCGCCGCCGGATCGAGCGAGGGCGGCGGCTCCTCGGCGGCGGCGCACTCCTCGGCGGCCTCGGCGCGCCGCTCCTGGTCCTCGCGGAGCACCGTCCACCACACCGCACCGGCGGCCAGGGCGAGGACGAGCAGGAAGACCAGCGGGGGCAGTGGGCGACGCCCACTGCGCGGGCGCACCGGGGGCTGGACGGTGCGCTCGGTCACGGTGGTTCTCCTCGGCGAGGACCGGCAGCCGGGGCCGGACCGGCCGGGACGGACGGGACGGCGCCGCGACTGCAGCGGGCGGCTGTCGGTTGCGAGCTTAGGGGCGGCCGGCGTGGCTAGATCGCACCGTCGTCCAGCGCGGCGCGTCCCCGCTCGACGCAGGGATCGATCCGGTCGGCGTAGCCCGCCGTGTCCTTGCCCGCCATGGCACCGGCGGCCGAGCGGGCGACGATGCCGGCGACGATCGCGGCGAACTTGAAGTAGGCGAAGCCCACGTACCAGGACAGGTCGGAGAGGTCCAGACCGCTGCGCTCGCCGTACCGCGCCGCGACCTCCGCGCGGGTGGGGAAGCCCTCCAGGGCCGTCACAGTGCTCTGCCCGGCGACGCTCCGCTCCCCGGCCTGCGGCCAGTAGACGTGGAGCATCCCCAGGTCGGCCAGGGGGTCGCCCAGGGTGGACATCTCCCAGTCCAGCACCGCCCGGATGCGGCCGGGGACCTCCGGGTCGAGCAGGCAGTTGTCCAGCCGGAAGTCACCGTGGACGATCCCGTGCCGCTGCGTGGTGGGCACGGTCTCCGCCAGCCGGGCGGCGAGGGCGTCCAACCCCGGGCGCTCGCGGTCGCGGGTGGCCTCCCACTGCTGGGTCCAGCGACGCACCTGGCGGGCCATGAAGCCCTCCGGGCGGCCGAAGTCGCCCAGGCCCACCGCGACGGGGTCGACGGAGTGCAGGTCGGCCAGGACGTCGACCAGGCCCTCCCCGATCGCACGCCGCCGGGCCGGCTCGTCGGCGTAGCCCTCCGGGATCCGGTCGATGACGTGCAGGCCGACGACGCGCTCCATCACGTAGAACGGCGCGCCCAGCACGCTCGTGTCGGTGCACAGGTGCAGCGTCCGCGGCACCGGCACCGGCGTGGGGACCAGCGCGGAGATCACCCGGTGCTCGCGGGCCATGTCGTGCGCGGTCGCCAGCACGGCCCCCGTCGGCGGGCGCCGGAGGATCACCGCGTCCTCGGCCGACCCGCCCTCCGGGGTCACCACGTAGGTCAGGTTGGACATGCCGGCGGCGATCAGCTCGACGGTGACCGATCGCCATCGCTCGTGCCCCAGCACGGAGGCCAGGTACGGCCCGACGACGGCTGGATCAGCACCCGGGGAAGTCGCCACCGGCGCAGGGTAACCTCTGGCGCTCCGCGGCCCGCCCGACCGTTCCTGGTCCCCGATGTGTCACCTCGTAGGAGGCGGGCACAAATCGGGGCCGGACGGCGTTGGGGGGCTGCTGGCCTTCCGCGAGGGGGGCCGGCGCACGTGGACGGGCGCCCGGTGCGGGCCGCCCCCACACACCGACCCACCGGTCGCCCACCGGCGAACGGCCAGGACGACGGCGCGCACCCCGCGCCGCGTCAGACGAGCGGGCACGACGCCCGCGGAACCCCGGAGGAGGGGCACACCCCATGGCCACCGACTACGACGCCCCGCGCCGCAACGAGACCGACGAGCTCGGCGAGGACTCGCTCGAGGAGCTCAAGGCGCGACGGGCCGAGGCGCAGTCCTCGTCGGTCGACGTCGACGAGACGGACTTCAACGAGAACCTCGAGCTGCCCGGCGCCGACCTGTCCAACGAGGAGCTGACCGTCCGCGTCCTGCCCAAGCAGGAGGACGAGTTCACCTGCTCGCGCTGCTTCCTGGTGCAGCACCGCAGCCGGCTGGCCTCCACGCGCGGCGACCAGCTGTTCTGCCGCGACTGCGCCTGACAGGACCCCCTTGCCCCCGGCCGCTCGCAGGCTCGCGGCGGGACCCTGCGAGGGGGCCGTTCCAGACGGTCGCCCGCTCGCGGCGGGACCCTGCGAGGGGGCCGTCCGCGCGCCTCGCGAGAGACCGTTCCAGCGCCTCACCGTGAAGGGGACGACGGATGACCGACGGCTCGCGCACCGGGGCACCCCGTGACGTCCCGCCGCCGCGCCCGGTCGCGCAGCAGGACGCCTCCGCGACGGCGGAGGAGAGCCCGCTCGCGCGCGCCGGGCGGGCGATCGCCGACGCCGTCGCCGGGCTGACCGGTGGCAGCGCGGACCGGTCCGCCGGCGGGGGGCTGCGCGACGTCGTCGCCGCCGTCGCCGGCGCGGTGGCCGGCGCGTTCGGCAGCGGCACCCAGCCGTCACCCGGTCCGTCCGGCGCCCGGGTGACCGACAAGGCCGGCGGGGCGCCCGGGGCGCTGCTCGGCGACCTCCTGGCAGCGGCGGCGCCCCGGCTGCCGATCCGTGACCGGGAGAAGCTGCGCGCCGCCCACCCCGGGATGGGCGACGAGGAGATCGCCGAGGTGCTCGTCCAGCGCGCCGCCCGCGCCACCTCGGGCATCGGGGCGGCCACGGGCGGGCTCTCGGCCGCCCACTGGTTCGCGCCGCCGTCGCTGCTCGCCGTCCCCCTGGAGCTGGGGGCCGAGACGGTCCTCGTCGCCGCCGTGGAGGTCGTGCTCATCGGCGAGCTGCACGAGCTGCACGGCCGGCGCGCCCCGGGGGACGCCGCCGCGCGCGCCCAGGCCTACCTGGCCGGGTGGTCGGAGCAGCGCGCCGTGCGGGACGGCGGCGTCGCCGGGCTGGGCGCGGTCCTGGGCGCCGCGGGCGTGCGTGCGCTGCGCCGGCGGCTGACCCGCCGGCTGGCCGGGGCGCTGCCGGCGGCGGCCCCGTTCCTCGTCGGCGCCGCGCTCTCCGGCCGCGGCAACCGCCGCGCGACCGAGGGCCTCGCGCGCCGCATCCTCGACGACCTGCGGGACCCCCCGGCGTGATGGTCCGGGTCCGTCCAGGGTCCCGTGGCGCCGCCCTGAGCCTGCGAAGGGTGGGGAGGGCGGGGTCCTTATAGGGTCGCCGACGTGCCCGATCCCTCCGCCGAGCTGGACGTGCCCGTCCGGCTCACCACGCCCGACGGCGCCGTCCCGCGCTACGCCCTGGCCGGTGACGCGGGCGCCGACCTGACCGCGGCCGAGGACGTCGAGCTGGCCCCCTTCGAGCGCCGGCTGGTGGGTACCGGGGTGGCGGTGGCGATCCCCGAGGGCTACGCCGGTTTCGTGCATCCGCGCTCGGGGCTGGCGCACCGGCTCGGGCTGAGCATGGTGAACGCACCCGGGACCATCGACGCGGGCTACCGCGGGGAGATCATGATCAACCTCATCAACCTGGACCCGGTGGCACCGCTGCGGCTCTCCCGCGGCGACCGCATCGCGCAGCTGGTGGTGCAGCCGGTGGTCCGCGCGCGGTTCGTCCCGGTGCGCGACCTCCCGGCCAGCGCCCGCGGCGAGGGCGGCCACGGCTCGACCGGCGGGCACGGCGCCGCCACGCCCGGGTCCTCCGACGCATCACCACTCGAGGGGCGGAACTGACATGCCGTTCGGACGGCGGCGCAGCCGCATCGACCGCAGCCTGCGCGAGCGGGGCGTGCCCCCGGAGCCGCAGCAGCGGCTCCGGGACGTCGAGGAGACCACCGGGCCCTGGGACGAGGCCGACGCCCCCGAGGACGGGCTGGCGCGCATCGACCTGGGGGCCATCCGGCTGCCGGCGCTCCCCGGGATGGACCTGCGGGTGGAGCTCAACCAGCAGCAGAAGGTGATCGGCGCGACGCTGCGCCACGGCAACTCGCTGCTGCAGGTCGCGGCGTTCGCCGCGCCCCGGGCGGCCGGCATCTGGGACGACGTCCGGGCGGAGCTGGCCCGCAGCGCCTCCGGCCAGGGCGCGTCCCTGCGCGAGGTGGAGGGCACCTTCGGTCTCGAGCTGGCCGGCACCGTCATGGCGGCCGCGGCGCCGCAGCCCGGGCAGCCCACCCCGCCGGCGACGCGGCGGCCGGCCCGCTTCCTCGGCGTCGACGGGCCGCGCTGGTTCCTGCGCGGTCTGCTCAGCGGCTCCGCGGCCGCGGGCGGCGAGGCGGAGGCGGCGGCGCTGGAGGCCGCCTTCCGCGGCATCGTCGTCGTCCGGGGCTCCGAGCCGATGCCGGTGCGCGAGCCGCTCCCGCTCGCCCTCCCGCCGCAGGCCGCGGCGCAGCTGGCGGCGCAGCAGCCCCCTCCGGGCGCCGCCCCGCAGCCCCCTCCGGGCGCGGCCCCGCAGCCCCCTCCGGGCGCCGCCCCGCAGCCCCCTCCGGGCGCGGCCCCGCAGCCCCCTCCGGGCGCCGCCCGGCAGCCGCCGGCCGGCGACCCCGCCTGACGACGCGACGAAGCGAACACCGGTGCGCGTCCGCGTGTGCACGACGGCGAACTACGCTGGTCCCGTGACGGAGACCCGACCGGCGGGCTGGTGGTCGCGCACGGTGCAGCGACTCACCGCCGACGACCACACCATCGACGCCCAGGAGCTGCGGGCGGGGTCGGCCAGCGCCGGCTGCGAACCGGTCAGCGCCTGCCGCAAGGGCGCGGTGGTCACCGTCACCGGCCGGCTGAAGTCGGTCGTCTACACCCCTCGCGAGACGGTGCCCACGCTCGAGGCCGAGCTGTTCGACGGGTCGGGGTCGGTGACCCTGGTCTGGCTGGGGCGGCGGCGCATCGCCGGCATCGAACCGGGCCGCTCGCTGACCGCGCGCGGGCGGTTCGCCGCCTTCGACGGGCGGCAGGTCATCTACAACCCCTGGTACGAGCTGAACGCCGGCTGACCGCCGCACGGTGGCCGGGGACCGCCACGCGCGGGACGGGGAGCGAACGAGGGGGACGAGGGTGACCGCAGCGGGCCGGCCGGACGACGGCGAGGACGGTCCCGAGACCGGCTCCTCCACCTCGGTGTTCGACCGCGAGAAGCTGCTGTCGCAGCTGGGCGGCTGGCGGGGCATGGTCGATGCGACGCTGCCTACCATCGCGTTCATCGTGGCCAACGGCCTGGCCGGGTTGCGCACCGGCATCTGGGCGGCGGTGGCCGCGGCGGTCGTGGTGTTCGCCCTGCGGCTGGCCCGGCGGCAGAGCGTGCAGCAGGCCGTGAGCGGGCTGATCGGGGTCGGCATCGCGGTGGCCATCGCGGCCAACACCGGCGAGGCCCGCGACTTCTTCGTGCTCGGGATCGTGCGCAGCCTCGTCGTCGGGGTGGTGCTCCTGGGCTCCATCCCGTTCCGGTGGCCCCTCGTCGGCGTCGTCGCGGAGTTCCTGGCGCCGAGCCACCTCGGCTCGATGGCCGCGCACTCCATGCCCTGGAACCGCCGGGCGGCGCAGGGCACCGAGCCGGCGGCGAGCACGCCGGTTCGCCCCGATCCGACGGCCGCGCCGCAGCTGCACTGGCGCCGTGAGCCCCGGCTGCTGCGCGCCTACTCGTGGCTCACCGCGCTGTGGGCCGCCTCGTTCCTCCTGCGCGCGGGCGTGCAGTGGGTGCTCTACCGCGCCGACGAGGTGGAGCTGCTGGGCACCGCGTCGGTCGTGCTCGGCCTGCCGCTCACCGCCGTCGTGCTGGTGATCACCCTGTGGGTGGTCGCCCGCCTGCACCGGCACCGCAGCCCCGGCCCGCCGGAGACCGACCGCACCGCCTGAGCCGGCCCCTCCGAGGCAGGGAGCGGACCAGGTCCTCCCTCAGCGGGCGGTGCCGCCCGGGCCCTCCGGGGCGAAGACGTACTGCAGCTCCTCCTCGGTGTCGCCGTGCGACACGAACAGCAGCTCGTCGCCGGACTCCAGCGGCTCGTCGGGCGACGGGGTGATCACCCGGTCGCCGCGGAGGATCGTGGTGAGCACCGTCTCGCGGGGGAGCGGCACCTCGCGCAGCGCGCGCCCGACCCAGGGGGTGTCGTCGCCGAGGGTGATCTCGACCAGGTTGGCCGCGCCCTTGCGGAAGCTCATGAGCCGGACGACGTCGCCGACGGTCACCGCCTCCTCGACCAGGGCGGCCAGCACGCGGGGGGTGGAGACGGCGACGTCGACCCCCCACGCCTCGGTGTAGAGCCATTCGTTGCGCGGGTCCTTGACCCGGGCGACCACGCGGTTGACCGCGAACTCCGTCTTGGCCAGCAGCGACACGACGAGGTTGGCCTTGTCGTCACCGGTCGCGGCCACGACGACGTCGCAGGTGGCCAGCTGCGCCTCCTCCAGGGAGGAGACCTCGCAGGCGTCGGCCTGCACCCATTCCGCGCCCGGCACCGAGCGGGTGCGCACCTTGCGGCCGTCCTTCTCGATGAGCATGACGGTGTGGCCGTTCTCCAGCAGCTCACCGGCGATGGAGCGGCCGACCGCGCCGGCTCCCACGATCGCGACGCGCATCAGTGACCACCCTCCTGGGGGCCGCGCTCGACGACCTCGTGCACGCGCGCCGTCAGCTCGTCGGTGACGGCGACGACGAGCTGGTCGCCGTCCTGGAGGACCGTGGTCGGCGTCGGCAGCTGGGCCTCGCCGAACCGGGTCAGCCAGGCCGCCCGGGCGCCGGTCGCCGCCTCGAGGGCGGCCAGCTTGCGGCCCACCCAGGCGTCGGTGACGGTGACGCGCACGAGCAGCACCTTCCCGGTGGGCTCGCGCCACAGCTCGCTCACCTTGACCGACAGCAGCTCGCGCAGCAGCCGGTTCACCGTCCACGGCACCGTGGCCACGCTGGGGATGCCCATGCGCTCGTAGACCTCGGCCCGCTTGGAGTCGTAGATCCGCGCCACGACGTGCTGGACGCCGAAGGTCTCCCGCGCCACCCGGGCCGAGATGATGTTGGAGTTGTCGCCGCTGCTCACCGCGGCGAAGGCGCCCGCGGAGTCGATGCCGGCGTCGAGCAGGGTCTGCCGGTCGAAGCCCAGGCCCTTGATCTGGCGCCCGGCGAAGTCCGGTCCCAGCCGGCGGAAGGCCTCGGGGTCCTGGTCGATCACGGCCACGCTGTGCCCGATCTGCTCCAGGCGCCGGGCGATGGCGGAGCCCACACGGCCGCAGCCCATCACGACCACGTGCACGCGTCACTCCCGCAGATCCCCGGTGGCGCCGGCGCCGTCCGCCTGCGCATCACCGGCCGCGAAGCTACACCCGCCGGGGATGCGCCAGCGGGCAGGACGCCCGTATCCCCCATCGGGGCCGGGTGGGCCGAGTCACGCCCGCCGGGGTGCCGCGCGTCCGTACCATCGCGCCGTGCCAAGCCTGTCCGACCTCGGACAACTACCGAAACGCCTCGTCCTCGGCCGGCCCGTGCGCAGCGACCGGGCGGGGGAGTCGTTGCTGCCCAAGCGGCTCGCGCTGCCGATCTTCGCCAGCGACCCGCTCTCCTCCGTGGCCTACGCCACCCAGGAGATCCTGATCGTCCTGACGCTGGCCGGCACGGCGTTCCTCTTCTTCGCGCCCTGGATCGCGATCGGCGTCGTCGTGCTGCTCACGACGGTGGTGCTCTCCTACCGGCAGGTGGTGCGTGCCTACCCGTCGGGCGGTGGCGACTACGAGGTCGCCGTCAAGAACCACGGGCAGTGGGCCGGCGTGACGGTGGCGAGCGCGCTGCTCGTGGACTACGTCCTCACCGTCGCGGTGTCGGTGTCGGCGGGGACCGACAACATCATCTCGGCGTTCCCCGAGCTCAACGAGCACCGCGTCCTGATCGCCCTGGGCCTCGTCGCCCTGCTGGCCGCGGTCAACCTGCGCGGCGTGCGGGAATCGGGGCGGACCTTCGCGGCGCCGACCTACCTCTTCATCACCGGCATCATGATCATGGTCGTCACCGGCCTGCTGAAGTACTTCGTCACCGGGGGCGGCCTGGTCGCGGAGAGCGCCTCGTGGACCGTGCTGCCCGAGCCGGGGTACGAGGACGTCACCGGGCTCGCCCTGATCTTCTTCGCGCTGCGCGCCTTCGCCTCCGGCTGCACCGCGCTCACCGGCGTCGAGGCGATCGCCAACGGCGTTCCCGCCTTCCGCCCGCCCAAGAGCCGCAACGCGGCGACCACCCTCGCCCTCATGGGCGGGGTCGCGGCCACGATGTTCGCCGGCGTCACCGCTCTCGCCCTGCTCGCCGACGTGAAGTACGTCGAGCACACCTGCGACCTGGTCGGGTTCCCCGGGGACTGCGAGACCGACCCGCAGCGCACGGTCATCGCCCAGCTGGCCGCAGCCACCTTCGGCGGCGACACCTCGTTCGGCTTCTTCTACGTCCAGGCCGCCACGGCGCTGGTCCTGATCCTGGCGGCCAACACGGCGTTCAACGGGTTCCCGCTGCTGGGCAACGTGCTCGCCCAGGACCGGTTCATGCCCCGGCAGCTGCACACGCGGGGCGACAAGCTCGTCTACAGCAACGGCATCCTGCTGCTCGCCGGCTTCGCCGGGCTGCTCATCTTCGCCTTCGACGCCGACGTCAACCGGCTGATCCAGCTCTACATCGTCGGGGTCTTCACCAGCTTCACGCTGGGGCAGACGGGCATGGTGCGGCACTGGAACCGCGAGCTGCGCAGCGTCACCGACCCGGCGGTGCGTGCCCGGATCCGGCGCTCCCAGGCCATCAACGCCGTCGGCGGCACCCTCACCGGCGTCGTCCTCGTCATCATCGTCGTCACCAAGTTCACCCACGGCGCCTGGCTGGTGCTGCTGGCCATGCCCGTCCTCATCGCGCTGATGAAGGGGATCAACCGGCACTACTGCCACCTGTCGGAGCAGCTCGAGCCCGACACCGACGCCCGCACCCTGCCGAGCAAGGTGCACGCCGTCGTCCTCGTCTCGAAGGTGCACAAGCCGACGCTGCGTGCGCTGAGCTTCGCCCGGGCGACCCGCCCGGACGCGCTGACCGCGCTCACGGTGAACGTCGACGACGGCGAGACCCGTGCGCTGCAGGCCGACTGGCAGCGCTACGACATCCCCGTCCCGCTCACCGTGCTGGAGTCGCCGTACCGGGAGGTCACCCGGCCGGTCCTCGACTACGTGAGGGGCATCCGGCGGGACAGCCCGCGCGAGCTGGTGGTGGTCTTCGTGCCGCAGTACGTCGTCGGGCACTGGTGGGAGAACGTGCTGCACAACCAGAGCGCGCTGCGCCTGCGCGCCCGGCTGCAGTTCCAGCCCGGCGTGATGATCACGACCGTGCCGTGGCAGCTGGAGAGCTCGGTCGGCCAGGACGACGACGGACGCCGCGGCGGGCCGGTCCCGGGTGACCTGCGGCGCGGGTTCACCGACGACGAGGTCGACGTGACGCCGTATGGCTGAACGACCCCGTCCTCCTCGCCCCTCGCAGGCTCGGGGCGAGCCTCGGGACGAGGCCGCCGCTGCCCCCCGCCGCTCGCGAGCTCGCGGCGGCCCCCTGCAGCGGGGCCGTTCCGGCACGTCACCTGACCGGGGCCTGGGGTGGACCGGGCGTGAGTTCGAGGTGATCGTCGGGCCGGTGGCGCACGGCGGGCACTGCGTCGCCCGGCACGAGGGCCGGGTGGTGTTCGTCCGGCATGCGCTCCCCGGCGAGCGGGTGCGCGTGCGGGTCACCGAGGACCGGCACCCCGGCTTCTGCCGCGCCGACGCCGTCGAGGTGCTGGCGGCGGCGCCGGCGCGGGTGGAGCGCCCCTGCCCGTACAGCGGTCCCGGGAAGTGCGGCGGGTGCGACTGGCAGCACGTCGACCCGGCCGAGCAGCGCCGGCTCAAGGCGTCGGTGGTCCGCGAGCAGCTGGTCCGGCTCGGCGGCCTGGACGCCGGGGAGCCGGTGGTGGCCGGGCTCGCCGTCGAGGAGCTGCCCGGCGGCCCGCTGCGCTGGCGCTCCCGTGCCCGCTTCGCCGTCGACGGTGCCGGCGCCCCCGGCCTGCGGCGGCACCGCTCGCACGACGTCGTGGTGCTCGACGACTGCCCGATCACCGTGGAGCCGGCCGCGCAGGCGGTGCTGGGACGGCGCTGGCCCGGTGCGGGCGCCGTGGACGTGTCGATCGACTCGACCGGCGCGGTGACCACCGTCCCGCTCGACCGCCGCGGACGGCCACGCGCCGCCGAGGTGCGGCGGGCGGGGGAGGAGCTCCCCGCCGAGCCCGCGGGCCGCGCCGAGCGGCGCGCCGGGGGCCGGGACTGGGAGGTCGAGGGCACCGGCTTCTGGCAGGTGCACCCCGCCGCGGCCGACGCGCTGGTCGACGCCGTCGCCGGGTTCGTCGCCGCGGCGGCCGGCGAGACGGTGCTCGACCTCTACGCCGGCGCGGGGTTGTTCGGCGGTGCGCTCGCCCCGGCGGTGGGGGCCGGCGGACGCGTCGTCTGCGTCGAGGCCGACCCCGGCGCCTGCGCGGCCGCGGACGCCAACCTTGCCGACCTGCCGCAGGCGGAGGTGTGGCAGGGCGAGGTGGACGCCGACGGGCTCACCGGCCTCCTCGCCGAGCTGGATCCCGGGCCCGACGTCGTCGTCCTCGACCCGCCCCGGGCCGGTGCCGGGACGGCGGTGAGCCGCCTGCTCGCCGGCGCCGGTGCGCGGGCCGTCGTCTACGTGGCCTGCGACCCCGCGGCGCTGGGGCGGGACGTCGCCGCCTTCTCCGCCGCCGGGTACCGGCTGGCCGCGCTGCGCGGGTTCGACGCCTTCCCGATGACCGCGCACGTGGAGTGCGTCGCGCTGCTCGTGCCGGCCTGACCAACACCCCGGTCCGCCTGCCACGTGGCGGTTCGGCGACGGAGGGCCACTCCCGTCGCAGCAGTCACATCCGTCGACCTCCCGCCCGGTGTCCTGCGTAGCGTCCGCTGCGTGACGAGGGGAGATGCGATGCAGAGCACGACCGGCGCCGCCCACCCGCACGTGGCGGCCGCCCGCAAGCTCCTGGCGCTCGGCTGGTGGTTCGTCGCCGCCGGCGCCGCGCTGGCGCTGGGGCTCGAGGTGGAGGACGGCGTCGCCCTCTGACCCTCGCCGGCGGGGGTGGGCGGCGGCCCTGGGCGGCCCATCGCGCCCGCCCGGCTGCCCGCGATGCCGCCCGCCTCGCTACGGTCAGGGGGTGCCCACGTGGGAATACGCCTCGGTCATCACCGCCAACGATGCGGAATCGCAGCGGGCCGGCGTGAGCGTCAAGCTCCCCGGCGGACAGTCGGAACGCCAGCAGGGCGACACCAGCTCGGTGCTCAACAAGCTCGGTGCCGAAGGGTGGGAGCTGGTCAGCTACCACTCCAGCGGCGCCGGGACGTGGGGCTTCGAGCAGTTCTGGCTGAAGCGCCAGTCCTCCTGACCCGACACGCCCCGGTGTCGAACACATGTTCGACGCCTGGGGCAGAATGGTGCGGTGGAGACGTCGCTGCCACCGGGCTGGCCGGAGGAGGTCCGCCCGCCGGGCGCCCCTGACTGGGAGCGCACCGCCGTCGCCTGGCTGTTCGACCTCGTGCCGCCGGACTACCGCGCGCACGAGGTGCTCCGCCGGTACCCCGTGCTGCTCGCCCGGTTCGCCGGCGGCCACGTCGCCGCCGGCCTCGAGGCCGCCCGCGCCGGCTGGCGGACCCTGCGGGTCGAACTGGCCGACCAGCTCCCGCCGGAGGCGATCGAGGCGGCGATGGGTGCCTACGAACGCGAGGGCGCCCGGCTGGCCGCGGCCGCCCGCGGGGTGGAGGTCGTCGGCGGGGCGCTGCGGGGGGAGCGCTGGGTGCCGCGGCTGTGAGCTGCATCCGCGGCACCCGCTCGACCGGAAGTGCCGGGAAACCGCAGCTACAGTGGATCGGCGGCTGCTTCCCGGGGCCGCCCGACCGAGAGGACACCGCCGCACCGTGCCGCTCCTGCGATCGCTGCGGGGCCCGGAAGACGTCAGGGCCCTCGAGTCCGAAGCGCTTCCCGCCCTGGCGGCGGAGATCCGTGATGCGCTGGTCACCAGCGTGGCGAAGACCGGGGGGCACCTGGGCCCCAACCTCGGCTGCGTCGAGCTGACCATCGCCCTGCACCGGGTGTTCGACTCCCCGCGCGAGCCGATCGTCTTCGACACCGGCCACCAGTCCTACGTGCACAAGATGCTCACCGGCCGGGTCGAGGGCTTCGAGCGGCTGCGCCAGCGCGGCGGTCTGTCGGGCTACCCCAGCCGCGCGGAGAGCGACCACGACTGGGTGGAGAACAGCCACGCCTCGACATCGTTGTCCTACGCCGACGGGCTGGCCAAGGCCTTCGCCATCCGCGGCGACTCCCGCCCCGTCGTCGCCGTCATCGGCGACGGCGCGCTGACCGGCGGCATGGCCTGGGAGGCGCTCAACAACATCGCCGCCGCGCAGGACCGCCCGGTCGTCATCGTGGTCAACGACAACGGCCGCTCCTACTCGCCGACGATCGGCGGCGTCGCCGACGCGCTGGCCACCCTGCGGCTGCGCCCGGGCTACGAGAACGCGCTGCTGCAGGTACGCCAGGCCCTGCACCGGGCGCCCGTCGTCGGCTCGGCCCTCTACGACGCGCTGCACGCGATCAAGAAGGGCCTCAAGGACGTCCTCTCGCCGCAGGGCATGTTCGAGGACCTCGGCATGAAGTACGTCGGCCCGGTCGACGGCCACGACATCCGGGCGGTGGAGTCGGCGCTGCGCCGGGCCCGCTCCTTCGGTGGCCCGGTCATCGTGCACGCCGTCACCACCAAGGGCTTCGGCTACCCGCCGGCCGAGACCGACCAGATCGACGCCTGGCACGCGACCGGTGTCTTCGACCCCGACAGCGGCGCCAGCGTGCGCAAGACGGGGCTGGCCTGGACCGACGCCTTCGCCGACGAGCTGGTGCGGGTGGGCGCCGAGCGCCCCGACGTCGTCGCGATCACCGCCGCGATGCTGCACCCCACCGGCCTGGCCCCGTTCGCCGAGCGGTTCCCCGAACGCACCTTCGACGTCGGCATCGCCGAGCAGCACGCGCTCACCTCGGCCGCCGGGCTGGCCATGGCCGGGCTGCACCCGGTCGTCGCCGTCTACTCGACGTTCCTCAACCGGGCGTTCGACCAGCTGCTCATGGACGTCGCCCTGCACCGGCAGCCGGTGACGGTGGTGCTCGACCGCGCCGGGGTGACCGGTGAGGACGGCGCCTCGCACAACGGCATGTGGGACATGTCGATCCTCTCCGTCGTGCCCGGGCTGGCCCTGGCCGCGCCGCGCGACGAGGCCACCCTGCGCGAGGCGCTGCGCGAGGCGGTCGACATCACCGACGGGCCGTCGGTGATGCGGTTCCCGAAGGGGTCGCTGCCGCCGGACATCCCGGCCGTCGAGCGGCGCGGTCCGGTGGACGTGCTGCGCCGTGGCAGCCGGGCGGAGGTGCTGCTGGTCGCCGTCGGGTCGATGGTCCCGATGTGCCAGGCCGTGGCCGAGCGGGCCGCCGACCACGGCATCGAGGTGACCGTCGTCGACCCGCGCTGGGTCCTGCCGGTCTCTCCCGAGCTGGTCGAGCTGGCCGCCGGGCACCGGCTGGTCGTCACCGTCGAGGACGGCGGCCGGGCCGGGGGAGTGGGCACCACGCTCTCCCAGGCGCTGCAGGACCGCGACGTCGACGTCCCCGTGCGCACGCTGGGCCTGCCGCAGCAGTTCTTCGAGCACGGCAGCCGCGGGCAGGTGCTGGCCGACGCGGGGCTGACCGAGCAGGACGTCGCCCGGCGGATCGCCGAGTGGACCGCCCGGCGCACCGAGCGCGCCGAGGCCGGCGTCGTGGAGGCAGCCGTCGAGGACCGGGCATGAGCGCGACCGAGCGTGCGAGGTCGCCCGAGGGCACAGCATCGCGCGGTGAGCGTGCCGACGAGCGCCGGCGAGGAGGAATCCTCATCGCCGAGATCCAGGTGGCGCCCTCGCCGCCCGGCACGGCGGAGGACCCGCACGCCCACGTGGAGGCGGCGATCGCAGTCATCCAGGCATCCGGGCTGCGCTACGAGGTGGGCGCGCTGGGCACCACGCTCGAGGGCGAGGCCGACCAGGTGTGGGCCACGCTGCGCGCCGCGCACGAGGCGATGCTGGCCGCCGGCGCCGACGCGGGGCTCTCGCACATCAAGGTCGCCTCGGTGAACCGCACGATGGACAGCCTCACCGCCAAGTTCCGCTGAGGCACGTCGCTCCGGGGCCTCCTCCTCGCCGGGCAGCAGCCCACCTCGCGGTGTGCGGCGAGGATCGCTGCTGTACCGCGAGGTCGAGCGCCCGGTGATGCGCTCAGGCCCGGCAGCGTCGTCCGTCGTCGTCCTCCCTCACCGCAGAGCGTCCTCCCTCACCGCACACCGCGAGGGAGGACGCTCCACGATCAGGTCACCTGATCCCAGCGGGGGTCAGGCGGTGAGGGGAGCGGCGGCGAGTCGAGGTCGGACCCGCTGAGGCCCGGCCGCCGCCGTCCGTGATCGGCACACCTAGAACGATCGCTTGGTCAGCCGCCAGACCTGCCCGTCGCTGCCCGGTGCCCCGGTTCCGGGGGACATCGAGTTCACCGCCACGTAGACGTTCCCGGGCTGGTCGACGACCACGCCCGCCGGCCGCGGCACGGGCAACGTGGCCCGTGCGCCGTTCTTCGGCACGAACACCACCTGACCGGCTCCGTCGGCGCCGCCGAACAGCTCGCTGACGTACAGGTTGCCCGCCTGGTCCTGCGCCGCGCCGGTCACGCCGGTGAAGCCGGTCCAGGTCTGCTGGATCGCTCCGGTCCGGCGGTCCAGCTCCCAGACCCGGCCCGCTCCGGGAACCAGCGACCCGAGGCCCGCCACGATGACGTCCCCGTCACGGCTGAAGGTGAGCGAGGTCGGGACGGGGTCGCAGAAGCGGCCGCCCTGGTTCTGTCGGCTGTCGCACGCGCCACCGCTGATGGTGGGCAGGACGGCGAACACGCTGATCTCGCCGCGCTCGTCGACGGCGAGGATGTCGTTGCCGGCGGCATCGGCCACCAGCACCCGGTCGCCGAGGTCGAGCACCGCGTACGGGTTGGACTCGATCCCCTGGCGGTCCGGGTCGTTCGCCGCCTCGAAGGCACGGACGTCGGCGACCACCGCGGCCGGCTCGCCCGCCGCTGCACGCAGCAGTTTGCCTTCCTGCTCCTCCGGCAGCCCGCTGATGCCGTCCGGGACGTCGACGTCCTTGGCGACGAAGATCTCATCCAGGGACCGCGCGCTCGCCCCGTCGTTCCCGGTCGCGCCGAACCCGGACGGACCGGCCTCGGACAGCAGGCCGGTCACCACGCGCTCCGCGGTGACCCCCTGGGCCTTGCTCGGGCGCCGCACGATGCTGACCGCCCCCGTGGTGCCGACGCACACGGCATCCTCGCCCTCGCCGGCGCAGTTCCTACCGCCGGTCCCGGACTCCGCGATGACCAGCACCCCGTCATCGGTCAGGTCGAGCTGCCGCGGGTTGTCCAGGTTCCGCGCCACCGGCACCGGAGCCAGCCGCGACGCATCGGCCGGACCGGCCGGCGGCGCGGCCACGGCGGGACTGATGCCCAGTGTCGTGATGGCGAGGCCGGCGGTGGCCGCTGCGCACGCGAGACGTCTCATCGTTCCTCCTAGCGAGTCGAGGAGTCCGGACCATCGGCACGGCCCGGTGAGGGCCGAACCTGGCAGGGTGGCTCAGGGCCGTCAACCACCTGCAGCGTCCTGCGCGGGAGGCCAGGCCGCCGGCGATCCTCCGCTCCGCGGGCCCCGGACCTCGGCGAGGACGACGGACGGCCCGGCCCCTGCACCGCGAGGGGTCGGGCCATCGTCCTGGATCACCGTGCTGGGTCCTGGCTCACCGTCGACCGTGAGCCAGGACCCGGAACGATCAGATCAGCTGATCATCATCAGGCGGGGAGGGAGGCCGCGCCCTCGGGCAGGAAGCGCGAACCGGTCACCCTCTCCGAGACGCCGGTGCGGTCGAGGTAGGCGGAGATGCCGCCCAGCCAGAACGGCCACCCGGCGCCGAGGATCATGCACAGGTCGATGTCCTGCACCGCCTGCACGACGCCCTCGTCCAGCATCAGCCGGATCTCCTGCGCCAGCGCCTCGACCGCGCGGTCGTGCACCTGCTCCGCGGTGAGCGGGGAGTCGCCGGTGAAGGCATCGGCCAGCTCCGGGTCGACGACGCCCGGCTCGACGAACACGCTGGTCCTGCCGAGCTCGACGATCCGCTTGAGCCCCTCGCCGACGGCGAACCGGTCGGGGAACGCCTCGTGCATCCGCTCGGCGACGTGCAGCGCGACCGCCGGGCCGACGAGCGACAGCAGCTCGAACGGTGTCATCGGCAGGCCCAGCGGGTCGAGCGCGCGCTCGGCCACCTCGACCGGCGTGCCCTGCTCGACGGCCGAGGTGACCTCGCCGAGGAAGCGGGTGAGCAGCCGGTTGACCACGAACGCCGGGGCGTCCGCCACCAGCACGCAGGACTTCTTCAGCGACTTCCCGACGGCGAAGGCGGTGGCCAGCGTCGCGTCGTCGGTCTTCTCGGCGCGCACGACCTCCAGCAGCGGGAGGACGGCGACCGGGTTGAAGAAGTGCAGCCCGACCACGCGCTCGGGGTGCTCCAGCTTGGCGGCCATCTCGGTCACCGACAGCGCCGAGGTGTTGGTCGCCAGCACGCACATCTCGGACACCACCGCCTCGACTTCCCGGAACACCTGCTGCTTGACCGACATCTCCTCGAACACGGCCTCGATGACGAGGTCGGCGTCGGCGAAGACGTCCTTGGACAGCGAGCCGGTGACCAGGCCCTTGAGCTGGTTGAGCGTGTCGGCCGACAGCCGGCCGCGCTGGGCCAGCTTGTCCAGCTCGCCGTGCACGTAGGCCACGCCCTTGTCCACTCGCGCCTGGTCGATGTCGGTGAGCACCACCGGCACCTTGAGCTGGCGCACGAACAGCATCGCCAGCTGGCTGGCCATGAGCCCGGCGCCCACGACGCCGACCTTGGTGACCTTCCGGGCCAGCGCCTTGTCGGGCGCGCCGGCCGGCCGCTTGGCCCGCTTGTTCACCAGGTCGAACGAGTAGAGCGAGGCCCGCAGCGGGTCGCTCATCAGCAACTCGGTGAGGGCGTCGTCCTCCGCGGCGGTCCCGGCGGTGAACGCCTCGCCGTCGACACCGTTGCGCGCCAGGTCGAGCAGGTCGACCGACCGCACGGCGCCGGGGGAGGCGTTCCGGGTGCGGCCGGCGACGACCGCGCGGGCCCGCTCGATGGCGCCGTCCCAGGCCGACCGGACGACCTTCGGGCGGTCCACGGTCACCGACCCGTCGAGCACGCCCACGGCCCACTCCAGCGAGCGCTCCAGGAAGTCGGCCGGTTCGAACAGTGCGTCGGCGATGCCGAGCGTCGCGGCCTTCGGGGCGGGCGTCATCTTGTTCTGCGCCAGGGCGTTCTCGACGATCACCGTGACGGCCGGGTCGATGCCGATCAGGTTCGGCAGCAGCTGCGTGCCGCCCCAGCCCGGCACCAGACCCAGGAACGCCTCGGGGAAGCCGACCGCCGCGCCACCGCTGATCGTGCGGTAGTGGCAGTGCAGCGCCAACTCCAGGCCGCCGCCCAGCGCCACGCCGTTGACGAACGCGAAGGTCGGGATCGCGGAGTCCTTGAGCCGCCGGAACACCCGGTGGCCGGTCTCGGCGATCTCCCGCGCCGTCGCGGCGTCGGTCACCGAGGGGACGCCGGAGAGGTCGGCGCCCACGGCGAAGATGAACGGCTTGCCGGTGACGGCGATGGCCGCCGGCGCCGGCGTGCGCGCCGCGACCTCGTCCAGCGCGGCGTCCAGGGACGCCAGGCCGCCGGGGCCGAAGGTGGAGGGGCGGGTGTGGTCGTGCCCGTTGTCGAGCGTGATCAGCGCGATCTCGCCGACCAGGCCCGGGTAGGTCAGGAACCGCACCTTGGCGGCGGTCACGACCTCGTTCTCGAAGACGGCGTTCGTCACTTCTGGAACCCCTCCCAGTTCGGGTTCTCCCAGATCACGGTGGCGCCCATGCCGAGGCCCACGCACATGGCGGTGAGGCCGTACCGGACGTCGGGGCGCTCGGCGAACTGGCGGGACAGCTGGGTCATCAGGCGCACGCCCGAGGAGGCCAGCGGGTGGCCGACGGCGATCGCGCCGCCCCACGGGTTGACGCGTTCGTCGTCGTCGGCGATGCCGAAGTGGTCGAGGAACGCCAGCACCTGGACGGCGAAGGCCTCGTTCAGCTCGAAGAGGCCGATGTCATCGATGGTCAGGCCGGTGCGGGCCAGGGCGCGCTCGGTGGAGGGCACCGGGCCGACGCCCATGACCTCGGGCTCGACGCCCACGAAGCCGTAGCCGACCAGGCGCATGCCGACGTCCAGCCCCAGCTCGAGCGCGACGTCCTCGGCGGCCAGCAGGCAGCCGGTGGCGCCGTCGTTGAGCCCCGCCGCGTTGCCGGCGGTCACGTGGCCGTGCGGGCGGAACGGCGTCTTCAGCGTGCCCAGGCCCTCGAGGGTCGTCTGCGGGCGCGGCGGCTCGTCGACGGTCGCCACGCCCCAGCCGTGCTCGGCCGAGCGGGTGGCGACCGGGACCAGCTCCGGGCCGATCTTGCCGTTGGCCAGGGCCTTCGCGAACTTCTGCTGGCTGGCCAGCGCGAAGGCGTCGGCGCGCTCCTTCGTCAGGTGGGGGAACCGGTCGTGCAGGTTCTCCGCGGTCGAGCCCATGACCAGCGCCGAGGGGTCGACCAGCTTCTCGCTGACGATGCGCGGGTTGGGGTCCACCCCCTCGCCCATCGGGTGGCGGCCCATGTGCTCGACCCCGCCGGCGATGGCGACATCGTAGGCCCCGAAGGCGATGCCGCTGGCGGTGGTGGTCACCGCGGTCATGGCGCCGGCGCACATGCGGTCGATCGAGTAGCCCGGCACCGACGTGGGCAGGCCGGCCAGCAGGGCGGCGGTCCGGCCGAGGGTCAGGCCCTGGTCGCCGATCTGCGTCGTGGCAGCGATGGCCACCTCGTCGACGCGGTCGGCGGGCAGCGCCGGGTTGCGGCGCAGCAGCTCGCGGATGACGCGGACGACGAGGTCGTCGGCGCGCGTCTCGGCGTAGATGCCCGCAGGTCCCGCCTTGCCGAAGGGGGTGCGCACGCCGTCGACGAAGACGACCTCACGCAGCGAGCGTGGCCGCCGCTCAGGAGAAGACACAGAACCTCCGCAGGTCTCGTAGCCGGCCCGGGAGGGCGCGGCGGGCTACAAGTTACCCGTCGGTAACCCACCGGCCAAGCGCGGCACGGCCCCCGGACGAGGGGGGTCCCGGATCACGGTCCGGCAACGGTGAAGGGGTGTGCTTGCGGTCACAGGGACGCGGCGCGCAAGATGACCCGCCGGAATTTCTCTGTAACCCCAACGAAATAGAGGTCCCTCTCATGGCGCGACGGCGCACGGTGACGACGGCGATCGCTGCGGCCCTGGTCTTCGGGCTGGCCGCGTGTGGTGGCGACGACAGCAGCGGTGGCAACGGCGGCGGCGGCGGCGAGGCCGCCGCGGGCAAGGTCGGCGTGATCCTCCCCGACACCGCCTCCTCGGCCCGCTGGGAGTCGGCCGACCGCCCGCTGCTCGAGGCCGCCTTCGAGGAGGCCGGTGTCGAGTACGACATCCAGAACGCGCAGGGCGACGCCCAGCGGATGAACACGATCGCCGAGCAGATGATCACCGAGGGCGTCACCGTCCTGGCGATCACGAACCTCGACTCGGCCTCGGGTGCCGCGATCCAGCGCCAGGCCGAGAGCCAGGGCGTGCAGACGATCGACTACGACCGGCTCACCCTCGGCGGCGAGAGCGACTACTACGTCTCGTTCGACAACACCGAGGTCGGCCGCCTCC
This sequence comes from Blastococcus carthaginiensis, assembly GCF_030731085.1. Taxonomy (NCBI): domain Bacteria; kingdom Bacillati; phylum Actinomycetota; class Actinomycetes; order Geodermatophilales; family Geodermatophilaceae; genus Blastococcus; species Blastococcus carthaginiensis. The sequence continues at coordinate 202,791 of NZ_JASNFN010000005.1, read as the reverse complement.
AGGGCGAGGGCCTGGCCCAGTGCCTCGGCGACGAGCCGGCGAACATCGCCTTCCTCAACGGCTCGCCCGACGACAACAACGCCACGCTGTTCTCGCAGGGTGCGCACGAGGTCCTCGACGAGATGGACCAGTACACCCAGGTCGCCGAGCAGGCCGTGCCGGAGTGGGACAACCAGCAGGCCGCCACGATCTTCGAGCAGATGTACACCCAGGCCGGCGGTGACATCCAGGGCGTGCTGGCCGCCAACGACGGCCTGGCCAACGCCGTGGTCTCGATCCTGGCCCGCAACAACGTGGCGGGGCAGGTGCCGGTGACCGGTCAGGACGCCACGGTCGAGGGGCTGCAGAACATCCTCGCGGGCGAGCAGTGCATGACCGTCTACAAGCCGATCGCCGAGGAGGCGCAGGCCCTGGCCGACCTGGCCGTCGAACTGGTCCGGGGCCAGGAGCCGACCGTCGCCGGCTCGGTCGAGGACCCCGAGGGCGACCGCGAGGTCCCCTCGGTGCTGCTCGAGCCGGTGTCGATCTTCCGGGAGAACGTGAAGCAGGTCATCGACGACGGCTACCAGTCCGCCGAGGATGTCTGCACCGGTGAGTTCGCCGCTGCCTGCACGGAGCTGGGAATCTCCTGAGCCATCCGGTCGGGGTACCCGTTCCGCGGGTGCCCCGGCCGCGTGCTCCCGCCCTGCCGACCCCGGTTCGCCCCGGGGCGGCAGGCGCCCTATCGTCCCGCCCACGGTCTCCGGACCGTTCCCTGCTGGAAGGACGCAGCGGTGTCCGCACCCGAACAGACCCCTCCCACCTCGACCCTCGAGCGGCCCACGCTCAGCCTGCGGGGGGTCAACAAGAGCTTCGGGGCCGTCCAGGTCCTGCACGACGTCCACCTCGACGTCTACCCCGGCACGGTCACCGCGCTCGTCGGTGACAACGGCGCGGGCAAGAGCACGCTGATCAAGGCCATCGCCGGTATCCACCCGGTCGACTCGGGGACCGTCGAGTTCGAGGGCGAGCCGGTGCAGCTGAACGGCCCGCGCGACGCCGCCCGCCTCGGCATCGAGGTCGTCTACCAGGACCTCGCGCTCGCCGACAACCTCGACGTCGTCCAGAACATGTTCCTGGGCCGCGAGCGCACGCGCGGCGTGGTCCTCGACGAGGCCTCGATGGAGGAGGCCGCGCGGGACACCCTCACCAAGCTCTCGGTGCGCACGCTGAAGTCGGTGCGCCAGCTGGTGTCCAGCCTGTCCGGTGGCCAGCGGCAGACCGTGGCGATCGCCAAGGCCGTCCTCTGGGAGTCCAAGCTCGTCATCCTCGACGAGCCGACCGCCGCGCTCGGCGTCGCCCAGACCCGGCAGGTGCTCGATCTCGTCCGCCGGCTGGCAGACACCGGTCACGCCGTCGTCTTCATCACCCACAACATGGTCGACGTCTTCGAGGTCGCCGACCGCGTCGCCGCGCTGTACCTGGGCCGCGTCGCCGCCGACGTCGCCATCTCCGACGTCGACCGCACCCAGGTCATCGAGCTGATCACCTCCGGCCGCTCCGGCGAGCTGGGGCTCGCGCCGGACGCGCTCGAGGACTGAGAGGACCCCCATGTCGAGCAACACCCTGACCGCCGCCGAGGCGAGCGGGCCGCACAAGCCGGCCGCGGGCTTCGAGGGCGACCGGCAGGACAACACCGTGGGCGGCGCCGTCCGCGGGTACCTGAACAAGCTCCGGGCCGGCGACCTCGGTGCGCTGCCCGCCGTCCTCGGCATCGTCGTGCTGGGCATCCTCTTCACGGTGCTGCGCCCGGGCACCTTCCTGACGCCGCTGAACCTCTCCAACCTCCTGGTCCAGGCGACGCCGATCATCGTGCTGGCGATGGGGCTGGTCTTCGTCCTGCTGCTGGGCGAGATCGATCTCTCCGCCGGTGTGGTCAGCGGCGTCTGCTCGGCGGTGCTGGCCCAGCTGCTGGTGCAGGCGGGGGTGGCCTGGCCGATCGCCGTCCTGGGCGCGATCGCGGCCGGCGCCGTCATCGGCGTCTTCACCGGCAGCCTGGTCGGCATCGTCGGCATCCCGTCCTTCGTGGTGACCCTCGCGCTGTTCCTCGGCTTCCAGGGCGTCACCCTGCGGCTGATCGGGCAGGGCGGCACCGTGCCCGTGCGCGAGCCGGTCATCCGGGCGCTGGCCAACGAGAACCTGCCGGTCACCCTCGGCTGGATCCTGGCCGTGCTGGTCGTCGTCGCCTACGCCGGGGTGGAGTTCTGGCGGTGGCGCTCGCAGCGCTCCCGCGGGCTGGCGCACCAGCCGCTGGCACTGGTCGTGCTGCGCATCGTGGTGATCGCCGCCGTCGTGTTCACGGTGACGGCCATCCTCAGCGTCGACCGGGCGCTGGCCGCCGCGATCGACCTGGCCGGCATCCCGTACGCGGTCCCGCTGGTCGTGTTCCTGCTGCTCGTCCTGACGTTCGTGCTGTCGCGGACCAGCTTCGGCCGGCACGTCTACGCCGTCGGCGGCAACGCCGAGGCCGCGCGCCGGGCCGGCATCAACGTGACCCGCATCCGGGTGCTGGCCTTCGTGATCTCGTCCAGCCTGGCGGCGATCAGCGGCATCCTGGCCACCTCGCGGCTGAGCTCGGTGACGCCGGACGCCGGTGCGGGCAACACGCTGCTCTACGCGGTGGGCGCCGCCGTCATCGGTGGCACCAGCCTCTTCGGTGGCCGCGGCCGGGCCCGGGACGCCGTCCTGGGTGGGCTGGTCATCGCGATCATCGCCAACGGGCTGGGGCTGCTCGGGGTCGCGGCGTACCTGAACTTCATCATCACCGGCGGGGTGCTGCTGCTCGCCGCGAGCGTCGACGCGCTCGCCCGCCGACGGGCCGCCACCGCCCGGCGATGACCCCTGCCGCCCGCCGTGCTCAGCGCCGGCGGGCGGCAGGTGACCACGCCGACGCCGGCGTCGTCCGCATCCCGCGGACGGCGCCGGCGTCGTCGTCCGTGCGCCGTGGCCCGGGCCCCGGCGCAGGCTCTCGCCCCGGCTCCGCCCCGGCCCCGGCGAAGGCATAGGAAGCTTTACCTGCGGCTGAGGGCGCCGATCCGCAGGTAAAGCTTCCTATGCCCAGAGGGGGTCAGGCGCGGGTGACGGCGTCGGCGAGCAGGTCGCGGGTCAGCTCGACCTGCCACCCGCGGGCGCCACCGGCCCGCAGCGCCTCGGCCACGGCGGCCGGCTCGCGCGGCTCCGGCGGGCTCCACATGATCCGCCGCACCAGGTCGGGGGAGAGGATGTTCTCCACCGGCACGGAGTGCTTCTCCGACAGCTCGGCCAGCCCGGCCCGCACCACCTGCAGCCGGGTGGCGGCCGCGGGGTCGCGGTCGGCCCACCGGTTCACCGGCGGTGGACCGTCGCCGGGCCTGCTGTGCAGCGGCAGCTCGTCCTCGGGCAGTGCCTTGCCACGCGCCAGGGCGTTGTACCAGTGCGCCACCAGCCGGCGGTTGGCCCGGCCGCGGAACACCGGCAGCTCGAGCAGGGCACCCTCGTTCTTCGGATCGGCCTGGACGGCGGCGACCATCGCCGAGTCGGGCAGCACCCGGCCGGGCGCGACGTCCCGCTTGCGGGCCAGCTCGTCGCGCGCCTCCCAGATGGCCCGCAGCATGCCGAGTTGGCGGCGGCTGCGCAGCCCGTGCACCCCGGACGTGCGCCGCCACGGGTCCTGCCGCGGGGCGGGCGGGCCGGCGGCGAGGGTGGCCTCGAACTCCTGCCGCGCCCACTCGGTCTTCCCCTGCTCCTCGAGGATGGCGGCCAGCGCGTCGCGGAGGTCGACCAGCACCTCGACGTCGAGCGCGGCGTAGACCAGCCACTCCTCCGGCAGCGGGCGGGTGCTCCAGTCGGCGGCGGAGTGCCCCTTCTGCAGCGAGAAGCCCAGCAGCGACTCGACGACGGCGCCCAGCCCCACCCGCGGCAGCCCGGCCAGGCGGGCGGCGAGCTCGGTGTCGAAGATGCGCGCGGGGGTCAGCCCGATCTCGGCCAGGCAGGGCAGGTCCTGGTTGGCCGCGTGCAGCACCCACTCGGCGTCGGCGATCGCGGCCTGGAGCACCGAGAGGTCCGGCAGCGGGATCGGGTCGAGCAGGCCGGTGCCGGAGCCGGCGCGCCGCAGCTGCACCAGGTAGGCGCGCTGGCCGTACCGGTAGCCCGAGGCCCGCTCGGCGTCGACGGCGACCGGGCCGGTGCCCGCGTGCAGCGCCTCGGCGTACCCGACCAGCTGCGTGGAGGTCTCGATGACCGGCGGCAGGCCGTCGCGGGGGGCCAGCAGCGGGGTCGCCTCGGGGGTCTCGGCGGCCGCCGGGTCCTGCGGTGGCCGGGGAGTGGGGTCGGTGCTCAGTTGCCGTCCACCTTCTTGCCGGTCCTCGTCCTTCGGTCCACCGGCGCCCGGGCCGGGAGGGCGACGACCGCGCCGATCCGAGGAGGAGCACCGGCTCAACGGGCTCGGTGCCGCTGTGCCGCACCGATGTTAGAGAGTCTCGCTGCCGACCCGGTCGGAGGGACCCAGGAGCCGGACACCGGGCGGCGGGAGCCCCGCGGCGTTGCCCAGCACCTCCAGCCAGGCCGCCAGGTGCCGGGCGAGGTCGCTGTCCCCGGCGGTCCAGGAGGCGCGGATCTCGACGTCGACCGAGTGCTCGGGGCCGGCCAGCTCGCCGAAGCGCGTCGACGCCGTGCGGGTGACCGTGCCGCCGACCGTGTGGTGCGTGGCGCCGGAGTCGCCGAGGGCGTCGGTCAGCCAGCTCCAGGCGACCTCGGAGAACATGGCGTCGTCGACCAGCTGCTCGTCGGTCGCGGCGGAGAGGTAGCCGACGCAGCGCGTGGTTCCGTGCCAGGCCTCGTGGCCCTCCGGGTCGAACAGCACGATGAACCGCGCGCTGGCGATCTCGGCGTCGTCCTCGGCCTCGGCCTCGGGATCGGCCACCCGGGCGCCGAGCGCGAACGCATGGGGCGCCAGGCGCTGCGGTGCGGGGATGCGGCCGAGCTCGATCTCCGGGCGCACTCGCACCGTGGCCAGCGACTCCAGGGCATCGCGGAAGGCGGCCGGGACGTCGTCGTCCCGGTCCCGGTCCCCGGCATCGGCCAGGTTGCGCGGCTCCACGTCCGCAGAGTAGGCCGGGACGCGGCACGGCGGCGCCGACGCGCCGCACGGGCGTGCGGACTCGGCGGCACGGCGCTCCCCGGCGGTCTGGGAGGATCGGCGGTCGTGAGTCCCGCTCCCGCCTCGGCGTCCCCGGCCGATCCCGATCTCGTCCGTGCCGCCCGTGGCCTCCCGGTGAGCCGCACCCCGGTCTGGTTCATGCGCCAGGCCGGCCGCTCGCTCCCCGAGTACCGGGCCCTGCGCGCCGGCACCAGGATGCTCGACGCCTGCCAGGACCCCGACCTGATCACCGAGATCACCCTGCAGCCGGTCCGCCGGCACGGCGTGGACGCGGCGATCTTCTTCTCCGACATCGTCCTGCCGCTCGTGGTGGCCGGTGTGGACATCGAGATCAAGCCGGGCGTCGGCCCGGTCGTCGCGAGCCCCGTGCGGACCGTCGCCCACGTCGACGCCCTCCCCGACCTCGAGCCCGACCGGCTCGGGTTCCTGCAGACGGCGGTGCGCGCGCTGGTCGCCGAGCTCGGGCCCACCCCGCTCATCGGCTTCGCCGGGGCACCGTTCACCCTCGCCACCTACCTCATCGAGGGCGGGCCCTCCAAGGAGCACGCCCGCACCAAGGCGTTCATGTACGCCGAGCCGGAGGCCTGGTCGCGGCTGCTGCAGAAGCTCTCGGTGTCGTCGTCGACCTTCCTGCGCGCCCAGATCGACGCCGGCGCCTCGGCGGTCCAGCTGTTCGACTCGTGGGCCGGCGTGCTCTCGGCGGCCGACTACGCCGAGCGGGTGCTGCCCCACTCGCGGGCGGTCTTCGACGGGCTGGGGGAGAGGGACGTCCCCCGCATCCACTTCGGCGTGGGCACCGGCGAGCTGCTGCCGCTCATCGGGGACGCCGGCGCCGACGTCGTCGGGGTGGACTGGCGGGTGCCGCTCGACGAGGCCGTGCGGCGCGTGGGCCCGGGGCGGTCGCTGCAGGGCAACCTCGACCCCGCCGTCCTGCTGGCCGACCGGGCGACCGTCGACCGGGAGGTGCGCCGCGTCGTCGAACAGGCGAAGGGTGCCCGCGGGCACATCTTCAACCTCGGCCACGGCGTGCTGCCCGAGACCGATCCGGACGTGCTGACCCACGTCGTCGAGCTGGTCCACGAGCTCACGGCCCGGTGACTCCCTCCCGCCTGGTCGTGGTCGGTGCCGGCATCACCGGCCTGGCCGCCGCCTTCGAGTGGCGCCGCCGGCGCCCGGACGACGAGATCGTCGTGCTGGAGGCCGGCGACCGCGTCGGCGGGAAGCTGCACCGCATCGAGCTGGCCGGCCACTGGTACGACACCGGGCCCGAGGCGGTGCTCGCCCGCGTCCCGGAGGCCGTCGGGCTGGTCGAGGCCCTCGGCTGGGGTGACCGGCTGGTCGCGCCGGCGACCACCCAGGCCGCCGTCGTGCTGCCCGAGGGCCGGTTCCCGCTCCCGGCCGGCACCGTGCTCGGGGTGCCGGCCTCGCCGGACGGCCTCGACGGGATCCTCTCGCCCGCGGGCGTCGCCCGCGTCCGGGCCGAGGCAGCACTGCCCCCGCCGGCGGTGGACGGCGACGTCGCCGTCGGCGCGCTGCTGCGCGAGCGGCTCGGCGACGAGGTGGTCGACCGGCTGGTCGAGCCGCTGCTGGGCGGCGTCTACGCCGGCCGGGCCGACGAGCTCTCCCTGCAGGCGACGATGCCGGCCCTCTTCGCCCACCTGCCCGGCTCCACCTCGGTGCTCGCCGCCGCCGCGGCCGCCCGGGACGCCGGCAGCCGCAGCCGCGGCGACGTCGACGGCCCGGTGTTCGCGACCGTCGACGAGGGCATCGGCGCGCTGCCCGCGGCGCTGGTCGCCGCGTCGCGTGCCGAGGTCCGGCTGCGCACCCCGGCCCACGGCATCCGGCGGACCGCCGCGGGTCTCGAGGTCTCGGTGGGCCCGGTGGGGACGCCGGAGGTGCTGACCGCCGACGCCGTCCTGGTCACCGTCCCCGCCGGCAAGGCCGCCCGGCTGCTGGCCGGTGTCGCACCCGGCGCCGTGCAGCCGCTGCAGGGCATCCCGTACGCCTCGATGGCCGTGATCGCCATGGCGTTCCCCGCCCAGCAGGTCGACGCCGGCAGCGGGTTGCTGGTGCCCCCGGTGACCGGGCGGCTGGTGAAGGGCGTGACCGTCTCCTCGAGCAAGTGGCCGCACCTGGGCGGGGACGCCCTGCTCGTGCGCTCGTCGGTGGGCCGGTTCCGCGACGAGTCCGAGCTGCAGCGCACCGACGAGGACCTGGCCGCCGCGGTGGTCGCCGACGTCGCCGACCTGCTGGGGCTGTCGCGCCCCGAGCCGCTGGAGACCGCCGTCGTCCGCTGGGGCGGTGGCCTGCCGCAGTACCTCGTGGGGCACCAGGCGCGGGTGGACGCCGTGCGCGCCGCCGTCGCGGGGGTGCCGGGGCTCGGCATCGCGGGAGCGGCCTTCGCCGGGGTGGGTCTGCCGGCGTGCATCCGCGACGCCCACCGGGCGGTCGACGCGCTGGCCTGAACGGTGGCGCGGGCCACGGGCCGTGCGGGGCATCGCCGGTGGGGTCGTGGCGTTGGGACCGGGGTGAGCACGACCCACCTCCACCCCCACGACCAGAAGCCCACCACCTCCCGCTGCCTGCGCCACCACGTCTGGATGGCCGCCTGCGCCGACTGCCGCGAGGCGCACCGCGTGCCGTCGCCGCGCCGCGCCGCCTTCTCCGGGAAGCGGGCCACCCGCTGACCCCCGGGTTGCCAGGGGCACCGCCGCCCCACAGGGTCGGGGGATGACCAGCACCTTCCTCCGCGGCCTGGCGGCCGGCGCCCTGGGCACCGTCGTCTTGGATGCCGCCACCTCCCTCGACATGGCCCTCCGCGGTCGGCCGTCCAGCTCCGTGCCGGAGCGCACCGTCGACGCCGCCGCGGCCGCACTCGACCGCGACATCCCCGGCCGCGGGAAGGTCCGCCGCAACCGGCGCAGCGCCCTGGGTGCGCTCACCGGGATCGGCAACGGGCTGGCGAGCGGCGTGCTGGCCAGCGCCCTGCGCGCGGCGGGGGTGCGCTTCCCCGCGCCCCTCGGTGCGCTCGTCGCCGGCGGCACGTCGATGGCCCTCACCGACGGCGCGGTCGCCGCGCTCGGGGTCGAGGACCCGCGCACCTGGGGCCGGGAGGAGTGGCTCGCCGACGTCCTCCCGCACCTGGCGTACGGGGCCGCGGTGCAGACGGTGCTGGAGAGCGTGCCCACCGACGCCGAGCGGGCCGCCCCGGTGCGGCCGGCGCCGGCGGGCCTGACGGCCAGGGCGCTGCTGCTCGGCGTGGCGACGGGGGGCCGGAGCTCGCTCGGCTTCGCCGGGCCGGCGCTGACCGCGCCCGCCCGGCCGGGTGCCCCTGGGCACCGGTCGCGGCCCGCCCGGGTGATCGCGCTGGCGTCGCTGGCGGGGGAGCTGGTGGCCGACAAGCAGCCGGCCATCCCCGACCGCACGCAGCCCGGCGCGCTGGGCGGGCGGCTGGTCGCGGCGGCGGTCGGCGGGACGTCGCTGGCCGCGCGCGAGCGCGTCAACGGCGCGCTGCCCCTCGTGGCGGCGGTGGCCGGCGGTCTCGCCGGCAGCGTCGGCGGCCTGCGGTGGCGCCGCTGGGCGGCGTCGCGCTTGCCCGATCTGCAGGCCGCCCTGCTCGAGGACGCCGTCGCGCTCGGCCTCGCCGCCGCGGCCTGCCTGCCCGGCCGGTCGCGGCCGCCGCTGGTCGCCGTCCCGCGGTAGATCACAGACCCTCGCGGCCTGCGGCGCCGCCGCGCGCGCGACAATGGGCGGCATGAGCGACCAGGTCGAGGAACGCAGCATCGGCAAGCGGGCCAACGAGCTCAACGCCACGATCCGCTACACGATGTGGTCGGTGTTCCGCCTGACCCGCCCGCTGGAGGACGAGCGGCGGCACCACGTCGCCGCCGAGGTGACCGAGCTGTTCGCCGAGCTCGCCGGCAAGGACGTCGTCGTCCGCGGCACCTACGACGTCGCCGGTTTCCGGGCCGACGCCGACCTCATGGTGTGGTGGCACGCCGCCACCGCCGAGGCGCTGCAGGAGGCCTACACCCGGCTGCGCCGCACCACCCTGGGCCGGCACCTGGAGCCGGTGTGGTCGCAGCTGGCGCTGCACCGCCCGGCGGAGTTCAACCGCAGCCACATCCCGGCGTTCCTGGCCGAGGAGGAGCCGCGGCGCTACGTCTGCGTCTACCCGTTCGTGCGGTCCTACGAGTGGTACCTGCTGGCCGACGAGGAGCGGCGGGACATGCTCAAGGAGCACGGGATGCAGGCCCGGCCGTACCCCGACGTGCGGGCGAACACCGTCGCCGCTTTCGCCCTGGGCGACTACGAGTGGATGCTCGCCTTCGAGGCCGACGAGCTGCACCGCATCGTCGACCTCATGCGCGACCTGCGGGCCAGCCGCGCCCGGCGGCACGTGCGCGAGGAGGTGCCGTTCTACACCGGCGTCCGGAAGCCGGTCGCCGAGCTGGTGGCCGACCTGGCGTAGGTGCACGACATCCCCCGTCGCGGGCCCGGAGGGTCCCGACGGGGGATGTGCGATGGCTCAGCACCCGGTCGGCCTACCGGCCTCCACCGCGGCCAGGAGCCGTCCCCGGCCGCCGTGGAGCCGCTGCGTCGCGCCTGCGCGGACCCCTCCGGGGCCCACTCGGCTCGACAGGTCAGGCTTCGGCCGGCTGCAGCCGCACGCTGACGCTGTTGATGCAGTAGCGGTCGCCGGTCGGCGTCTGCGGCGCGTCGTCGAACAGGTGGCCCAGGTGGCTGTGGCAGGTCGCGCACAGCACCTCGGTGCGGACCATGCCGAAGCCGCGGTCCTCGCGGAGGATCACGTTGTCCTCCGCCGAGGCCTCGTAGAACGACGGCCAGCCGCAGTGCGAGTCGAACTTGGTCTCCGAGCGGAACAGCTCGGCGCCGCACGCGCGGCACTCGTAGACGCCGACGGTCTTGGTGTCGACGTACTCGCCGGTCCAGGCGCGTTCGGTGCCGGCCTGGCGCAGCACCTGGTACTCCTCCGGCGACAGCTGCGCCCGCCACTCCTCGTCGGTCTTCGTGACCTTGGGCTTCTGGGGGGAGGTCGTCATGCCAGGTCGAACGAGCCGCGAGGCGGCACCATTCCCGGTGCTCAGCGGCCCAGGCCGGCATCGCGGGCGCGCACGATCGCCTGCGCCCGGTCGGTGACCTGCAGCTTGGCCAGCACGTTCGACACGTTGTTGCGCACCGTCTTGGGGGAGAGGTAGAGCGCGGCGGCGATCTGCGCGTTGGAGCGGCCGGCGGCGACCAGGTCGAGGACCTCGCGCTCCCGGGCGGTGAGCTGCGGGAACGCCGTCTCCGGCCCGGCCGGCCCGCCGGCGAAGAAATCGGCGATCCGGCGCGCCAGCGCGGCACCGACACGGCGCCGCCGTTGGCCACCGTCGTGATGGCGCGCACCACCTCCTCCTGATCGGCGCCCTTGAGCAGGTAGCCCCGGGCCCCGGCACGGACGGCGGCGAACACGGTCCCGTCGTCCTCGCTCATGGTCAGGACGACGACGCCCACCGACGGCGAGGCCGAGGTCACCCGCCGCGTCGCCTCGATCCCGTCGATCCCCGGCATCTGCACGTCCATGACGACGACGTCGGGCTGCTCCTCGAGCGCGAGGGCGACCGCGGCCTCGCCGTCGGCGGCGGTGCCGACCACGGTGAGGCCGGGGACGGAGTCGAGCAGCATGGCCAGCCCGTCGCGGTAGACCGGGTGGTCGTCGGCGACCACGACCCGCAGCGGTTCGTCCACCTCGGTCACGTCGTCGTCCCTCCGTCGGCGGGCAGGACCGCCCGCACCACCGTCCCGCCGTCCGGCGGGCACGACACCGTGCAGCGGCCGCCGAGCTCGGCGGCGCGCTCGCGGAGCGACACCAGCCCCACCCCGGCCGGGGCACCCTTCGGGATGCCGACGCCGTCGTCGGTCACGGTCAGGACCAGGGACCGGTCGTCGCCGCGGACCAGCTCCACCCGGCAGGTGGAGGCGCGGGCGTGCCGGGCGACGTTGGCGAGCGCCTCCGACGCGATCCGGTAGGCGGCGACCTCGACCGCGGCAGGGAGGTCGTCGGCGGCCGGGTCCGCCTCCACCGCGGTGGCCGTGCCGGCGCCCAGCAGCCGCTCGGCCTGCTGGCGCACCGCCCCGGCCAGGCCGACGTCGTCCAGCGCCGGCGGTCGCAGGTCGTGCACCAGCCGGCGGACGTCGCCCAGGGCGCCGGCGACTTCGTCCCTGGCCGTGCGCAGCAGCCGGTCGGCGTCCTCCGCGCGGCCCGCCGCGGTCAGGTTGCGGGCGGTGTCGATGCGGAGGACCACGGCGCCCAGGCTGGGACCCAGGCCGTCGTGCAGGTCGCGGCGCAGCCGGCGGCGTTCCTCCTCGCGCGCGGCCACCAGCTGCTCCCGGCTGGTCTGCAGCTGGGCGGCGAGGGAGCTCGCCCGCGCCGCGGCCGCCGCCTGGCGGACGACATCGGCCAGCAGCCCCTCGTCGCGGGTGACCAGGTGCGCCCGGACGCCGTCCCCGGGCAGGAGCAGCCGGCCGACCTCCTCGCCGCGGTAGGCGATGGGCAGGGGCCGGACCGCCGCCGGGCGCCGGCCGTGCTCGGCCACCAGCCGCTCGCCACCCGCGTGATCCACCTCGACGCCGACGTAGGGCGACCGGAAGGCCTCCGCGACCGCCGCCGCGATCGCCACGAGCTGCGCCTCGACGCCCTCCGACCGCTCCAGCCGCGCCGCCAGCTGCGAGACGACCCGGTAGGGGTCGTCGCGCTCGCCCAGCACCCAGCGCCGGACGAGGCGCCACAACGGAGCCCGGAGGGGGACGTAGGCGGCCGCGACCACCAGCAACGTCAGCAGCGTGGCGTCGCGCTCGCCGAACCGGTCGCCCAGCAGCGCGCCGGCGCCGGCCAGCACGGCCAGGTCGAGGAGGACCACGCCGATCCCGAGCACGCCGTAGACGACGGTGCCGCCGAGCAGTCGGTCGATGTCGACCGCACGCGGTCGCAGGATGCCGACCGCCACGGCGCCCCCGGTCAGCGCGACGGCGACCATCAGGGCCATCGCGCTCGGCTCGCCCGGCAGCAGCAGCGTGCTGAGCATGACCAGCAGGTCCACGACGGCGGCCCAGAGCAGCCAGCGCATCCGGCGGCGGTCCTCGTTCGTGGTCCGGCGGTAGCGGAGGACCACCGAGGCCGCGGGCACCGCGATCCCGAGCACGGCGACGGGGAGGGCGATCCGCAGGAGCGGCAGGGCGACCGACCCGGGCAGCGGAAGGCTGGTCAGGTCCAGGTCCAGGGAGCGGTAGACCGCGGGCACGTGACCGTCGTCGGCGGTGAAGGCGACCTCCGCGGGGACCACCAGGAGGAGTGCCGGCAGCAGGGCGGTCGACGCGAGGCTGGCGATCGCGACGGGTCGCCACCGCCCGCCCGGCAGCCGCCCGTCGGGGTAGAGGAGCAGCAGCAGCGGCAGCCCGAGCAGCAGCGCGGCGCCCAGTCGCTGCAGGAACCAGAAGGCGAGGCTCGCCCCGGGCAGCGCCGGGTCGTACTGGACCCCGTACGCGAGCCACGACTCGGCGAGGCCGTCGACCGCCCAGAACAGCCCCGTACCGGCGAGCACCCAGGAGACGGCGTTGCCCGGCGCCCGGAGGAGCAGCAGCGCCCCGGGTACGGCGACGGCGACACCGGCGAGCGCGGCCACCGAGCCGGGGGCGACCTCGACGGCGGCCCGCGCCGCGGACGGCGTCAGCACGTCCAGGACGGCGGCGGCCGCGCAGGCGGCCAGCGACAGGGAGAGCACGGCCCAGGCGGCGGGCCGGCCGGCCCGGACCCGGCGAGGTGGGAGCGGTGGCGGGCCCTGCGACCGCGGCGCACCGCTCCGGCCGGTCGCCGGCGCCTGTGTCTGCACGCGCGCATCCTCGCCTGCCGGCGTCCCGGACGTCACGGGGCAGCCGTCCCGAGTTCCCCGGGACAGTTCTCGGGACCCGATCGAGGGCGGCGGGCCCTGGGTGCCCGGGACGCCGCCCCGAGACGGTTCTCCCAGGCGGTGCACAGGGCACCGCACCACACCACGGGAGACGAGATGTCGCTCAGCACCACCCCCGCACCGGCCCGGACCGACGTCGCGACCGCACGCGGCACGGCGCCCGGTGCCTCCACCAGCCTGGTCCGCCGGGCCGGGGTCGCGGTCGCCGCCGGCGCCGGTTCCTGGGCGGTCACCTGCGCCTTCCTGGGCACGACGCCGCCCGCCGGCACCTGGCAGGCGACCGTCGTCAACGTGGCCGCCGTGGCCTTCCAGGTCGGCCTGATGTTCCTGGTGACCGTGCAGATGCGGACCGGCGCGATCGGCACCGGCCGCCTGGCCCGGCGCCTTCTGCACGTCGAGCACGGCCTGCTCTCGGTGGCCATCGTGTCCTCGCTGATGTGGGCGTTCACGCCCGGGCTCTACGACACCGGGTTCTTCTTCGTGATCGACCTGTTCTGGCCGCTGTCCATGCTGGGCATGGCCGTCCTGGGTGTCCGCATCGCGATCGCCGGCCGCTGGAAGGGCATCGCCCGCTTCTGGCCGATGGTCGCCGAGAGCTGGGCGCCGGTCACCGTGCCGACCGCCTTCCTCCTGCCGGCGATCACCCAGTACGTGGGAGCCGCGCACCTGCTGGTCGGGTACGTCGCCCTGGGCGTCATCCTCGCCACCCGCCCGCACCTCACCGGCGCCCGCGACTGAACGACCGACCGCCGCCCCGTCTCCCTCCCGGGAGGCGGGGCGCGGTCGCGTCCGGGGCCCGGGGGAGACTGGCGGGGTGACCGCCGCCCCCCAGCCGCCCGCCGGCCTGCTGCCCGACGTCTGGTTCACCCGCGACCTGCCCGTGCTCCGGGCGATCGCCCGGCTGGTGGACGAGCCGAAGCACGGCGGCGCGCCCTACCTGCTGGGCTCGGTCGTGCCGGGCAGCGGGCTGCCGAAGGCGGAGGTGATCGCCGCGGCGAAGGCGCTGGCCTCGGCCGGGTACATCGAGCCGCTGACCAACCACGCCGGCGACATCGTGCGCATCACCGCGATCTCGGCGGAGGCCCGCCGGCTGGCCGGGCTCTGGCCGACGCCGCAGGGGGAGTGGGAGCGGCTCCTCGAGCAGCTGGCGGCCCGGGCGGCGAATGCGCCCACCGACGTCGAGCGGCAGCGCTGGCGGGCCTTCGCGGAGGCGGCCGCTGCCGTGGGTGAGCACGACGGGGCGCTGCTGATGTCGGCGCTGATCGGCGGGTACGTGCCGCGCGCCCGGTGAGCGGTGGCCGCCCTGGCGCGCTGCCTGTGCGCGGGCGCCCGGTTCCACGCTCGGAAATCCCGCGCCGGCGCACACGCCCGGCCCGACCCGACCCGACCCGCGAACGACAGCACACACGCCCGGCCCGTCCCGCGAACGACAGCGCGCGCGGCACGTACCCGCGAACGACAGCGCCCCCGCCCGGGGATCCGGACGGGGGCGCGGTGTTGATCAGGTGATCAGAGCGGGGTGACGTTCGCAGCCTGCGGGCCCTTCTGGCCCTGCTCGATGTCGAACGCGATCCGCTGGCCTTCATCGAGCGAGCGGTACCCGCTGGACTGGATGGCCGAGTAGTGGACGAAAACGTCCGGGCCGCCGCCGTCGGGGGTGGCGAAGCCGAACCCCTTCTCCGCGTTGAACCACTTGACAGTTCCTTCGGGCATTGCTCGCTCCTAGCTGAGGTGGTGCATCGGGGTCCTGCCATAGCGCAGGGCCTTCCCGACGCGCCAACCCTAGCCGTCGATCACCGGATCGGGACACCGGTGCGGCAGAACTGTGACCTGCGACTCTTCTGCGGGTGGTCCGGCGGTCAGAGCAGGCGGCCCGGTCCCTCGGGGAAGTCGGGCGCCACGCGCCGTTCCCGGCGGGTCCACGCGGGCCCGTAGGCGCCGACCGAGTACGGGTCGCGCGCGGGCGTGGCGGCCGGCAGGGCGAGTGGCTCCGAGCGCCACGAGCGGACGCCGATCGGCCGGTCCACGAGGAACGCCGGGGGCGCCGGCGGGCGCAGCCGGGCGACCGCCGCCGGGGACCAGCGGCGCAGCAGGAGCTGCCCGGTCAGCAGGACGGCGAGGGTGATCGAGACGGTGAGGAAGGCGTCGGTGACCGCGGTCGCGATGTCGAGGGCGGTGATCCGGGGCCAGCCGATGCTCTCCAGCCGGTGCCCGACCATCTCGACGACGACGTACAGCACGCCGTACGCCAGCAACCAGATCCTCACCCGTGCTCCTCCGCCGTGGTCGACAGGTGCATCGACCACCGCTACCCCCCGCTGGAGCGCCCGGCGGCGTCCGGACGCCGGTGCTCACCCGTCCGGGGGAGCGGCGCCGTCCGGGCGGAGGACGGCGGTGGGCAGCGGTGCACGGCCGTGCGGTCTTGCGGTTTTCCTGCGCTTCCCTCGGGACCGCCCTGCGGGTGCTCCCCGACAGTGGGACCTGCCGGACGGATCCGGCGCACCACCGATCCAGGAGGACCACCATGCAGCAGCTCGTCGCCCCGCCCGTGCCCGCCCGCACCGCCGTCCCGGCCGGTGCCGTCTTCCTGCGCGACGTGGAGGACCTGCACGACGCCGACCTGGACCAGCTCCTCGCCGACCGCCTCGCCGAGTCCGCCGACGCGCTCCGCGCCGCGGTGACCGCCGCCGAGCTCGCGCGGCAGATCGGGCAGCCGGGCGCCCTGCGGGCGCACCACCTCGGCGACGCCGCGCACCGGCTGGCCGGCTGACCCGGCGGGCGCACGCCGACGGGCCGCCCCTCACCCCTCCGGGTGGGAGGCGGCCCGTTCCGGTCCTACCGGGGGCCGGAGCTGCCGATGCCCGTCCCGCGTCGTCGGGCGACCGGCGGCCCGCCGTTCGGCGGGACACGCCACGGCGATGTGCGGTTTCCGCTGATCGCCGCGCTAGCTTCCGCCCGGGCGCAACGACGCCCGCACGTCCCGTTCCCAGTGGAGGACCCCATGACCGACCCACAGCACGACCGGCCCGAGGAGAGCACCCAGGCCGACGTCACGCTCGTGGCGCGCGGCCTGACGGCGACGGCGCAGGTGGAGGTCTCCAACGAGAACACCATCGTCGTCCGCCCCCTCGGCGAGGGGACGGAGTGGAAGCGGGCGATCAAGCCCGGGGACCCGGTCGCCCTCTACTGGGTCAGCGGGTACGAGGAGCGCTCCCTGCCCGCGAAGATCACCAGCGTCGAGGTCGGCGAGGAGCCGCTGTGGCACCTCGTCCCCACCGGGCCGGCGGAGCGCAGCCAGCGCCGGCGCACGGTGCGCGCCCGCGTCGAGGTCCCGGTGGTCATGCCGTGGCTCGACGGTCTGCTCGTCGGCTCCACGGTCGACCTCAGCGAGGCCGGGCTCCGTGCCCTGGTGGATGGGTGGGGGCTGCCCCCGGAGCCAGGCACGCGGGCCCACATGACCCTGACGATCGGCGACGACACCGTCGACGTCCGCGGTGCGGTCGTCCGCCAGCAGGTGCAGGGGGCGCGGTGGCTGCTGTCCATGCAGTTCCACGACGTCGAGGAGAAGGACGCGGACGTGCTGCGCCGGCGGGTCTTCCAGGCGCTGCGCGAGGAGCGCGCGGCCGCCCTGGACTGAGGGTCGCGCTCGGTCACGGCCGGGGCGGGGCCGCCGGCGTCAGGTCGTGGGGGCGTCCGGCACCAGCGCCAGGACGACGGCCTCGCCCGGGTGCAGGACCAACTCGGCCGGTGATCCGGTGCCGCCCTGGACCGGGGACCCGGTCCGTCCCGGGTCCGTGGACACGAGGACGGCGCAGCGCGCGCCCGGGATGCCGGGGACGAGCAGCGGCCGGGGGTCCGTGGCGAAGTTGACGGCGGCGAGCAGCCGTTCACCGGGCCCGGTGCGCAGCCAGGCCAGGACGTCGGGGCCGGCGTCGAGCAGGTGCTGGTCGCCGGCCCGCAAGGCTGCGGACTCGGCGCGCAGCCCGCCGAGCCGGCGGACCAGGGACAAGGTCGAGCAGGGATCGGCGGCCTGGCTCTCGACGCACAGCTGCTCGGCCTCGCGGGCCAGCGGCAGCCACGGCTCCCCGGTCGTGAAGCCGGCGCCCGGGCCGGCCAGTGACGGCGGCCGCCAGGGCAGCGGTGCCCGTCCGGGGTCGCGGCCGTCGACGTCGACGACCCGGTCGGGCGGGATCTCGGCGTCGGGCAGACCGAGCTCGTCCCCCTGGTAGAGGAACGGCGTCCCGCGCAGCGCGGTCAGCATCAGCGCGACGGCCCGCGCCCGGGCCTGCCCGGAGCCGCCGTCGTCGTAGCGCGTGGCGATCCGGGAGTGGTCGTGGTTGCCGAGGAACCAGGCCGGCCAGGCATCCGGCTCGGCCAGCGCCTCGAACTCCGCGATGACGTGCCGGAAGGCGGCGGCGTCCCAGGGCAGGTGCAGGAAGACGAAGTTGTGCGCCATGTGCAGCTGGTCGTCACCGCTGAGGTAGTCGACGACGCGCCGCTGGTCCAGCAGGTACACCTCGCCGACGATCATCCGGTCCGGGTACTCGTCCACCACCCGCCGGATGCCGCGGAGCCGCTCGTGCGCGACCGGCTCCCAGTCCTGGTCGTGGCGCCGGTCGGAGCCGGCGTTGCTGCGCAGCAGCGGGTCCTTGCCCAGCCGCTGCAGCGCGTCGATGCGCAGTCCGTCGACGCCCCGGTCCAGCCAGAACCGGACGACGTCGTGCATCGCCGCCTCGACCGCGGGGTTGTCCCAGTTCAGGTCCGGCTGCTGCGGCGTGTAGGAGTGCAGGTACCACTGGCCGGTGTGCTCGTCGTGGCTCCATGCCGGGCCGGCGGCGGCGAACTCCGAACGCCAGTCGTTGGGCGGGCCGCCGTCGGGTGCGCTGTCGCGCCAGACGTACCAGTCGCGCCTGAGGTCGTCCCGGCTCGACCGGGAGGCGAGGAACCAGGGGTGCTGGTCGGAGCTGTGGTTGGGCACCCAGTCCAGGACCACGCGGATGCCCCGTGCGTGGCAGTCGGTGATCAGCCCGTCGAGGTCCTCGAGGGTCCCGAACACCGGGTCGACGTCGCAGAAGTCGGCCACGTCGTAGCCGGCGTCGAGCATGGGGGAGGTGAAGACCGGGGAGAGCCAGACCGCCGTGACGCGCAGGTCGGCCAGGTGGTCGAGGTGTGCACGCAGGCCGCGGAGGTCACCCACGCCGTCGCCGTCCCCGTCGGCGAACGACCGGGGGTAGACCTGGTAGATGGCGCCGCGTTGCCACCACGGGGGCGAGCTCACCCCGGCAGCCTAGGGTCGGTCCGCGGAGGCCGCGCACGACGTCCTGAGCCCCTCCGACCCGTCGGTCCCGGGCCGGCGTGCGCCCTGGTCAGTCGTCCGCGCCGGCGGGTCTGCGGGCGCGGCTGGGCTGCACCCGCATCGGCTCGCCGGCATCTTCGGGATGTGGCACACGAAAGCGCTGTTCACAGCGGCGAAAGCGCAGGTCGCTGATGAGCGTAAGTAGGGGAGTTGTCGGGCGAATCTTCGCTCCCCAGATCGCCCAGAATCTCTCCCGTCGCGCCATCGCGACCTTGACTCGAGGTAGTCGGGGACTCGCTGCCGCACGAGCCCTGCGCTGTTGGACGTCGGCACGCGCGGGAGCCTGACGACTGGCTCCGAGCGCGGCGGGCCCGTTGCGTCGGGCAGTCGTCACTGCGTTCGCCGAAGTACGGGCCGTGTTGATGCGGGTGCCGGTCTGCTGCTCCTACTTCCTCTCCGGCCGGCTGGCGGCGTGACTGCCGCCGGACGTCTTCCGCCGGGCCTTGGCCGACTGCAGAGCGAGGCGAGTGAAGTAGGCCTTGCGCGCGTGCACCGCTCGCGGGACTGCCGCACGAGCAGGTGACAGGTTGGGTCAGGCAGCCTGAGCGGCCAGTGTGGGAACGATGATCTCGTACTCGATGGGCGTCAGTCGACCAGAGCGTCCTGGCGGCGTCGGCGGTGGTAGGTCTGCTCGATCCAGGTGACGATCGCGATCCGCAGCTCTTGACGGTTGCGCCAGGGTCGGCGGTCGAGCACGTTCTTCTGCAGCAGCGCAAAACTCCATGGCCGCGTTGTCGCCGGCCGCACCGACTCGGCTAATCGACCCGGACAGCTGATGCCGGTCCAGGGCGTGAACATATTTTCGGCTGTGGAACTGCCGCGGTCCGAATGCAGGATGCAGTCGGCCACGTCGGCCACGTCGGCCACGTCGGCCACGTCGGCGCCGTCGGCATGGCGCCGGGCGACGGCGGTGTCGAGCGCGGTGACCGCAAGCCGGGACTTCATCCGGGAGTCGATGGAGTAGCCGACGATCCGGTTGGAGTGCACGTCCTTGATCGCGCGCAGGTAGAGCTCGCCCTCGGCGGTGCGGTGTTCTGTGATGTCGGTCAACCACACGGCGTTGGGCGCCTCGGCGCTGAACACCCGGTTGACCTGGTCGTCGTGGACCGGCGGCCCAGGCCTGCCGCCCTTGCCCCGGCGGGGCTTGCCGGACACGCTCCACCACCGGTTGGTCGAGCAGATCGCCTTGCGGTGCGCGTCGCCATAAACTGCCCGCCGGCGGCGGCCTCGTCGACGAGCAGCCGGTAGCCGAAGTCCGGGTCGTCCCGGTGGGCGTCGAACAGCGCGTTGGCCCGGTGAGCTTGGGCAAGTTCGCTGGCGGTGATCGGGGCGGTCGGCCACCGGTAGTAGGGCTGGCGGCCGATCTTGAGGACCCCGCACGTCACCGCGACGGGGATTCCGTCGGCGGCGAGCTCACGGACGAGCGGGTAGATCATCTTCCCGGCAGGTTAACCTGCGACAGATTCGCCGCCGCCCGGCGCAGGACCTCGTTCTCCTGCTCGAGCAGACGGAACCGCTTACGGGCCTCACGGAGGTCGGCGTTCTCCGCCGCCGTCGTCCCGGGCTTGACGCCGTCCTCAACGTCGGCGGCCTTCATCCAGTTCGTCAGGCAGGACTCGCTGATCCCGAACTCGTCAACGAGCAGCACGCCGATGCGGTGGCCGCGGCTTCGTCGTCGTGGATCTCGGCGTAGGCCGCCCGGCTGTGGTCGTCGATCAGGGTGTGCGCGAACGCAGTGGGGGCGCGACCCCGACCCGGTCGGCGATCGCCACCGGGCCCAGCCGCTGCTTCCACCCCAGATGCATGATCCGGCGCACCACCGGCGCCGGCGTCTGCCGGGGACTGGAGTGCGGCGGGACCTGCGATCGACCATCCCCGCCGGCCCCTAGATGCGGTAGCGGTCGGCCTAGCGTTTGGCCGTGGGCCAGGCGACGTTGAGCACCGCCTCGGCGTAGGAGATCGACCAGCCATCCTCCGACCACGCCGCGCGCGAGCCGCAGACGGTGGCGTGGGTCCGCGCGGCAGGAGCGTGAGACAGGAGGACCTCCGAAGCTCCTGGAATGGGTGCCTTCGACAGCTCACTCCACGCCCGGAGGTCCTCCCCGGACAAGATCAATCAGACCGTGTCGTCACACGTCCTCGACCAACGTCTCCGGTCAGTACATCTAGATGGGACGGGCACTGCTGGGGTCGCGAGGCGGCCGCAGCGCTCCAGCGGCCGCGGTAGCCCGGAGGACGGGGGTCCGTCAGATCCGAGCTACGGGTTCACGTCATCCCATCTAGTCGACCGAGAACGTGATCACCTCGGGGACCAGGATGCAGACCGCGAGAGCCACGGCGTAGACGACGAAGTATGGCGCGACTCCGCGGAACACGGTGAGCACCTTCAAGCTCTTGTCGAGGCCCGAGACGATGAAGACGTTCACCCCCACCGGTGGTGTCACCGCTCCCAAAGTCGTGATCAGGGTGACCACGATGGTGAACCACACCAGGTCGTAGCCGAGCGCGGTGATGAGCGGAAAGAAGATCGGGATGCTGATGACCAGAAAGCCCAATGCGTCCATCAGCGCCCCGCCGACCAGATAGATCGTGATCACGATGAGGAGTACCACGACACGGGGCACGGCAAGCCCGGCCGCCCACTCGGCCAGGTCGAACGGTAGCCGGGTCACGGCCATGAACCGGCCGAAGACGACGGCGCCGGCGATGAGCAGGACGACCATTGCGGAGGTGTGGAGCGTCTGGCTCACGGCGGTCTGAAAGCCTTTGATCGACAGGGACCGAGTGGCGATGCCGATCACGATGGCGCCGAAGGCGCCGACGGCCGCGGCCTCTGACGGCGTGAACCAGCCCGCGAACATTCCGCCGAGTGCCACTGCGAACAGGATCACGGTCTCGCTGACACCGCCGAGCGAACGAAGGCGTGTCCGGAGATCGGCCCTCGGTCCGGGGGGGCCCAGTTGAGGCCGGCGCCAGCAGATGAGGACCGAGGTGACGACCAGGAGCAGGCCGATCAGCACGCCCGGCAACAGTGCAGCCTGGAAGAGGGTGCTGATCGACTGCTCGGACTGGACGGCGATGATGATCAGCGCTGTCGAGGGCGGGATGAGCACGCCGAGCGTGCCACCGATCGCGACCGCGCCGCCCGCTACGGCCGGGTCGTACCCGTACCTCTTCATTTCGGGTAGTGCTACCGAGCCCATCGTGGCGGTGGCGGCGGCGTTTGAGCCGGACACCGCCGAAAAGCCGACGCTGGCCAGGATGGTGGTCGCCGCGACGCCACCTGGCAGGTGGCCGATCCATGTGTAGGCGGTGGCGAAGAGCCGACTGCTGATGCCAGCGTGGAAGATCACCAAGCCCATCAGGATGAACAGCGGCACCACGGCCATGGTGTAGGAGGAGAACTGGCGGTAGACGTCGGCCGCGACCAGTTGCAGGGATGCCTCCGGGCCGATCACCAGGATCACGCCGATCATCCCGGTAGCGAGCATGGCGAAGGCGATCGGGACACGCACCATCATCAGTGCGAGCATGACCGCGATGCCGACGACGGCAAGCAGAGTGGGGCTCATGTTCAGTTCCTGTCCGAAGCCGCGACTCAGAAGATGCTGATGCTGGGGTCGTCGGATGTCCTGGACAGCCATGCCTTCGCGGCGTCGGCGACCAGCGCCACGATGAGGCCGAAGACGCCCACCACCACAGTCAGCACCGTGGGCCACAAGGGAAGGCCCAAGGCGTCTGTCATCGACCCGGAGCTGCGCATGTTGAGGGTGTACACGACCAGACTCACGGCGATCTGCACGAACAGTGCGGCCGAGGCAAGGGCGATGACCGCGCCGACGGCCCGCCGAACGCCCTTGCGCCAGGACTTGAAGATGAGGTCGATGGACACGTGGGCGCCTTCTGTCTGAGCAGCGCCCAGAGCGAGTCCGAAGACGGGCACGGCGAGCATCGAGACCAGCTCCACCGAACCTTCCAGCGAGGAGCCGAACGCTCGAAGCACGATGGCCGCGATCAGGACGAGCATCAAGCACATCAGTGCGACCCCGGCCAGGGCAGCCAGGCCTCGGTTGAGTACCCGGCTGCCCCGGACGAACGGGTCCAACACGCTCACTCGGCGGTCTCCCCGGCCAGCTCACGCATCTTCGCGAGGACCGCGGCTGGGTCGAAGCCTGCGTCGGCGTGGCCGGCGACCCAGCGGTCGGCTTCGCTCTCCATCGCGCTCTCCCATCCCTCCGGGTCGGTGACCTCGACGGTCTCGACGCCCTCTGCGAGGGCGTAGGCCAGCGAGGACTCGATGTTCTCCTCGTCGTGGTAGGTCGCCGTCCATTCCGACATCTCCGGGCGGAGGTCCCTGATGACCTCCTGGACGTCCTCGGGCAGCTCGGCGAACCGGTCCTTGTCCATCACGGCCACGAACCCGGCGGCGATACCCATCGGGTAGTCGGTGATGTAGCGGATGTGCTCCGCCATGCCGAGGTCCTCGAGCTGGTCACGCGAGGTCACGTAGCCCTCGACCACGTTGGTGGCCAGCGCCTCACTCACCTCGGAGGTGGGCAGCGCGACCGGTGTGGCCCCCATCTCCTGGATGAGAGAGTTCATCGACCCCGGGACTCGGATCGACTTGCCCCCCAGGTCGTCGAGAGACGCGACCCGTTCCTTGGTCTGCAGGTAGCCGGCCTCGGTCGTGAAGGCCGTGATGATCTCGTAGTCGGCGAACTCCTCCGGCTCCAGCTCGGTGAGGAGATCGAGGAAGACGCGACTCGCCGTCTGGGAGTTCTCCATCCCGATGGGAACGGAGATCACCGAGGACACCGGGAATCGGCCGACGTCGTACGAAGGCAGGTCCAGCCCGACGTCGACGGTGCCGCTGCTCACCCCGTCATAGATGTCACCCGCGCCGAGCAGCGTCCCGCCGGGGAAGAGCTCCACCTCCACCTGGCCGTCGGTGCGCTGCTCCAGTTCCTCAGCCCACTTGACCATCTGCTGCCCTGGGAAGGACTCCTCAGGGGCGAAGAAGGCATAGCGGAGGGTGATGGGCTCATCGCCGCCTCCGCCGCCGCCGTCTCCACCGCCGCTGCTGCCACCGGCACCGGCGGTGCAGGCAGTCAGGGCGAGGGACGACGCGGCCAAGCTGGTCAGAATCACACGAAAGCGGGACACGGTTGCTCCTTCTAACTCGATGATCGAGAAGCGGCGGCGGGCACTGTAGGCGAGGACACGGTGGCCGAGGTCGTCGAACCACTGGCTGGGTGAGCATTGCTTTGCCGCGGCCTGCAGCCTGCGAGGCTCCAGGGCCGCAGGACTGGTACCGCGACGGAATTCGTTCAGTGCAGTCGGAAGGCGGACGCAGCGGTCGCGTCGCGAAGGGCCCTTGGGCTTGTGGTGCCGAGAGTGTTCGCCGTCACAGGCGTCCACTTCAAATAGGTCTTTTGGGTCGCCGGCATCGGATTATGCGATCCGACCGGCCTCTTGGCGGTCGCGCCACGACCACCGGGACCCGGCACCTGGGTGGCCCGCGGACGTAATTCGGCGTCTGGCTTCGACGCCCCGGGCGGGCGGCTCACCCGAGGGCTGCTTCTGTCCCCGGTCTTGCGGCGTCGTCAGGCGACCAAGCACGGTGCCGGTCGCATACCCACCGCGGTTCAATGGCAAGGCTCGTGCGGGTGCTCGCCTGCCCCGGGTCGGCGTCGCAGCTCCACCGGCTCGACCGTGGAACGCGGCGCTCCTTGCCGGCGGTCGTCGCGCCTTGCGATGGCGGTGAGAGGCGCCCCTGGGCTCCGGGCCCATCCCCGGAGTGCCATCAGGGTGCTGCGCTGTCGCCCGGCAGAGGGCTGTCCGGTCGAGGCGCCGTCAGAGCGGCTGCAGCCGCGCGACATTCCTCGGTGAACACCTGCATGCGCCGATTCGGCCTGACGCCCGCCACGCTGAGCAGGCCGATCGTGATCTCCTCGGCGTCCGTGATCGCAACCGCCTGGACCTCACCCTCCCGTGACGCGGGGAACCGGGGTCGCTGGTTGAGGATCGCGAAGCCGCTACCGGCCGCAACCAGGCCCCTCATGGTCTCGAAGTTGGTGGTGCGCAGGATCTCCGGGGGCTCGACATCCACGCGCTGCAGCATGCCCATCATGAACTGGCTCGTCTCCGTGAGATCCAGCATGACCAACGGCGCTGCCACGAGTTCCCGCAGCATGGCGGATCTCCGACCTGCCACGGGGTGCTGTGCGGAGACCAGCGCATACGGCCGGACACGAGCGACAGGCTCGAAGGTCATGTCCTCACCGATGGCGAGCCCATACGTCAGAGCGATGTCGCAGGCACCCGACCGCAGCGCCGCCTGCAGCGTCGCACCGTCACCCTCCAGGACCTCGACGGTCATGCCTGGGTGCGCGGCGCGGAGGCGAGGGAGGACCTGGGGGACGTAGAACGGCGCCAGCGTGACGAAGAAGCCGGCACTCAGGGGTCCGGCCAGTCCGACTTGCATGTCCTCGCCTGCCTGCTGCAGCTCGGCGGCCTGACGCAGCAGTTCCCGGGCGCGCTGTAGGAGTTGGTGGCCGCCCGGGGTCAGTGTGATGCCCCGGGCGGGATTGCGGATGAACAGATCGCACCCGAGGTCCCGTTCCAGCCGCTGGATGGCCGTCGACATCCCTGACTGGGATGTGTGCAGGCGGGCGGCGGCGGCCGAGATGTTCCCCGTTTCCGCTGCGGCGACGAAGTACTGCACCTGGGCGAGCGTGAAGCGCGGACGCGGATGCAACGGTCGACCTCCCATCGCAGTAGGCGATGCGCTTGGCCCAAAACAACTGTTTGAAGCAGGCGGGTGTGAGCGCGAACACTGTTCGTAGCACATCCGCTCGACGAGGAGCTCCGTCGACCGTGACTGGCGCAGCCTCCCCACCGACGAAGAAGACGAAGACCCAAGGAGCCGTGATGACGCTGACCCACGATGACCCCGAGGTCGCGAGCCGGGCGAGTGCCGCAACCTTCGACGAGGTGCTCGCCGAGCTGGCCGAGCGCCGCGACGAGTTCCGCGAGCAGCGTTACGTCTCCCCCGAGTTCGTGAGCCGGCTCAAGGAGCTCGGTCTCTACCGGGCCGCGACGCCGGAGCAGTTCGGCGGCGAGACGATGCCTCCGGCCGACTTCCTCAAGGCGATCGAGCGGATCTCGACGGTCGACGGCTCGACCGGCTGGGTGGCGAGCTTCGGCTCCCAGCTGGTCTACCTTGGCTCGCTCCCGCTGGAGAGCCAGGCCGAGCTGTACGCCGACGGTCCCGATGTGGTCTTCGCCGGCGCGCTGTTCCCGATCGGGCAGGCGACCCCGACCGAGCGCGGCTTCACCGTCAACGGGCGTTGGAAGTTCGCCAGCGGCTGCATGGCTGCCGACACGATCTGCGTCGGCATCCCCGGCGACGACTCGACGTCCGGGAAGCCCCGTGGCGCGCTGATGCCACCCCACCGCTTGGAGATCATCCAGGAGTGGGACGTCGTCGGCATGCAGGGGACCGGTTCGTTCGACCTGGTCGCCCGGGACGTCGAGGTGGACCGGGAATGGACGTTCATCCGCGGTGGGGAGTCTGTCGTCGACGAGCCGCTCTACCGCTATCCCGCAATCACCTACGCAGCTCAGTCCCTCTCCGTCGTCTCCGCCGGCGTCGCCCGGGCCGCCCTCGACTTCGCCGAGGAGGTGGGCAGCGGCCGGGCCAGCATCACCGGTGCCCCGAAGCTGGTCGACCGGGCGTACTACCGCGCCGGCATCGCCGAGGCCGAGGCCGCGCTCCGCTCGGCCCGCGCCTACTTCTACGAGGCCGCCGATGAGGCCTGGGAGACGTTGGTCGGCGGTGGCCTGGTCAGTGACGGGCAGAACGCACATCTGCGGCTCTCCGCCGCCCACCTGGCTCGGGTCTCCGCGGACGTCGTCCACAAGATCGTCTCCCTCTCGGGCACCGCCGCCATCTACCGGGACCACCCGTTGCCGGCCCTTCTCGGTGACGCGCTGGTGCCGCAGGAGCACGCCTTCCTCAGCCCGGCGATGTACGACGCCGCCGGGGCTGTCTTCATGGGCCAGCCGGCGACCGTGCCGGCGTTCCGATGAGCGCCCGTCTGCGTTCGGTACCAGGGAGGAGAGAGGACGACATGCGCTTCCTACCGGCGGATGAGGGCCTGCAGACCACGTTCCGCGAGGTGATGGCCGGCGTGGCGACGCCGGTGTCGGTCGTGACCTCGATGGCCGACGGACTCCCGCACGGATCGACCGTGAGTGCCTTCACCTCCCTGTCCATGGACCCGCCCATGGTCCTGGTGTCCTTGGATCGCAATTCCGGTCTGCTCGCCCTCATCCGGCAGGCGGGCAGGTTCGGCATCAACATCCTCGGGGCGACGCAGTCGTCGGTGGCGCTGGCCTTCGCCAAGAAGGGCGGACCGGGCAAGTTCAACGGGATGCGTTGGAACGTCGACCACGGTGTGCCCCGTCTGCCCGGAGCCCCGGGCTGGCTGGCGTGCACCGTCGCCGAGATGGTGGACGGCGGGGACCACGTCGTCGTCCTCGGGAATGTCGCGGTGGCCGAGACTGCCGCCGGTGAGCCGCTCACCTATCACGGACGGGCCTTCGGCACCCACGCGGTCCTGGACGCGGTCTCGTGAACCCGTGGCTGTCGGCCGAGGCGGTGCAGCACGCCGTTGCGGCTCTCGCTGACGGCCGGATGGTCATCGTCGTCGATGACAGCGACCGGGAGGACGAGGGTGACCTGGTCATGGCTGCCGAACTGATCCGAGATGACCAGATGGCTTTCCTCGTCCGGCACACGACCGGCATCGTCTGTGCGCCGATGCCTGCAGAGCGGGCCGAGGCTCTGCGGCTGCCGCAGATGGTGTCGGACAACACCGACGCACACGGCACGGCTTTCACGGTCACCGTGGACCACGTCGACACGGGCACGGGTGTCAGCGCCGCCGACCGGGCGACCACGGTGCGCGCACTGACCGCAGAGGGCACGCGGCCGGACCATCTGCGGCGTCCCGGGCACGTCTTCCCCCTGGTGGCTCGAGCGGGCGGCGTGCTCGCGCGGGCCGGGCACACCGAGGCCGCCGTGGACCTGGCCCGGATGGCGGGGTTGTCGGGTGTTGCGGTGATCGGGGAGATCGTCGACGAGGACGGATCGATGCGTCGGGGAGCCTCGCTGCATCGCTTCGCGTCCGACCACGGGCTACCCGTCCTGGCCATCGCGGACCTGGTGCGGCATCGACGAGCGACGGAACGCATGGTCGAGTTGGTCGGGGCCGCGCAGATGCCCACCGAGTTCGGCTCGTTCCGTGCACTTGCCTACCGCAACACCGTCGACGGCACCGAACACCTGGCGCTCGTCATGGGTGACGTCGCCGGTGCCGCCCGAACCCACGAAGGGGCCTTGGTCCGCGTCCACTCGGAGTGCCTGACCGGCGACATCCTGGGCTCGCTCCGCTGCGACTGCGGCGGCCAACTGGAGGCGGCACTGGCCGCGATCGCGGCCGAGGGGTGCGGTGCTGTGGTCTACCTCCGGGGTCATGAGGGGCGTGGCATCGGGCTCGGTCACAAGATCCGTGCCTATGCGCTGCAGGAGCAGGGGCTCGACACGGTCGACGCGAACACCGCTCAAGGCCTGCCCGTGGACTCCCGGGACTACGGAGTGGGCGCCCAGATCCTGAGCGATCTGGGAGTCACCCGCGTACGGCTCATCACCAACAACCCGGCGAAGTACGGCGGGCTGGCCGGTCACGGCATCGTCGTCGTCGGCCGCGTAGCCGCACCGGTGCGCGAGAACCCGCACAACGTGCGTTACCTCCGGACCAAGCGCGACCGGATGGGGCACGCCCTCCCCGCCGGGACGGGGGCTGACCGTCCCGCTGGGTCGGGCGCCGGCGGCAAGGTGGTGGAGCAAGGGGCCGCAACCCCCGAGAAAATGTCTGCCGCCATCACGTAGCCGGTCAGCGCGACCAGCGTCGCCGAGCGCCCGGCGATGCTGTTCGGAGCCTTCCGCTCCACCAGGCAGAAGGACCGAACAGGCGACGTCGGCGACGGTAGACGGCCGGGGCACAGCCCGGGACCCTGCTCCCACTGCGCCAGCTCCGAGGAGACCTCGCTCGACGAGTACATGGGCCGAGGTGGCGAATCGAGCCCGCGGATCCTCTATGCCGACCGGACCGGCGCGATCCCGTCCGGAGCCGCAGCAGCGATGCCGTCCTAGCCCGAGGCGAGGCCGCCGTGGCCCCGAGGGCGTCCACCTGGCAGGCTCGGCTGAACTA
Source organism: Blastococcus carthaginiensis (assembly GCF_030731085.1). Classification (NCBI taxonomy): domain Bacteria; kingdom Bacillati; phylum Actinomycetota; class Actinomycetes; order Geodermatophilales; family Geodermatophilaceae; genus Blastococcus; species Blastococcus carthaginiensis. The sequence goes on along the minus strand of NZ_JASNFN010000005.1, from coordinate 174,012 downwards.
TCCGGTTCCGCCCGGACATCCCCATCTCGACGGAAGAAGCTCGTGTCGCGCAGTTCGAACACCTCAGCGGCCGACGACAGCCTCGGCGGCGGGCCGTCCACCCGCGAGCGCCTGCTCCGAGCTGTCATCGACATCGCAGGCAGGGAGGGGGTCCACATGGTGACCCACCGCTCGGTTGCTGCGCGGGCGGACGTTACGCACGGCCTGGTACGGCACTACTTCGGCACGCGTCAGGCGATGCTGGCCGAGGCGCTGCACGTGGCTGTCGGCGAGGACATCAACGACGTCCGTCTGGTCACGGGCGACGTCGACACCTTCGCCGAAGGCCTGGCCTCACCCAACGAGGAGGTCTGGTCGAGGCGGGCGCTGCAGTTCGAACTGGCCCTCAACGGGATCCGTGGAACCGTGGACGTCGCGCTCGCCCGCGAGTCCTACAACGGTTACCTCGCGGAGATCGGCAAGACTCTGGCGGCGCTGGGGATCGAGGATCCGGACGGTTCGTGGGAAGCGGTGTTCTTCGCCATGCTGGACGGCTTGGTGCTGCAGCATGGAGTATTCGACTCAACGCTTCGGACAGAGGCCGCCCTGGAGCGGGTCCGGGACCTCCTTCGGTTCCTGTCGACGAGCTCGCGCACTTCTGCCACCGGGCACCCGACCGGTACGTAGATCCGTGGCCGCGAGGCGTCATGCGTCAGCGCGGACGACGGCGGCCGCTCCGCCTCTCAGGTGGCGCAAAGGACGAGGTAGCCGGGACACCAGGCGGCTCGACCGTTCCGGACGGTCATCCCGACGCCGGCTCCTCCCGACCCACGCGGCGAGGGTGCTCGTACGCCCCCTCGGTCCGGTCACCGGACCGCTCCCGTGCCCCGCCGCTGTCAGGTCGTGCCAGGTTGTACTGCGCCCGCAATCGAGAAGGAGACCCCCTGTGCACAAGACCCAACTGCTCATCGGCGAGGACTGGGTGGACGCCTCGGCGGGAGCCACGGCGGATACCGTCGATCCCGCGAGCGGTGAGGTCGTCGGCGTCTTCGCCGACGGCACCGCGGCCGACGTCGATGCGGCCGTCGCGGCCGCGCGCGCAGGGTTCGAGTCCGACGCGTGGCAGTCGCTGTCCCCGGACGCACGCGGCAAGCTGCTGTGGAAGGTCGCCGAGCTGATCGAGGAGAACGGTCAGGAGCTCGCTGCTCTCGAGACGATGGACCAGGGCCAGCCCATCTTCATCAGCAGCAACGTCAACGTCCCGCTCGCCGCCCAGGTGTTCCGGTACTACGCCGGCTTCGCGACGAAGATCGAGGGCAAGGTCTCGCCGGTCTCCATCCCGAACCAGCTGATCTACCAGCAGCGGGCGCCGCTCGGTGTCTGCGGCCTCATCACTCCGTGGAACTTCCCGCTGGCCATCGCTGCCTGGAAGTTGGCGCCGGCTCTCGCCACGGGCAACGCCGCCATCCTGAAGCCTGCCGAGCAGACCCCGCTGTCCACCGTCCGTCTCGCCGAGATCTGCCGGGAGGCGGGCATCCCGGCGGGTGTGGTCAACCTGGTCACCGGCGGTCCGGAGGCGGGGCAGGCGCTGGTCGCGCACCAGGGCGTGGACATGATCTCCTTCACCGGCTCGACCGCCGTGGGCCAGGAGATCGTCAAGGCCTCCGCGCGCGATCTCAAGCGGCTCGGGCTCGAGCTGGGTGGCAAGGCCGCCAGCATCATCTGCGACGACGCGGACGTGGACGCCGCCGTGACGGGCAACCTGCAGGGCGCGTTGTTCAACACGGGTCAGGCCTGTGGCGCGTTCACCCGCTTCCTCGTGCACCGCTCGCGGGTCGACGAGTTCACCTCCAAGCTCGCCGCGGCCGCCGACTCCCTGCCGATCGGCCCGGGCCGAGACCCGGAGACGTTCGTCGGCCCGCTGGTCTCCGAGGAGCACCTCAACCGCGTCGCCGGCTACGTCGCGTCGGGCCGCGACCAGGGGGCGGAGCTCGTCACCGGTGGCGAGCGCGTCGGTGGTGACCTGGAGCGAGGCTTCTTCTACCGCCCGACCGTCTTCGCCGGCGTGCAGAACGACATGACCATCGCCCAGGAGGAGATCTTCGGACCCGTCCTGTCCGTCATGCCCTTCGACGACATGGACGAGGCGCTCTCGATCGCCAACAGCACCGTCTACGGCCTGGTCGGCGTGGTCTGGACGCAGGACCTGCGGACCGCGCACACCCTTCCCCAGCGGATCAACGCCGGCACGGTGTTCGTCAACCAGCTCCCGCTCATCGACCCGGGCGCCCCGTGGGGTGGCCTCGGCCTCAGCGGCTGGGGCCGGGAGCTGGGGGCCTACTCGATCGACGAGTTCACCGAGACGCGGTCCGTCTTCATCAACCTGGCCTGACCGACTTGCCGAATCCCGGCACCGGCAGGTCCCGAGCAGCTCCGCCGGGTGGGTGCCACCCGATCCCGCCGAGGAAGGAACCACCCATGCACAGCCCCCTCTTCGACGCACTGACGGCCGAAGAGATACGCAGCGTATCGGCGATCGTCCGCAAGGCAGGCATCGGTGGCGATCGGCCCGGCTTCGCGGCGGTCTTCACCGACGAGCCGGACAAGGCACGACTCCGGGCCGGCGAGGCCGTGGGTCGCCGGGCTCGTGCGATGGTCCTCGACCGCACGTCCGCTGCCAGGTACGACGTGCGCGTGGACCTCGATACCGAGAAGGTGGTCTCCTCGGCGCAGCTCGTCGACGGTGGACCTCCGATGCTCATCGAGGACGTTGCCATCGTCGCGGAGGTGGCCAAGGCCGACGATCGGTACGTGGCTGCACTGGCCAAGCGGGGGATCACCGATCTCGACTCAGTGCAGCTGGATCCGTTCGGCGCCGGCAACCGGGCGGACATCGACCTCGACGGCCGACGTCTGTGGTGCGCGGTGTCCTACCACCGCCACTTCGAGGACGACAACGGCTACGCCCACGCCGTCGAGGGCCTCGTCGTCATCGTGGACACAGTCCGGCGCGAGGTCTACGCGGTCGAGGACGCCGGCGTGAAGCCGATGAACCCGACCTGCGACAACTACACGGCCGAGCACAACCAGCCGATGCGCAGCGATGTGGCGCCGCTGGATATCACCCAGCCGGAGGGGGTCGGGTTCCGGCTCGACGGCCCGGAGATGTCCTGGCAGAAGTGGCGCTTCCGGATCAACATGCATCCGCTCGAGGGCCTGGTCATCTCCGGGGTGGAGTACCAGGACGGCGACGAGTACCGCTCGGTCATGCACCGCGGCTCCCTCGCGGAGATGCTGGTGCCCTACGGCGACCCCGACGACGCGCACTACTGGCGGAGCGCGTTCGACGTCGGTGAGTACGGCCTCGGCCGTCTCGCCAACTCGCTGCTGCTGGGGTGCGACTGCCTCGGCGAGATCGTGTATCTCGACGCGGTGGTGGCCGACGACGACGGTGAGCCGTCGGTCATCGAGAACGCGATCTGCATTCACGAGGAGGACGCCGGGATCCTCTGGAAGCACACCGACTGGGTGACCGGCAAGGTCGACGTCCGCCGCTCCCGGAAGCTCGTCGTGAGCTTCATCGCGACCGTCGGGAACTACCACTACGGGTTCTACTGGAACTTCTTCCAGGACGGTCACATCGAGGTCGACACGAAGCTGCTGGGCATCGTCCAGACACGGGCCATCGCGCCTGGTGAGGTGCCGGCCCACGCCACCCCGATCGCGGAGAACCTGGCGGCGACGTACCACCAGCACCTGTTCTCCTTCCGCCTCGACATGGAGGTGGACGGGTGGCAGAACACCGTTTACCAGAACGACGTCGGGGGGACACCGGTCGGGCCGGCCAACCCACACGGGAATGCCATCAGCGTCACGAAGACGATGATCGCCCGCGAGAACGACGGCGACGGCTTCACGAACCCGCAGAGCGCGCGCAACTGGGTTGTCGTCAATCCGAACAAGCGGAACCGGTGGGGTCTCCCCGTCGGGTACAAGCTCCTCCCGGGCTGGGCCTCGGACACGTTGATCGCCCAGGAGCCGTCGCTGATGGTGAAGCGCGCGGGGTTCGCCACGAAGAACGTGTGGGTGACGCCCTACTCTCCGGAGGAGATGCGTTCGGCCGGAGAGCACCCGAACGGTGACCGATCCGGTGCCGGGCTGCCCGCCTGGACCGCCGCGGATCGTCCCGTGGAGAACACCGATGTCGTCCTCTGGCACACCGTCGGTGTGACGCACATCCCGCGGTCCGAGGACTGGCCGGTCATGCCGACGGAGATCGCGAGCTTCATGCTCCTCCCGACCAACTTCTTCGACCGGAACCCCGCGCTCGACGTTCCGGCGAACGAGCCTCGGCACGGCAGCGGCGACGACTGCTGCCACTCATGAGAACGATGGACACTGGACGGGGCGCGCGTCCCGGCGACGAGTCGTTCCCGCCGCCTCCCGGGCGATGACGATCGGCGGCGGCGGGTGCTGGTCCCTCCTGACCGAGTGGCGATTTCACCGCCGGTGCCGCGCCGCGCCGCGCCGAGAGGACGTGGACGGCGTGCGGAGCGGCGAGGCGGCTTGACCGACCAGTCCCGACGGGCGCGGATCAGCGGGCGGTGTAGCCGCCGTCCACCATCACCACGCTGCCTGTGGTGTAGCCGGACTCCGCGGCCAGCAGTGGGACGATTGCGTGCGCCACTTCGGCCGGGGTTCCCCAACGGCCGACGGGGATCGCCGCCGTGAAGGCCTTCTGTGCCGCATCGTCGCCCGCGGCGTCGCCTTCGTTCATCGGGGTGCCTACCGGTCCCGGGGCGACGCAGTTGACCGTGACGCCCGAGGACGCCAGCTCGAGGGCGATGGAGCGGGTCAGCGCCGCGACGGCGCCCTTGGTGGCCGCGTATCCGCCTCTCGCCGGCGCCCCGGTCGAGCCCAGCACCGACCCGACCGTGACGATGCGCCCGTAGCCCCTGGCCACCATCCCGGGCGCCACGGCTCGCAAGGCCAGCCACGTGCCCAGCACGTTCGTCTCCCACGCGCTGCGGAACTCCTGGAGGGGAAGGTCGACGAGCGTTCCGCGGGCGAGGCGGCCAGCGGCGGTGACGAGCCCGTCGACGGCGCCCCACATCGACTCCGCCTCGGCCACGACCGCGCTCAAGCCGTCGGGATCCGTGGTGTCGACGGCCGCCGCGAGGACGCCGGCACCGCCGGCACCCGTCGTCAGGGCGGACCTCGCCGCCTGCGCACGGCCGGTGTCGCGGCCGAGGACGACGACGGGGCGCCCCTGGGTGACGAGGTTCGTCGCAACGGCCAGTCCGATGCCGCTCGTCCCACCAGTGACCAGGACTGCGCCGCTGCCGGGACGCAGGGGACTACCGCTCTCCACATCCACCACCGTTGGATTCTCCCCGATCGACCGTGCCTGCCCGGGCGCCAGGGATCAGTCCCAGAGCGGGAACCGTGGAGCACCCAGATCGATGTCGACCACCTTGCTGGCGCTGTATTCGAGGAGCGTCTCCCTCGACAGTTCCCGCCCGAACCCGCTGTCCTTCACCCCGCCCATGGGCATCCCCGCGGGAAGGTCGAACCACTTATTCACCCAGACGATGCCGGACTCCAGTGCCTGCGCCATCGAGTGGGCCCGAGCCAGGTCCTTGGTCCAGACGCCTGCCGCCAGGCCGTACCGGGTGCTGTTCGCGCGGGCGACCGCGTCGTCGTAGTCGGTGAAGGTCTCTGCCACGGTCACCGGACCGAAGACCTCCTCGGACGTGACGGCCGAGCCGCCGTGCGGGTCGAGCAGGAGAGTCGGCCGCAGGAAGAACCCGTCGGCATTGGCAGTCGGCAGCTCGAGCGTCTCGTCACCCGCCAGGACCTCGACTCCTTCGGACCGAGCTCGCTGGAGAGTTGAGACGACACGCTCGAAGTGCGGACGGGACACGAGCGGTCCGACCTGCGTCGTCGGGTCGAGCGCGTCGCCCACCCGGATGGAGCGCGCCGTCGTGGCGAAACGGTGGAGGAACTCGTCGGCCACGTCGACGTGCAGCAGCAGCCGGGACGAGGCGATGCATGCCTCCCCGTTCGCCAGGTAGATGCCCATCAGGGCGTCCGCGACCGCGCGATCCACGTCGGCGTCCTCGGCCACGATCATGGCGCTCTTGCCGCCCAGCTCCATGATCGTGGGCGTCAGCGACTCGGCCGCGGTCGCCATGATCTTCCGGGCTGTCGCACCACCACCGGTCAGCGTCACCTTGGCCACATCACGATGCCCGACGAGTGCCGCACCGACTGCCGGCCCGTCCCCGGTCACCACGTTGAGCACGCCAGGCGGAAGCAGGTCCTCCACCAGCGAGACGAACTCGAGGATGCTCGCCGACGCGAACTCTGACGGCTTGACGACCATGGTGTTGCCGCAGGCCAGGGCTGGGGCGAGCTTGTTGGCGAGCGTGATGATGGGGGAGTTCCACGGCAGGATGGCCGCGATGACCCCGAGCGGCTCCCGCGTCGTGTAGACGAGGCTGTGCGGGTCCTCGACCGGGATCTGTTCACCGTGATGGTCCCGGACGATCCCGGCGAAGAACCGGTAGATCGCTGCGGTGGACGGCACGTCGGCGAGGGCGACCTCGCGAACCGGTCGTCCGTTCTCCGTCGGCAGCAACCGGGTCCAGCGATCGGCGGAGGCTTCAACCCGGTCCGCGATCGCGCCGAGGATCCGTTGCCGGGTGGCGAGGCTGGAGCGGCTCCAAGCGGGGAGAGCCGCCCAGGCTGCCGCGACTGCGTCGTCGACCTGCTGCCGCGAAGCTTGCCCGATCAGCGCCCACGGCCGCCCGAGGCTCGGGTCGACCGTCTCGAAGGTCGCCTCTGTCGGCACCCAGCGTCCACCGATGTGCAGTCGGTAGGTCCCTTCGGGTTCGAATCTCGGCACTGCGGTCAGGGTCTCGGCGGTCATCGATCTCCTCGGTGTACCCGGAATGGGAGGGCAGAGCCTGCTCCGCGGGAGCGTGGCAGGCAACGGTGTGGTCCCGGTGACCGGACCGAGCAACGTGCCGTCCTGCACCGCGTTCGTCAAGAGTTCCCACGCCCCCGCCGGAGCCTGTACTCCGCGAGGGAGGGAAACGCGGAGGAGACGAGGAGTTAACGACGCCAACTATGGACGGCGGCTGTTATACATCTGGAGAATAACGTGGGCCACCTCACCCTGGAGCTAGGAGCGGCATGTCCTCCTTGGTACTCACGCAGACAGCAGTGGACGCCGACGACGAGGGATGTCCCAAGTCGGTGCTCGGTAAGGCTCAGCTCCTCCTCTCCGCATTCGCTGCAGGGGCCTATCACCTTCGCCTCACCGAGCTGAGCCGGAGATCCGGCGTACCGAAGGCATCGGCCTACCGGCTGGCCCAGGAACTCGTGCAGTGGGGACTGCTGGAGCGCGTCGGGGACGGCTACCAGCTGGGGGTCAAGGTCTTCGAGCTCGGGCAGCGCGTGCCCATCGCAGCCACCCTCCGTAGAGTGTCGCGCCCGCTCCTGGCCGACCTGTTCGCGACGACCAGGACCACGATCCATCTGGCCGTTCTCGACGGCGGTCACGTCCTCTACATCGAGAAGGTCGCGGGTGAGGCGAACATCCACAGCCACTCCGAGGTGGGCGGTCGGCTGCCCGCCACCTGCACCGCGACGGGGAAGGTGCTCCTGGCGCTCAGCGCCGACGGGGAGTCGGGACTGCAACGCTGCCATCAGACGGGTGTCATGCGACCGACCTCGCGGAGCGCCGCATCCGTGATGGCCCTGCGCGGTCACCTGGCCGAGGTTCGCAGGCGCGGTTTCGCAGTCGAGGTCGAGGAGACGGTCGTGGGTTACGCCAGCGTCGCGGTGCCGGTGATGGGGTCCGACGGTTCCGCGTTCGCGGCCGTGTCAGCGACGTCGCCGGCGTCGCGCCTCGCAGTCGGGCGGCTGGTCCCGCAGTTGCAGGGGACCGCTGCCGGCATCGCCCGCGCCGTCGAGCGGCAGGTAACCACCGAGTCCTCGACTGCCGATCGGATCCCCCCGGTCGCGAGCCGTACCACCCGCTAGGGGCGCTGCCCTGACGAATTGGTGACATGACTGGCTGGCGGGCGACGTCCGAGTGGGTGTGGTCGTGGCGGCACAGCTGCTGCGAGCAGGTGGCGGCGGGCTCGGCGCCGCAGACGTAGGCGATCGCGCGAGTCCGCTCCTCGAGCAGGGTGGGGTGGAGGCGCTCGAGCGGTTCCCCGACCACGTCGGACCTTGCTGGGAAGGTGGTCCGCACGCACCCCCAGCCCGTCCTGGTCCGGCCACCGGACCATTCATCTCGTCCCGCTGCAGTGCCGGTGCTTCTCTCTTCGCACGATGCCCGGTGGCCGGTGGGTTCCGGCTGATACCCCGAGGAGTGCAGATGTCCGATCCCACGAGATCCGCGACCGGTATGGGGGACCCGGGCCACACGCAGCGGGGCGGCAGGCTGCGTGCCGGCAGCCTCACCGCACCGCACGTCGTCTTCATGGTCCTGGCCGCCGCGGCGCCGATGGCCGTGGTCGTCGCGATCATGCCCATCGCATTCGCGCTGGGGAACGGCGCCGGGACGCCGGGGATGTATCTCCTGGCGGCGCTCGTCCTGCTCCTGTTCTCGATCGGCTATGTGCGCGCAGTCCCCTATGTGCGGAACGCGGGTGCCTTCTACGCCTACATCGCCCAGGGCCTGGGCCGTCCGCTCGGTCTGGTTGCCGCGTACACGGCCGCCATCTGCTACAACGCGCTCTCGGCCGCCACCTGCGGTGCCCTCGCGTTCTTCGCTGCCGACACGGCCAACCGGATGCTCGGGGTCGACCTGCCGTGGCCGTTCTGGGCCGCGATCGGTATCGCGCTGGTCCTGTTGCTGTCGTACCGCAGGATCACCGTGTCGGCCCGGGTGCTGACCGTCGCGCTGTCGCTCGAGGTCTTCATCCTCCTCGTCCTGGTCGTCGGCATCCTTTTCCAGGCCGGGCCCTCGGCGTTCAGCTTCGAGGTCTTCATGCCGACCGCCGTCGCGAGTGGCTCGATCGGCGTTGCGGTGATCTACGCCCTCTCGTCCTTCCTGGGTTTCGAAGGCACGGCGATCTATGCGGAGGAGACCCGCGACCCGGTGCGCACCGTCCCGCGTGCCACGTACGGAGCGGTGGCCGTGGTCGGTGTCTTCTACGTGCTCTGTGCGTGGGGGCTGGCCGCCGGCGCAGGCGTCGACCGGGTCGGCGCCGTCGCGGGGGAGGACCCCGGGAGCTTCGTCTTCGCGATCACCGACCAGTACCTCGGCAGCTGGGCGGTCGACGTCATCGGCGTGCTGGTGGTGGTCAGCTCCTTCGCTGCCGTACTGGCGTTCCACAACGCCGCCGCCCGCTACTTCTACGCCCTCGCCCGCGACGGCTTCCTCCCGGCGCCGCTGGCACGCACGCATCCTCGTTACGGCTCGCCGTACGTGGCGGGCATCTCCCAGGTGGTCGTGCTCGCGGTGCTGGTCTTCGGTTTCGCCCTGGCCGGCCTCGATCCGCTGCTCAACCTCGCCACGGCCATGACCGGCTTCGGCGCCGTCGGCCTGGAGTCACTGTTGACGCTCACCTCCCTCGCCATCGTCGTCTTCTTCTGGCGACAGGGGCGGCGGGACTTCGGGCACGTCATCGCTCCCGCGATCGCCTCCGTCGCCCTGGCCGTGGCGACCATCCTGTCGTTCGTCAACTACCAGTTCCTCACCGGCAGCGACTCCTCGATCATCAACTCGCTGCCCTGGCTGCACCTGGTGACGCTCGTGGTCGGGCTGGCGCTTGCGTTTCTGGTCCGCCGGCGTGACCCCGAGCGCTACTCGCGGATGGGGAGCACGCCGGTCGAGGAGAAGGAGGCCTACCCGGAGCAGCCGCTCCGGTGACCGGAAGGCCACTGCGCCAGGAACAGCTTCACCTTGACACGGATAGCGAGGACGACCCGCGATGCGGCACGACCTGTTCAACCCCCTGACCGCCACCGAGATCCGCGCGGTCTCCGCTCTGGTACGAGAGCACCCCGAGTTCCGAGGTCGCCGGATCGGCTTCAGCGCGGTGTTCACCGACGAGCCGGACAAGGCCCGGGTCCGGGTGGGCGAGCCGGTGGCACGCCGAGCCCGCGCCATGCTCGTCGATCGGTCGACGGGCCGGTCGATCGACGTTCGGGTGGACCTCGACCGGTCCGAGATCGTGGACGTGGACGTCGTCGCGGCGGGGGCGGCCCCCGTCCTGCTCGAGGAGTTCGAGAACGTCGGCGTCGTCCTCAAGAAGGACCCGCGCTACCTGGCCGCGCTGGCGGAGCGGGGGATCACCGACGTCACCAACGTGCAGGTGGACCCCTGGTGCATCGGCAACATCCCGGAGGTGGACGGCGCCCGCGTCTGCGGTGCCATCTCCTACGTGCGCACGTTCCCCACGGACAACGGCTACGCGCACCCGATCGAAGGCGTCGTCGCCTTCGTGGACCTCCTCACCGACGAGGTCATCGACGTCAAGGACTACGGGGTGCGCCCGCTGACCTTGACGGAGGCCAACTACGACCAGGCGTTCAACGAGCCCATGCGCACCGACGTCGCGCCGCTGGAGATCACCCAGCCGGAGGGGGTGGGCTTCACCATCGACGGCAACGAGCTCACCTGGCAGAAGTGGCGCTTCCGGGTGAGTCTCCACCCGCTCGAGGGGCTGGTCATCCACGGGCTCGAATACCGGGACGGCGAGGAGTACCGCAGCATCCTGCACCGCGGCTCCGTCGCGGAGATGGTGGTCCCGTACGGCGACGCCGCGCCGGAGCACAACTGGCGCAGCGCCTTCGACGTGGGCGAGTTCGGGCTCGGCAAGCTGACGAACTCGCTCGTCCTCGGCTGCGACTGCCTGGGGGAGATCCGCTATCTCGACGCGGTGCTCGGCGGCGAGGACGGTGAGCCGTACACCATAGGCAACGCCATCTGCATCCACGAGGAGGACGACGGCATCCTCTGGAAGCACAAGGACTGGGTCACCGACACCACCGACGTCCGCCGCTCGCGCCGACTGGTCGTCAGCTCTATCGCCACGGTCGGGAACTACGAGTACGGCTTCTTCTGGTACTTCCACCAGGACGGCTCCGTGCTGGTGGAGGCCAAGCTGACCGGGATCGTCCAGACCCGTGCGGTCCACGACGGCGAGGTGACCCCCAGCGCCACGCCGATCGGCCAGAACCTGGTGGCCGCGTACCACCAGCACATCTTCAGCTTCCGGCTCGACTTCGAGGTCGACGGCCACGAGAACAGCGTGTTCGAGAACGACGCGGAACGAATCCCGGTAGGGCCGGACAACCCGACCGGAGCGGCGTTCACGGTCCGCAAGACGCTGCTCGAGACGGAGCAGAGCGGAGTGGGCCTCACCGACCCGCAGGTCTCCCGCAACTGGACGGTCGTCAACCGCGGCAAGACCAACGCATGGGGGATGCCCGTCGGCTACAAACTCCTGCCGGGATGGGCCTCGGCCACCCTGCTGGCGCAGGACGAGGCCCCGATCGCGCAGCGGGCCGGCTTCACGAAGAAGAACGTCTGGGTGACCCCGTATGCGCCGGACGAGATGAGGTCCGCCGGCGACTATCCCAACCAGCGGCGCAGCGGGGACGGCCTCCCGGCCTGGACTCGCGCCGACCGGTCCACCGTCGACACCGACGTGGTCGTGTGGTTCACCCTCGGGGTGACGCACGTCCCCCGGGCCGAGGACTGGCCGGTCATGCCGGTCGAGCGAGCCGGCTTCCACCTGCTCCCCGTGAACTTTTTCGACCGGAGCCCGGCCCTCGACGTCCCGCCCTCGCAGGCGAGGCACTGCCACTGACGCCGGTGGTTGTCCAGAAGTCCCGCACGCGACCCGGCTGTCCCGAGGACCCTGGCGGGTCAGGTTGCATCGATGAGGAGGACGACGTGTCCGTACCGGTACATGCGCCCGTCCGTCCGGGCGTGACCTCGGCGGTTGCCGGCTCACAACCGGACGGCGGACGTGGCGCTGTACGGTTCGCCGCCGCGGTGAGCGCACTTGCCGGCGGCTTCCACCTGCTGACCGCGTTCGCGCACCCTGGCACCACCACCCGCGTGTCGATGGCGGTCATGGCCGGGGTGTGCCTGCCGTGCGCCGTCCACCTGTGGCGCGGGCGAGCTGGGGTGCCCACGTGGAGCATCACCGTGGTGATGGGCGGAGCGATGGTGCTGGTCCACCTGTTGCTCGCCGCCGCCGGGCACGCGCACCACGCCACTGTGGCGCAGCTGTCGTGGCTCACCGGCTCGGGTGTCATGATCGGCCTGCCCACCCTGTTCTTCCTCGCCCTCAGTGGTGCGGCCTACCGCAGCTACCAGACCGTCCGGTTGTCCTCCTGATGGCAGCGTCTGGGGATGACGTCACCGGGCCGGAGACGCTCGTCGACGTGCTGAGCCGCCGCGCCGCAGACGACCCGCATGCACCCCTGGTGACCTTCGCCGGCGGACGCGCCACGAGCGTGGGGGAGTGGCATCTGCTGGCCGAGGACACAGCTCGCGCGTTGCTCGCTCCGGGCAGCGGACTTCGGCCGGGTGATGTGGTCCTCACATGCATCCGGCCGGGACAGTCGTTGCTGTGGGTGCTCGGCGGTGTCGCACGAGCTGGCCTCGTCGAGGCGCCGCTCTCCCTGGACGTGTCCGCCGACACCGCGATGGCGATGGCGCGGGCCATCGGCGCGCACGTCGCCGTCGTGGGTTCCTCCGTCCTGTCCACCAACCCCGGCCTCGCCCAGCTGGGCAGCCTCCTACGGATCCTCACGGTCGACGACGGTGGTCCGTCCGACGGCAGGCGAGGACTGGCGCAACTGGAGGACCTGCGCGCCGGTCGTCCGGGCCGTCTGCCCGACCCCCCGTCCCCCGGGGACCCGGCTCTCGTGATGAGCACCTCCGGGACCACGGGCCGGCCCAAGGGGGTGCTCCTGCCACACTTCGCCGGCGTGCGGCACGCGCGTCGGGTCGCCGCTTCCATGCGCTACCGGCCCCAGGACGTCCTCTACAACGCCTTTCCGTGGAACCACGTGAACATCCGGCACGCGGGGCTGGCGGCGGCCCTCGTCAGCGGCGCCCGGCTGGTCGCCGTCCCGCGCTTCTCGGCATCCTCGTTCTGGGACACCTGCCGGACCGAGGGGGTGACTGCCTTCAACTTCATGGGTGCCGTCGCTGCGATCCTGCTGCGCAGCCCGCCCTCCGACGGGGACCGTCGGCATGCTGTCACCCGGGCTTACGGCGGGCCGGCTCCTGCCTGGATGGTCGAGGCGTTCTTGAACCGCTTCGGGGTGCAGTTGGTCGAGGCCTACGCCTGCACCGAACTCGGTGACATCTGCAGCAACACGGTGGGCGACGTCGTCCCGGGGACCGCCGGCCGGCCGGTACCCGAGTACGCGGTTCGGCTGCTGGACGACCGCGGTTCCCCGGTGTCCGGGGGAGCGCCCGGCCGGATCACGGTGCGTCCCCGGGTGCCGCACATCAGCGCGCTTGGGTATGTCGGGACGGGCACCCCGGGCCCGACGGCGGCGACCGGGTGGACCGACACCGGCGACCGGGGGCGTTGGGACGCCGGAGGGCGGCTGATCTTCGAGGGCCGTTCCGGAGACGTCGTCCGGCGGCGCGGGGAGAACATCTCGGTCTGGGAGGTCGAGACCGTCGTCGGCCGGCTGCCGGGCGTCCGGGAGGCCGCCGCGGTGGGTGTTCCCTCGGACCTCACCGAGGAGGATCTGCTGCTCGCAGTCGTCCCCGAGGACCAGCGCCTCGACGTGGCCGTCGTCCGTGAGTGGTGTCGGCACCACCTACCCCGGCACGCTGTTCCCCGTTATGTCGTCGTGCTGGACGAGCTGCCCCGCAACGACGCGACCAAGCTCCGCAGGGACGCACTGCGCGCCGAGGAGGTCGTCCGTTCCGCCGACGACGCCGAAGCCCGCGTGCGGCCGATCCCGGTCCCGGGGTCGACACCTGGTCCGAGAACCTGAGAGGAGATTCATGCCTGGCCCAGAAGGTGCCCCGGCGAGCCTGCGCGTGCTCGATCTGACCGACGAGCTGGGAGCTGCCGCCGTCCGGACGTTGGTCGGTATCGGCGCCGACGTCGCACGCTGCCGGACCCCCGGTGCCCCGTCCGAGGGACTGGCCGCCGAGCTGCACTGGTATGCCGGGACCGTCCTGCTGCCGCCCGAGCCGGGGGACTCCCCGGTCCTCGACCGATGGGCTGAGGACGTCGACGTCGTGCTCGAGAGCGGGCCGGTCCGCTCGCTCCGGGGAGTGCGGTTCGACGCGGCGTCGGGGCGCCCGGACTCCCGGTGGCCTCATGCCGTGCATGTCGTCATCACGCCGTTCGGTCTGACCGGCCCCCGCCGGGACTGGTACGCCGACGACCTCGTGCTGGCCTCGGCGGGAGGGATGACGTGGCTGGGCGGTCGGGCGGACGGGCCGCCCAAGCCCCCGCCCCGTGAGCAGGCCCTGCAGCTCGCCGGCGTGCACGGTGCCATCGCCGCCCTCCTCGGTGTCCTGGCCGCCAATCGTGAAGCCGGCCGGGGCGGGCCGACCGGCCAGCTGGTCGACATCTCGGCCCAGGAGGCCACCGCTGCGACCCTGGAGACCGGCGCGATCAGTTGGATCCACGCCGGGTCGTGCCCCCGGCGCAACGGGGGCGTCTACCAGCACGTCGCGCACCGAGTGTTCCCGGCCGCCGACGGCTTCGTGGCGGGCGGCTACTCGGGGAGCGATCGCATGTGGACCGATCTCCTGAAGTGGATGATCGAGGCCGGCGAGGCGGAGGATCTGGCGGACGACGCCTGGTCGGACCCCGTGCACCGGTGGGCCGGTCGTCCGCACGTCGACGAGGTGGTCGCCCGCTTCGCATCCAGGCGGACGGCCGCCGAGCTCGCCGACGAAGGCCGTCGCCGGGCGCTCCCGTGGGCCGAGGTCAGCCGGGCGGAAGGGCTGCCCGACAACCCGCAGCTGCGCGACCGCGGGTTCTTCGTGCACATCGACGGTGTCCCGGGACACCCGGACCTGGTCGACGTGGGGCCCCCTGTGGCGGTGCCCGGTGTGGACCGACCGCGGACGGTGGCCGCCGCCCGGGTCGTGGAACGCCCCGGGTGGCGCAGTGGTCCACGTGCGCCTGCCGTGCGCCGGCTTACTGCCGCGGACGCCGCGGCGGGTCCGTTGACCGGGCTCCGCGTCCTGGACCTCACCTGGGTGCTCGCGGGCCCGTATGCCACCAGGCTCCTGGCGGACCACGGTGCCGACGTCATCAAGGTCGAGTCGCGGTTCCGCCAGGACCCCACCCGGTTCTCCCCGGGGATGCGCCTCCGGCCGGGCGCCGGACCCGACGAGAGCGGCTACTTCCAGAACTTCAACCGCGGCAAGCGCAGCGTCGCGATAAACATGAGGACCGAGGCCGGTCAGGACCTGGTCCGCCGGCTGGCCGGGCACTGCGACGTGGTGATCGACAACTACAGCCCCGGCACGATGTCCCGCTGGGGGCTGGGCTACGACGCGCTGACCGAGGCCAATCCCGGGGTCATCGCCGTCTCCATGTCCGGCGTCGGCCAGACGGGGCCCTGGCGGAACGCGGTCACCTTCGCCGACACCCTGGCGGCGATGTCGGGGCTGACGCACGAGACCGCCGACCCCGCAGGGACCCCTCAGGGGCTGACCTTCGGCCTGGGGGACATGGTCGCCGCCAACGCTGCGGTCGTCGGCGTTCTGGACCTGCTCCTGCGCGGGCGTGGCGGATTCGTCGATCTCTCGCAGCTGGAGGCCATGGCGTCCGCCATGGGACCTGCTCTGCTGGAGCACCAACTGGGGGCACCGGTCCACGGAGCCACCCCGGAGCACCCGGACCGTCGTGCGAGCCGGGTCCCGCACGGGGTCTACCCGGCTCAGGGGGAGGATCGCTGGTTGTCCGTAGCGGTCCTGGAGGACGCCCAGTGGCGTGCCCTGGTCCGCGCCGCCGTCGCGGACGGGAGAGGCGCGGCGTGGGCAGAGACGCTCGCAGGGCTCGCCGACGCCGGGCTCGCGGAACGCAAGGCGGCCGAGGACCGGATCGACGACGCCGTGTCCGCGTGGACGAGTGATCAGGTGCCCGAGGCGTTGGCCGACCGGCTGCAGGCCCTGGGCGTCCCCGCGGCCATCGTGAGCACGGGGCAGGATCTCGTCGACCGCGATCCGCATCTGGCCGCCCGTGGCTTCTACGTGGAGCTCGAGCACCCGCTGGCCGGTCCGGTCCGGCACGAGGGCGTGATCGCCCGCATGTCCCGCACGGCCACGCGGCAGGAGCGGCCTGCGCCGCTCCTCGGCCAGCACACCGACGCTGTCCTCACCGAACTGCTCGGCCTCGAGGCGGCGGAGATCCGAGCCCTGACCGGGGCCGGCGTACTGGAATGACAGGAGAGCTGATGACTTCGACCGGCAGAGCCCCCTCTGTCCTCGCGGTGACCACGGATGACGGCGTCGCGACGGTGACGATCGACCGTCCGCCGGCGAACGCGGTGGACCCGGCAATGATCCAGGAGTTCCTGGACGTCCTACCGGGCCTGAGCGCGGACGCCTCGGTGCGCTGCATCGTGCTCGTCGGCACGGGGCGGTTCTTCATCGCCGGCGCCGACATCGCCGTGATGCGGGACCTGTCGCTCGCCAACCACGTCAAGATGCGCCGGTGGGTGGAGGTGCAGCGGCTGCTCGAGCAGGCGCCGAAGCCCGTGATCGCGGCGATCAACGGGCACGCCCTCGGCGGCGGGGCCGAGCTGTCCCTCGCCTGCGACCTCCGGATGGCGGCCGAGTCGGCGACGATCGGCTTCCCGGAGATGGCGCTCGGGCTCTTCCCGGGCGCGGGTGGCAGCCAGCGGCTGCCCCGGTTGCTGGGGGTGCACCGCGCCCGGCTGCTCATGATGGAGGGCCGGCGGCTCTCTGCCGCCCAGGCGTTCGAGCTGGGTCTGGTGGACGACGTCGTCCCCGATGTGCAGTTCGCGGACGCGGTGGCCAACCGGGCCAGATCGCTCGCCGACCGGCCTACGCGCACGATCGGTCTCCTCAAGCAGGCCGTCGAGGCCGGCGCCCACGTGGACATCGACACGGCGATGGAGGTGGAGTGGGCAGCGGTTCAGGAGGTGATCGCGACCGAGGACGCGGCTGAGGGACTCCAGGCCTTCCTCGACAAGCGCGCGCCCGAGTTCCGCGGCAGGTGACCGGCCTTTCCCTCCGTCCCGGTCTCCAGGGGACGGAGGGAAGGCCGGTCAGGCCTCGTACTGCGCGACGAATTCCGTGTCGACGCCGAGGTCGCCGACCTTGCGGGCGCCGCCGGGATTGCCCAGCGGCTCGCTTCGGCCGGGGAGGATCTCGCTGAAGAAGGCGCGGGAGTCCTCGACGAAGGCCATCTTCTCGTCGTCCCCACGCGCGGTCCGGTCGACGAAGATGGCCTCGACCGGGCACTCCGGTTCGCAGGCGCCGCAGTCGATGCACTCTGCCGCGTTGATGTAGCTCTTGCGGTCGCCGACGTAGATGCAGTCCACCGGGCACACGTCCGTGCAGGCCCGGTCGTTCACGTCGACGCAGTCGGCGCCGATGACGAAGCTCATGTCTTTCCTCCGTGCTGGATACGGAGCCGCATCAAGCGGCTTCGGTGGAGTGACCGGGGAACAGCGACGCGCCCGGGTCGAGGACCACGGCGGCATTGTTGACAGCCGTGGCGACCTCGCCGAACCCCACGGACATCAGGCGCACCTTGCCGGGGTACTCGGTGACGTCACCCGCGGCGTACACGCGGGGCAGGTTCGTCTGCATGCGCTGGTCGGTGTGGATGGACCGACCGGAGAGCTCCAGCCCCCAGCCGGCCAGCGGCCCGAGGTCGGAGATGAAGCCCAGCGCCGCGATGACGCTGTCAGCCGGGAGAAGCTCGTCCTCGCCGCCCTTGCTGGTCAGGCGCACCGACTCGACGCGATCGTTCCCGGACAGCTCGGCGACCTCGCAGTTCACCCGGAACGGGATACCCATCTCCCGCGCCGCCGTGACGCTGGCCGCGTGCGCCCGGAAGGCGGCGCGACGGTGCACGAGTGTCACCGAACGGGCGAGGGGCGCGAGGGCGAGCGCCCAGTCAAGCGCGCTGTCGCCACCGCCGACCACGACCACGTCACGTCCGACGTGCTCGGAGAGGTCGGGGACGAAGTAGCTGAGCCCTCGTCCCAGGAACTCCTCCCCGGCCGGCAGCGGACGCGGCGTGAAGGTGCCGATCCCCGCGGTGAGGACCACGGCCCCGGCATCGATCAGGGTGCCGTCGCTGAGGGTGAGCCTGGGTCGCCCGTCCTCCGAGTGATCCAGCGCGGTCGCCTGCCGGCCGAGCAGGTACGTCGGCGCGAACGCATCCGCCTGAGCTTGCAGGGAGGCGACGAGTTCGCGTCCGGCCACGGCCGGCAGCCCTGCCACGTCCCGCACCGACTTCTCGGGGTAGAGCGCGGCGATCTGGCCGCCGACCTGGGGGAGGGCGTCCACCAGGACCGTGCGCAGACCGCGGAAGCCGGCGCAGAAGGCGCCGTACAGGCCGGTGGGTCCGGCGCCGATGATCGCGAGGTCGGTCTCGATCGTGCTGGGTGTCACGGATGCTTCCTCTCCGTACGGTCCCGCGGGCAAGCGGATGGCCATGACCGTAAGGAGAAGAGTCGGTCAATCCCGAGGTCGGCGGTCCGCCCACCGGACCGTGGACCGCTCAACGGAACGCGGTCCGTTCACCGGACCGGTCCGCTTGGGGGCTTGGCGCGCCGGTGGTCGACTCGGTGCACCGCAACGCCGGGCGGCTGGGTGCCGGCCCCGGAGTAGGGAGAGCGAGATGGTCGCAGAGAACGTGACGACGGAGAGCCCCGCCCTGGCCCCCGCCGTCCGGAAGCCACGCGGCGAGCGCGCGCGCCGCTCCCGCAGGGGAAAGCTGCCGGGTCGCCAGGACTGGTCGAGCTGGCCGCACTACCAGTCGGCGGCGGCCGGCTTCCGCGGATACTGGTACCCCGTCGCCTTTTCCTCGCAGATCACCGGCAAGCCGACCGGGGTGACGCTCCTCGGCGAGCGCATCATGGTCATGCGCGACAAGGGCACCGTGTATGCGCTCAAGGACCGCTGCCCGCACCGCGGTGTGCCCCTGAGCTACGGCAGCCAGCAGTTCCCGGGAACCGTCTCGTGCGTCTACCACGGCTGGACCTTCGACCTGAAGAACGGTGACCTGGTCGCGGCCATCACCGACGGCCCCGACTCCCCGATCTGCCGCAAGGTCACGCAGCCCACCTTCGAGACCGCCGAGCGGCTCGGGATGGTGTGGCTGTTCGTGGGTGACGGCGAGGACGCCCCTCCGATCGACGACCAGCTGCCCGAGGAACTGGTGGACAACCCTGCCGTGGTGGGGGCGCGGATCCAGGCGCGCGAGGGCAACTGGCGGTTCGCCGTCGAGAACGGCTACGACGAGGGTCACGCCAAGTACCTGCACCGGACCGCACTGTGGCGCCTGTTCAAGCCGATGCCCGTCTGGAACGAGACCCGCATCGAGCAGCGTGGTCGCTGGATCTACCGGGTCCAGGAGAAGCAGTACTGGGATGCCGAGTTCGAGGGGCTCGGCCGCTGGACGGGTCAGGCCTGGTACAAGAAGAAGCCCCCGAAGACGGTCACGAACATCGGGAACACGTCCGGCCACCGCGAGGTCAACCCTGCCATCGCGGCGCAGGAGTTCCCGGGCTTCGCCTCGGTATCCATGCCGGGTGTCCTCCGGATCGCCTACCCCACCTTCATCCACTACGAGTTCTACGTGCCGGTGGACGCCGACAACCACCTGTACGTGGGTGTTATGGCGAACTTCGCCAGCGGGATCAAGACGTTGCCCTTCTACGCGAAGTACCTGGGCGCGGTCCGCTGGCTGTTCCACGGCCAGTTCTCCGGCCAGGACAAGTGGATGGTGGAGGTCACCGACGCGCCGCCGGAGCGCCTCTACCGGCCGGACGATTCGCTGCTGCAGTGGCGGAAGCTCGCCGAGGACGTCACGGAGGAGCGCCTCGCGCGGCTGGCCGAGGCCGGCCTGACGCCCGAGGACGCCGAGCCCGAGATCGTCAAGTAACCCACCCTCACCTTCCGCCGTCCGCTCGCGCCCGTTGCCGGGCGGGCGGCGGACCTCACCTCAGGAGAGAACCGTGGCTCGCATCGTGCTCGGCATCGCAGCCTCGCACTCGACCCTCATGAACACGCACTGGGAGCAGGTCGAGCACAAGGACCGCGCGGAGGCGTTCCGCGACGCGTTGAGCGAGGCGCGCGACGCCATCGCCGCCGCGCGCCCCGATGTGGCGATCGTCATCGGCTCCAACCACTTCCGCGGCTTCTGGCTCGACCTCATCCCGTCCTTCACCCTGGGGGTGGACGAGGTGGTCGCCGCCGGCGAGGCCGGCACTCCCAAGGGGCCTCAGCTCGCCGACCCGCCGTTCGCCCAAGCGCTGGCCGAGCACCTGGTGGAGGCGGGGACGGAGGTCGCCATCTCCGCGCGCATGCAGATCGACCACGGTCAGTCGCACGCCATCCAGTACCTGCTCCGGGACCTGCCGGTGCCTGTTGTGCCACTCGTGATCAACGTCTTCGCCACGCCGCTGCCGAAGGTGAGCCGGTGCGTCGAGCTCGGCCGGCAGATCGCGGCGGCGATCGCGGGCATGCCGGACGACAAGCGTGTGGTGGTCATCGCGTCCGGAGGCCTCTCCCACCAGCTGCCGTGGCCCAGTCGTTGGCAGGACCCGGAAGGCGCCGACGAGGAGTTCCTCGTCGACGCCTGGCGCAACGGTCGCGGTGAGTGGGAGCGCTTCGATGCGCGGCGCCGCGAGATCATCACCTCCGCCCGCCCGACGATCTTCCCCGACTTCGATCACCAGTTCCTCGCCGAACTGGAGGCTGGCGAGCTCGAGAAGTACGCGCACTGGACGACCACCGACATCGAGAACGCGGCCGGCAACGGCGGGCAGGAGCTGCGTACCTGGCTCACGATGGTGGCCGCGCTCGACTTCGCCCCGGGGCGCACGCTCGCCTATGCGCCGATGCCCGAGTGGCTGACCGGTATGGGTGTGGCCATGATCGTCCCCGGGACAGGGGAGTGACGGCGGTACCCCCCGCCGCGCCCTCCACCGGATCCGAACTCCTGTCGGCGGTGCTGCGGCGGGTGACCGCAGAGCGTCTGCGGGACGCGGCGGTCGCCGTGACCTCGATCCCGAGCCCCACCGGACACGAGGCCCCCCTGGCCGGCTGGTTGGCCGGTCAGTTGCAGAGCTCGGGCATCGAGGGCCACGTCCAGGCCATCGACGTCGAACAGGCCAACGCCGTGGGCCGGGTGCGCAGCAGCCGGGTGGGGCGCGATCTCATGCTCTACGCGCCCATCGACACCCTCACCACGGGGGACCCGGCGCAGGACGTGCCCTGGATCGGGCCCGAGCTGCGGCCGGACATGCAGCCCCTGGCCGCCGTCGACGGTGATCTCGTGAGGGGGCTGGGCGCCAGCAACCCCAAGGGCCACGCTGCGTGCGTCCTGGTCACCGGGCAGGCGTACGCGGAGGCTCTCGCCGAGTGCGGCGTCGTCCCCGCGGGCGACCTGGTTCTCGCGTTCGGCGCCGGGGGGATGCCGACGAACGCGCTCGAGCCCGGTCGTGCCAACACCGGTCACGGCGTGGGCGCGTCCTTCCTGCTGGAGCGGGGCTGGTACGCCGACGCCGCGATCATCGCCAAGCCGGGCGACTTCGTCGCGCACGACGAGGTCGGCCTGTGCTGGTTCGAGATCGTGGTCCACGGTGCGCACACGTACGTCGGCAGCCGGCATCGGCTCGCCTACGACAACCCCATCGTCTCGGCCGCCGAAGTCGTGGTCCGCCTCGAGCGCTGGCTGGCCGAATACCCGGCGCGGCACCGCACGGAGACCGCGGCGCCCCAGGGCATCATCGGCTCGATCGCCGGCGGCTGGGAGCGGATGCTGGCGGTCACGCCGGCCGCGTGCCGGCTCCGGTTGGACCTCCGGCTCGCGCCGGGGGAGCGCCCGCTCGACGTCCGCCGGGACCTCGAGCGGTTCCTGGCGGCCGTGCGCGCCGAGACCGGGATCCAGCTGGACTGCGAGCTGGTCAACGCCGTGCCCGGGTCCTCGACCGACCCGGCCAGCTGGATCGTCGGCGAGACGGTCCGCGCCTGGGAGGCCACGAACGGCCGCCCGCACGATCCCGTCCGGGACAACAGCGGCGCGACCGACGCCAACATCCTCCGCAACCGCGGCATCCCCACGGCCCGTGTCGGGATGCCGAAGGTGCTCCTCGACGACACCCCTCTCGACTTCGCCGGCGGGATGAACACCGTGGACGTCCGCGCGATGCGGCGCCTCTGCGAGACCCTCGCCCGCGTCGCGGTGGCCAACGCGTTCTGCGACGCAGAGCCGCCGGCCATGGCAGCACACCACCAGGAGGAACCAGCATGACCACAGCACCGGAGGGGACCTACGCCAAGGCGGATGGCGTCACGTACCACTACCTGGACATGGGGTCCGGGCCGGACACGATCTTCCTGCACGGCGGCGGCCCCGGGTGCACGGGCTGGAGCGACTTCGGCCCGGTCGCGCCCTTGTTCGCCGCCGACCGCCGGTGCCTGCTCGTGGACATCCTGCAGTACGGCCGCTCGGAGAAGTGCCGCATCACCGGACCCATGTGGGACTTCCACGCGGCGAAGACCGTCGCGCTGATGGACGAGCTCGGCGTCGCCGAGGCCGACTTCATCTGCAACTCCTGGGGCGGCACGATCGCGCTCAACCTCGCGGCCCGCTATCCCGAGCGGGTGCGTTCGCTGGTCGTCACCGGGAGCATGCCGGTCTTCTACGGACCTCTGGCGCCGCTTCCCGAGGGTGGCCGGCGGGGCCGGAACGCGCGCGACGTCTACTACGGCGGCGAGGGTCCCACTCGCGAGAAGATGCGCGAGCTGATCACGCGCCTGGAGTGGTACGACGGCGCCCAGCTGCCTGAGGAGACGCTCGACCTGCGCTACGAGCAGAGCCTGGACCCCGAGGAGCGGGCGCTGGCCGCGATGTCGGACTCGCCGCGCGGCGACTGGCAGGACCTGACCCACGAGCTGGGTCGCATCCAGGCGCCCACGTTGTTCATGTGGGGTCGCGAGGATGCGTTCCTCACCCCCGACTACCCGATGATGCTGGCCCGCATGGTGCCTCGCGGGAACCTGCACGTGATGGACCAGGTTTCTCACCACCTGCAGGAGGAGCAGCCCGAGCGTTACCACGCCGTCGTGGCCGGCTTCCTCGCCAGCATCGCCCCGTCGAGCACGGAGGCGAGGTGACATGAACAAGACCGTTGTCGGCCTGGTCGCTGCCGCGGTCGCCGCCGCGCTGTGGCGCTGGGTGGCTCCGCGCAGCAACACCCAGGTCCACCGCATCAACCAGCCCTGACCCCTCTCACGAGACCGGTGATCCCATGAGCATCTGGACCGATCTGACGCCCGTCCCGTTCTCCCTCTCCTATGTCGACGCCGGTGGCGTCCGGACCCGGTCGCTGCAGGCCGGTCAGGGCGAGGTCGTGGTCTTCCTGCACGGCACGAGCGGGCACCTCGAGGCGTTCAGCCGCAACGTCGTGCCGCACGCCGAGCACTACGCCATCCACGCGATCGACATGCTGGGGCACGGCTACACGGACAAGCCCGCGCACCCCTACGAGATCCCCCTGTACGTGGAGCACCTGGTGGCCTACCTCGACGCCGTCGGTGTCGAGCGAGCGCACATCGTCGGCGAGTCCCTCGGCGGTTGGGTCGGCGCCCGGACGGCGGTCGAGCACCCCGAGCGCGTCGCCAGCCTGCAACTGCTGGCCGCCGGCGGCACCGTGGCCAACCCCGAGGTCATGAAGCGCATCGACAGCAGCACCCGCCAGGCGGTGTCGACGGATGACATCGAGCTGACCCGCAAGCGCATGCGGCTGCTGATGGCCTCGGAGGAGGACGCCACCGAGGAGCTCGTCGAGGTGCGGCACCGCATCTACCACGAGCCGGACTTCGTGGCGAACATCGACAACCTGCTGTCGCTGCAGAAGATGGAGATCCGCCAGCGCAACCTGCTCACCCGCGAGCAGATGGGCCGGATCAGCTGCCCGACCCTCATCGTCTGGGGCCGCAAGAACCCGTTCGGCGACGTGCCCGAGGCCGAGGCCATGCACGAGGCGATCCCGGGATCGCGGCTGGAGCTCTTCGACGACTGCGGTCACTGGCCGCAGCACGAGCGGGCTGCCATCTACAACCCCCTGAGCCTGGAGTTCCTGGCCAAGAGCGTGGCGGCAACCTGATGCAGGCGCTCCGGATACACGACTGGGGCCAGGCTCCGGTCGTCGAGGACGTCGCCGAACCGACCCGGCAGGAGGGGGAGGTGCTCGTCCAGGTCCAGGCCGCCGCGCTCGCGCACCTGGACCGCACCGTCGCCTCCGGCTCGTTCGGCATGCGGCCGCAACTCCCCTACACCGGCGGGGTGGAGGGCAGCGGAGTCGTCTTGGAAGCGGATGACATCCCTTCCGGGGCCCAGGTGATGCTTCGGGGCGGCGGACTGGGGCTGATGCGTGACGGCACGTGGCAGGAGCGGGTCAGCGTGTCCCGCAAGGCCGTGTCGCTCCTGAACCAGGAGCTGCCTCCGGCGGTGGCCGCCACCTTCTTCGTGCCCACCACCACGGCTGCCGTCGCGCTGCACGACGTGGCGGCGCTCGGTGCGGGGGAGCGCGTGGCCGTGGTCGGCGCGGCGGGAGCGGTGGGCGCCAGCGTGGTGCAGCAGGCGCTCCTCGCCGGCGCGGAGGTCGTGGGTCTGGTCTCGCAGGCCGAGCAGCTGGCAGACGTGCCCAAGGGGGCGGAGGCGGTGCGCCTCGACGACGAGCGCGTCGCCTCGTGGGAGACCGAGCGTCCGTTCTCTCTCTTGGTCGACACACTCGGCGGAGACGGTCTCAGCCGCCGCTCGACCTGGGTCCGAGCAGGCGGGCGAGCAGTCGTCATCGGCTACGTGGCGGGTGCGTCCACCAGCCTGGATCTGCCCAACTGGCTGCTCTCGGACGTGGCGTTGCTGCCGGTGAACATGATCCGTCAGGAGCGGCGAGCACGAGAGCTCATGCCGGACATGGTGGAACGCCTGGCCTCGGGCGAGCTCGAGGTCCGGGTGGAGACCGTGTCGCTTGCGGACGCCGCAGACGCGCTCGACCGTATGGCTCGTGGTCGCATCCGAGGGCGCGCCGTCGTCCTGTTCTGACCCCCTCATGGTCCGCTGAGCGGATCGGTTCCGTTGTCCGGAACCGATCCGCTCCGCGAGACTGAAGGGGTGACCGCACTGCATCCGTCGCGGCAGCCCGTCGAACCCGACCCGGCCGGGCGGCTGGAGGCCGGGGACGCGAACAGCGTCCTGGGCAAGGTGCAGCGGATCCTGGAGGCGTTCGGCCCGGAAGACGAGGCCTTGAGCCTCTCGGAGCTGTCTCGCCGCTCCTCGCTGGCCAAGGCCTCGGTGCACCGTCTTGCGCAGGAACTCGTGCGCTGGGGGCTCCTGGAGCGACGCAACGGCGACTACCGGCTGGGCATGCGGCTGTTCGAGATCGGCCAGCGAGTTCCTCGGCAGCGCATCCTGCGGGACCTGGCGCGTCCGTTCATGGAGGACCTGTTCCAGGCCACCAACGAAACGGTCCACCTCGCGGTGCTCGACGGACTCGAGGTCCTGTACCTGGAGAAGGTCTCCGGGCACGGCCAGGTAACCCGCCCCTCCCGCGTCGCCGGCCGGATGCCCCTGCACTGCACGGCCACCGGCAAGGCGCTCCTCGCCTTCGGGCCGGCGGCACTCCTCGACGAGGTTGTGGCGGCCCCCCTGGCCCGCGTGACCCCCCGGACGGTGGCCTCCCCGAGGCTCCTGGCCCAGGAACTCGAGCGCGTCCGGGAATGCGGTTACGCCGCCGAGTTCGAGCAGACCCGCCTCGGTTTCATGAGCGTCGCCGTCCCCCTCCGCGGTGCGACGGGGGTGACCGTGGCGGCGCTGTCGATCACAGCGCCTTCACCTCGAGGCGGCGTCGAGCGGTTCGCCGGCTTGCTGACGATGGTAGGTCGTCGGGTGACCAGGCTGCTGAGCGTCCAGGACGTCTGAGCCCGGCGCCCGCGTCCGGGTGTGCTTCGCGGTGGAGCGCGGGCCCGGTCCGACCACTGGAACGCAAAGCTGTGACGTCCGGTCTCCCCACGGCATCTTCGATGTCAACCACCTGTGAGGAATCCATGACACAAGCCACCCAGTCCCCATCCCCCCGCGGCGAGTTGAGTCCCGCCGTCGAGGCGGCCGCCAAGCGCCTGGTGACCGCCGCGCGGACGCGGGTGCCCTGCCAGCCCGTGCGCGACCTCATCGGGTCCGACGACATCGACGCGGCCTACGCGGTGCAGGCGCAGCTGACCCGGGATCGACTGGCCGAGGGCGCCCAGGTCGTGGGCCGCAAGATCGGCCTGACCTCGCCCGCCGTGCAGAGACAACTGGGCGTCGACCGCCCCGACTTCGGCGTGCTCTTCGACGACATGGACGTGAGCAGCCAGGCCGAGGTGCCCTCCGCCCGGCTGCTCCAGCCGAAGACCGAGGCCGAGGTCGCCTTCGTCCTGGCGGTCGACCTGGACGAGGGACCGCTGGACGTGGAGCAGGTCCGGGGCGCGGTCGCCTACGCCGTCGCGGCGCTGGAGATCGTGGACAGCCGGGTCGCCGGGTGGGACATCACCTTCGGCGACACGGTCGCGGACAACGCCTCCAGCGGGCTGTTCGTGCTGGGGGAGCGGCGCCTGACCCTCGACGAGTTCTCGCCGGTCGAGGTGATGATGACGATGACGCTGGACGGGGAGGTCGTCTCCGAGGGCAGCGGAGCCGCATGCCTCGGTGATCCGCTCAACGCACTGAGCTGGCTCGCTCGGACCGCGCGCGACCTCGGTGACCCACTCCGCGCCGGCCAGGTCATCCTCTCCGGTGCGCTCGGCCCCATGACCCCCACCCCGCCGGGATCGGTCGTCTCCGCCGACCTCGGCGCCCTGGGCACCATCGGTGCCACGTTCTCCGGAAAGGACGTCTGATGTCCAAGACCAAGGTGGCCATCATCGGGTCCGGCAACATCGGCACCGACCTGATGATCAAGGTGACCCGGCACTCCGAGGTGCTGGAGATGGGCGCGATGGTCGGCATCGACCCTGACTCCGATGGCCTGGCCCGGGCGCGGCGCATGAAGGTGCCGACGACGCACGAGGGCGTCGACGGGCTCATCGCGATGGACGGGTTCGACGAGATCGAGATCGTCTTCGACGCAACGTCGGCCAAGGCTCACATTGCCAACGCCGGGAAGCTCGCACCGTACGGCAAGAAGCTCGTCGACCTCACCCCGGCCGCGATCGGGCCCTACGTCGTCCCGCCGGTCAACCTCGACCAGCACCTCGCCGAGGACGCGACCAACGTGAACATGGTGACCTGCGGTGGTCAGGCCACCATCCCCATGGTGGCTGCGGTCGCTCGTGTCACGCCGGTGCCCTACGCCGAGATCGTGGCCTCGATCGCCTCGAAGTCTGCGGGGCCGGGCACCCGGGCCAACATCGACGAGTTCACCGAGACGACGGCGCAGGCCATCGAAGCGGTCGGCGGTGCCGGCCGCGGCAAGGCGGTGATCATCCTCAACCCGGCCGATCCGCCCCTCATCATGCGAGACACGGTTTTCTGCCTGATCGGGGACGCCGACCACGACGCCATCCGCGCCTCGGTCGCCGAGATGGCGAAGTCGGTCGCCGAGTACGTGCCCGGCTACCGCCTCAAGCAGGAGGTGCAGTTCACCCCGATCGCCGACGGCGAGCCGGTGCACACGCTGCTGCCCGCGGGCGCCCCGCCGGTGACCACGAAGGTGACGGTCTTCCTCGAGGTCGAGGGCGCCGCGCACTACCTGCCCGCCTACGCCGGCAACCTCGACATCATGACCTCGGCCGCCCTGCGGGTCGGCGAGAGTCTCGCCGCCCGGACCCCTGCGCAGGTGACCGCATGACCGCCACGATCGGCTCCGACCTGTACGTCCAGGACGTCACCCTGCGGGACGGCATGCACGCCGTCCGGCACCGGATCAGCCCCGCGGACGTCGGCCGGATCGTCGCCGCCCTCGACGCCGCAGGCGTCGACGCCATCGAAGTGGCGCACGGCGACGGCCTGGCCGGCGGCAGCCTGAACTACGGCCCCGGGTCCAACACCGACTGGGAGTGGATTGAGGCCGCGGCGGAGCACTGCGAGCGGGCCGTGCTGACCACCCTGCTGCTGCCGGGCATCGGCACCATCGCCGAGCTCAAGCACGCCTACTCGCTGGGCGTCCGGTCGATCCGGATCGCCACGCACTGCACCGAGGCCGACGTCGCGGCCCAGCACATCGCCACCGCGCGGGACCTGGGCATGGACGTCTCGGGCTTCCTCATGCTCAGCCACATGGCCCCCGCCGCCGAGCTGGCGGCCCAGGCCAAGCTGATGGAGTCCTACGGTGCGCACTGCGTCTACGTCACCGACTCCGGCGGTCGGCTGACGATGGACGGCGTCCGGGAGCGGGTCCGCGCATACCGCGACACCCTCGATCCCGCCACCCAGATCGGGATCCACGCGCACCAGAACCTGTCGCTCGCCGTGGCGAACTCCGTGGTGGCGGTCGAGGAGGGCGTCACGCGTGTCGACGCATCACTGGCCGGGCACGGTGCGGGCGCCGGCAACTGCCCCATCGAGCCGTTCATCGCGGTAGCGGATCTGCAGGGCTGGAAGCACGGGTGTGACCTCTTCGCCCTCCAGGACGCCGCCGACGACCTCGTCCGCCCCCTGCAGGACCGGCCGGTCCAGGTGGACCGGGAGACCCTGACCCTGGGGTACGCGGGCGTGTACTCGAGCTTCCTGCGCCACGCGGAGGCCGCCTCGAAGCAGTACGGCATCGACGTGCGCGACATCCTCCTCGAGGTCGGGCGCCGCCGGCTGGTGGGCGGCCAGGAGGACATGATCGTCGACATCGCCCTCGATCTGCGGGCCTCGCGCGCGGCCGAGGTCGCTTGACCCCGGACGCGAGCTCGTACGAGGCCCTGCCCACCCCGCCTCCGCGGTGTGGGCAGGGCCTCGTCGCGTGAACCCCCGACGGCGGACCTCCGGCGGATGAGCCGAGGGGCGTCGCCCCGGTCAGGGGTGCCCGGGTCCCGTCATCCGCGCAGCGGCAGGTGGTCGAGGCGGAGAAAAGCGTCCAGCACGTTGCGGGTCACCGCGGACACGTCGTTGGCCCCGTCATCGACCAGGAGCGAGCCGCACCACGCGATGCTGCCGGTCGAGAAGACGGCGCCGTCGTTGGGATGAGGCACCAGGACGAGGTCGCAGCGGACGCGTTCGCTCGTGGTGCCGTCGTAGCAACCGTCGGGGAGGGCTACCTCGACCGGATCCAGCCCGTACGCTCGGGAGAACCCCGTGGCTGCCGCCAGGACGATCGTGTCGTCGGGTGTCCCGAGTGCGACGTCCGCCCGATCGATTTCGACACCTGCGGCGCCATGGCCGTTCACCATCGAGTCGAAGTCCCCGATACGGCCACTGCGGAGGTCGACGCCGTCGAAGACGAAGGAGATCCGCGGATCCTCGGGGTCGACGACGATGTCGTAGGGGCGGTTGGTGTCGAAGCCCTGCGAGGCCATGCCGACACCGAGCAGCTTCTGCGGCGCCTTGCCACGCAGCCGCCACAGCCCGCCCAGCTCCCCGGTGGTGGCGTGGTGCCATTCCCCGGGCTCCGGTTGCCACGCGCGGATCCCTGCGGTGCGACGGATCTCCATCGTGTGCTGCTGCTCGGGGTCGATCGAGGTGACCCAGTAGAAGCCGTTCCCGCCGAGGTACATCACCCGGCCTCCGCCGGCGAGGTAGTGCTCGTAGGCCTTCATCATGTCGGTGGTCGGGTACTCGGGGTGGCTGCCGGTGAGCACGACGCGGTACGGCGACAGGGCGGTCACACCCTGGCGGTGCACCTCCTCGTCGGTGATGACGTCGAAGTCGTAGTCCTGGGCCGTGAGCCAGCTGATCAAGTGAAGATCCGCGCTGAACTGGTGCGCTGACGTGGGACCGCCGGCGACGGCCGCCCAACGATGGTCGTGCCGGATGTTGGGCAGCGGCTTCTGGGTTGAGGCGAAGCAGACCCCGGACAGGTCGGTGTGCACGTCGTAGAGACTGCGGAGGCCGTTCGCCACCAGGTACTCGTCGTGCTTGTTGCCGCCGAAGGCCGGCGGTGCCCCGACGCCCACACCCTGCAGGTACGCCCGGGCGCCCGGGTCGGCCATGACGTGCTCGCAGCTGTAGGCGAGGTAGCTCAGCGTCGGCAGCACGACCACGATGTCCTGGCGGGTGGTCGTGGGGACCACGACGAAGGGAACGGTGTCAGTGGTGTCGTCCTCGGCGTCCACCTGGATTCCGTAGACCCCGCTGGGCAGGTCTTCCGGCAGGTCCAAGAGGATGTCGTCCTCCCAGCCGGCGTCGTCGA
Source organism: Blastococcus carthaginiensis (assembly GCF_030731085.1). Taxonomy (NCBI): domain Bacteria; kingdom Bacillati; phylum Actinomycetota; class Actinomycetes; order Geodermatophilales; family Geodermatophilaceae; genus Blastococcus; species Blastococcus carthaginiensis. Next base: position 143,481 of record NZ_JASNFN010000005.1, on the reverse strand, counting down.
GGTCGTCGTCGTGGAAATGAATGGCGTTGTAGGCCTCCGGCGTCAAGCGGGGATCGACGTCGTCAGGTGCGCCGTCGATCCCGAGACAGGCGCGCAGTGGGAAGTTGACGCTGTGCCCGGCGAAGGTGTCGGCCAGACGGTTGGCGACGACGCGTAGCCCGCCGGAGGACGGCCCGAAGTGCCATTCCGCCACGGGGCAACTGGTCGCGCCACCGACGCCGGATGTGGCGCGGAGGCGCGGGGAGTCGATGCGGCCGTTGAAGTGATCGGTCGGCATGATGTCGTGCGCAACGGTGGCCGCGAAGACGACACCGATGGCGGCGGAGGCGTCGAGTCGTACGGCGGTGGTCGCGATCAGCCGGTCGCCGTAGCTGGAAGTGAGCTCCAGCTCGGCGGAGCCGGACACGAAGTCCATCCGCAGGATCATCCGGTACCAGCGGCCGCTGACCAGACGCCCGGCAGGCGTGCTGCCGTCAACACCGGAGACGCTGATCGCACCGTCCTCGTCGAGGGAGGCGGTCACCGTGGGGACCCCGGCTTGGTTCAGGCTCACGATGGTCTGACGGTGCCCTGCACGGGGAAGGGTCGGTCGGATCGCCGCGTCGAGCTCGAGGCCGGTGCTGCCCGGTGGCAGGAGAGACTCCGCCGTCTGGACGAAGGACCCCGCCCGTAGCGGCTGCACCCGGCCGGGGAAGCGGACGCCGTCGAGGGCGCTGGGAACCGGGCTGATGTCCGGACCGGGCCCCAAGGGGTGGTCGTCGCCGAGGATGATGCGGACCAAGCGCGCGGTGAAGCCGTCGGCGGTCGTGCTGAAGCGGCCGTGCACCACCTGTCCCGGCTCGAAGCTCAGCCGGTCCAGGTACCCGATGACATTCACTGACGTTCTCCTCCCAGCGCACGGCACGGCTGCGAATGGGCCGCTTCGGGCTTGTGCGACGCCCCCGTTCCTGACGACTCTGCCGGGCGACCAGTCGTGCTGAACGGCGTTGGTCCGGTGAGTGGGCCGTCGCCGGCCCCGGCAGGGGGCGGGACGGTCGGGGTACCCGACGGATCCGGACGGCACCGCAGATGCAGCCGACCTGACCCCGTCACCCGGCGGGTCGCCGGAACCTCGCCGCGGCACTGCGTCGGACCTCCATCGGGCCGGGGGCCGGGGCGGTGGGGCGGCCGGCCCGAGGCCGTTCGCCGCCCCACCGCGGGTCGGTCAGCTGCCGGCGTCCACCAGTGGGATGTCGTCCACCGAGTAGTCGCGCTCCGTCGGAGGCTGGTAGTCGCCGATGTTGCTGGCGTCGAAGTAGACCGCCTCGACGACGAGCGGGTCGCCGGAGCCGTTCTCCACGGCATCCCGCATGGCGCGGACCACGGCCAGGCCGGTGGCGTAGGGGTCGGTGTCCCAGGTGCCGGTGATCCGTCCCTGGCGGACAGCATCGATCGCCTCGGCGTCGCCATTGGTGCCGATGATGATGATGCCCTCCGTGTCGCCGGACTGGACCGGCTGGCCGGCGGCGATCACCGACGACGAGATGCCGAGGGCGGAGGAGTCGTTGTACGTCCAGAAGGCGTCGACGTCCGGGTAGCGCGTCAACACGTCCGACGCCAGCGTCGCGGCGCCGGCCGACGAGTCCGAGGTGTTGTCGACCTGGGTGAGGACGGTGAGGCCGGCTGCCTCGGCCGCCTCCGTGAAGCAGGCGACGTTCGCCTGGATCGACGGGACGGCCGGGCCGCCCATGACGATGACGTTGCCGCCGGGCTTCGCCGCCGCGATCCGTTCGGCGTCCCGGACGTAGGGGGAGCCCTCCTCGCAGCGGTTGGTCTCCCACCAGACGGTCGCGTCGATCTGGTCGCCTTCGGTGTTCACCGCCACGACCGGGATGCCGGCGCTGTCCGCCTGCGCGAACGAGCCACTCAGTGCTCCGGCGTCGAGCGGCCACAGGCCGATGGCCGCCTTCTGCTGCTGGATCATCGTCTGGACGTCGGACACCTGCGCCGACGGCTGCAGGTTGGCGTCGTAGATCTGGACGTCCCAGCCCAGCTCCTCAGCCCCGGCCTCCAGCCCATCGGACACGAAGCCCTGGCCGGGCTGCGAGGCGATCGGGCTGGAGTAAGCCACGGACAGGGACTCCCCGCCGCCGCCACCGCCGCCTGCGGCGCCTCCTCCTGCTTCCGTGCTGTTCCCGCAGGCCGCGACTCCCATTGCGACCGCCCCGAGGACGGCCACCCCCTGCACACGCTTCACGAATTCCTCCGGTTGACGGGCCAGGGCTCACGCCGCGGCTTCGGTTGTCCTTGCTGCGTCGTGGCGGGCATGCCACGACGGCGATCTGCGGCGTCGGGAGCGACGCCATCCCGGTTTCTGTCGGCCGGGGGGGCTCACGCGGGGTTGCCGCTCGGGCTGCGCCGGCGCAGCCGCGCCAGCACGCCGGCGTCGCGCATGACGCCGATCCCCACGGCGACGATGAGCACCAGTCCGTTCACCGTTCCCCGCCAGTAGGGCGAGACATCGGCGAGCGTGAGCCCGTTCTGGATGACCCCCAGGAACAGCACGCCCACCACCGTCCCCAGCACCCCGCCCTCGCCACCGGTGTAGGCCGTGCCACCGATCAGGACGGCCGCGATGACGGTGAGGAGCAGGGTGGCGTCCTGCGTGGGGGAGGCGGCCGTCAGGCGCCCCACCGACAACACGCTGGCGATGCCCGCGGCGAGACCGGCGATCGCGAACACCGACAGGGTGGTCGCCGCGACGTTGATCCCGTTCAGCCGTGCGGCCTCCCGGTTGGAGCCCAGCGCGAAGACAGCCCGCCCGAAGGCGGTGTACCGCAGCAGGAATCCACCGAGGGCCACGATGGCCACGTCGAAGAGGAGCACGTACGGGATGCCGGCGACGGAGTTCAACGTGAACGCGTAGATGGGGTCGAAGCCCTCGAGGCCGAACGTGGTGATCGTCGCCCCGTCGTTGAGGACGAGGGCGATGCTCGCGAAGATCGACAGCGTTCCGAGCGTCACGACGAGGAACGAGATGCCCAGGTAGCTGATCAGCACGCCGTTGATCAGACCGGCCAGGAGGCCCGCGGCCAGGGTGAGCAGCAGGGCCAGCGTCGTCCCGAGCCCGGCCTCCAGGGCGATGGCGAGAACCATGCCGGTGACCGCGAGGGCCGAGGCCGCGGACAGGTCGATCCCCCCGGCGATGATCACGAAGGTGGCGCCGAGGGCGAGGACCAGGACGACGCTGTTGGACTGGACGATGTTGGTGAAGTTGCCCCAGGTCAGGAAGACCGGCTGGGTGATGCCCAGGTAGATGCACACGGCGACGAGACCGATGAGGATCCCGGCGCTCCGGCCGGTGTGCAGGCGGGGACGCCGCCGTCGGGGGGCGCCACCGGGTGCGGCCCCTGCCGCGTCGCTCGTGGCGGGGTGGGCGCCGGTCCGGGTGCCGGTCCTGGCCGCGGGTGGGTCCAGGTCGCGGGAGAGTGGCTGAGGCATCGGGGTCCCCTCGTCGGTCACGTCGGATCGGTCGTGGTGCATCAGGCCGTGGCTCCGGCGGTGGCGTCGCCGGCGACGGCGACGTGGGCGATGTCGGCCTCGGTCATCCCGTCGCCGGAGAACTCGCCCCGGATCTCGCCCTCGAAGAAGACGACGACCCGGTCGGACATGCCGATGAGCTCGGGCAGCTCCGAGGAGATGAGGACCACAGCTGCCCCTCGACCGGCGATCTCGCGCAGCAGCGCGTAGATGGCGCTCTTCGAGCCGACGTCGACTCCCCGGGTCGGTTCGCTGAGGACGTAGACATCGCAGTCCAACGCGAACATCCGGCCGAGGACGACCTTCTGCTGGTTTCCTCCGGAGAGGTTCTGGATGCGGGTCGTAGGCGAGGCGGTGACCACCCCGTACCGGTCGATGGCCGCGCGCACCTCCTTGCTCTCCCGTGACGTGTTGAGCACGCCGAAGCGGCACAGGCCGCTCAGCCAGGCCACCACGAAGTTCTCCGCGACCGAGCGCACGGGGAGCAGAGCCGACCTCTTGCGGTCGTCCGGGACGTAACCGATGCCGCCCGCCAACGTGCGTCGGGGGTCGGAGAGGCGAACGCGGTGACCGCTCACGGTGACCTCGCCCTGCGCCGGGATGGCACCACCCAAGGCCATCCCGAGCTCCGACTTCCCGGAGCCGACCAACCCGGCCACTCCCAGGACCTCACCCCGCCGGACGCTCAGGGACGTCGGCTTGAGCAACCCGTCGTCGCTGCGCAGGTCCCGGACCTCGAGGGCCACGTCCGAAGCCTCGCCCTGCCGGGTGCCGAAGTAGTCGGTCAGCTCCCGACCCACCATCAGGCGGATCAGGTCCCGTTCCGGTGTCTCGGGCAGCGGGACGTCCCCCATCAGGTGCCCGTCGCGGAGGACAGTGGCCTTCGAGGCGGTGGCGTACAGCTCCGGCATCCGGTGGGAGATCATCAGCACCGCGACGCCACGGGCGCTCCGCTCGGCGATGATCCGCAGCAACCGTTCCGTGGCCGCCTCGGACAGCGAACTGGTTGCTTCGTCCAGGATGATCAACCGCGAGTCCGTGGAGAGGGCGCGAGCGATCTCGACCTCCTGCTGCAGCTCCACGCTCAGTCCGTCCACCCGGTCGGTCTCCGAGACGTGGACCTCGAGCTCCTCGAGGGCCCTGCGAGCCTGGGCGCGCATCGTCGGCCAGTCGATCCGGCCGCGACGCCGGGGGAGCCGCCCCAGATGGATGTTCTCCGCGACCGTCAGCGTCGGAGCCAGGGTCAGCTCCTGGGAGATCGTCACGATCCCGGACCGCAGCGCATCGGCCGGCCCGGAGAAGTGGACCGGGGCGCCGTCGACGAGAACGGTGCCGCTGTCCGGCCGGATCACCCCGCCGATCACCTTCGCGAGCGTCGATTTGCCCGAGCCGTTCTCGCCGGTGAGGGCGTGCACCTCGCCCGCGCGCACGTCGAGATCCACGCCGGCGAGCGCCTGGACGCCCGGATAAGCCTTCGAGACACCCCGGACGGACAACAGAGGTGGGACGGCGGAGCGGTGAGCGGCGGAAGCCTCGGCGGGCATCGGTGATCTCCTTCCCGGGGACATCCCGGCCTGGGGCGCTGGAGCTAGGGGTGAGGCGCAGCTCGACCTACGGACGCGTTTCGCTGAGCGGCCCCGCCACGGAATGGTCAGTAGTCGCCCCGCGTCACGCGCCGGTCGGTACGACGGTCTCGGCGGTGGGCGCGGTGAGGAACGCAGCGGTGCGCTCCGCCAGCGCCATGATCGTGATCATGGGATTGACCCCGGGAGCGGTCGGGAGCGCCGAGGCGTCGCCGATCCAGACCCCGCGGACGTCGTGCAGCTCGCCGCGTCCGTCGGCGACGGAGGTGTCGGGAGAGCTACCGAGCCGGCACGAACCCATCTGATGTGCCGAGAAGGCGGTGTGGTCCTCGGGTGGGGCTTCGGCCAGGGAGGCCAGGTAGCGGTCGAAGTCCTCGCCGCGCCGCCACGTGTGGTCCGTCCAGTGCCAGGTGAAGATCTCGCGTGCACCCGCCTCGCGGTGCATCTGGGCGAGCTCCACGTGCGCGCGGACAGCAATGCGGTGATCGACCTCGTCGTCCAGGCGCCAGCGCACGGCCGCCCGCCCGTCGTCGTCGAGCACGACCTCGCCGGCACCGTGGTCGTGGGCCACGCCGTGCCACGTCGCGAAGTAGGGCAGGTCGCGCATCCGACGGCGCATGGCGGCGGCATCGGTGAACGGCGACTGGGCGGCCCACGTCCCGGGATTGAGTGCGAGGCTCTCGACCAGGAAGCCGCCTCCGTCGACGACCCGGCTCAGGTCGAAGCTCACAGCGGACTGGATCTGCCCATGCCAGGCCTCGACCGGCTCGTCGTAGACGCCGGTGACGATCCACGCCGGGTGCAGCCGGAGGTTCTTGCCCACCGCCGGCCCGCCGATACCGGACCGCAGCAGCACCGCGGGAGACTCGATGCCGCCGGCGGCGACGACCACGGTCGGGGCTTCCACGGTGAGCGCGCACGAGCCCGTCGGAGTGGTGACCGTCGCGGTGACTCCCGTGGCGCGGCCGTCCGCGGTGGTGATGCGGTCGACGGCGCAGTCGACCACCACCCGCGCGCCGGCGGAGACGGCGTCCTCGAGGTAGGTGTGGAGAGTGGAGCGCTTGGCGCCCTGCTGGCAACCGGCGTTGCAGTAGCCGCACATCGAGGGGTCGTCGGAGAGCAGGGCGTTGCGGGGGATCCGTTCGTGTGAGTACCCGCGGGATGCCAGACCGGTGATCATGGCTCGGGTGTTGGAGTTGTAGGTGGTGGCGTCGGTGTTGACCCCGAGCCGGTCCCACACGGAGTCCAGGTACTTGTCGAACTCCGGGGCGTCGAGGCCCTCCAGCCCGTCGGCCGCCCAGAGCTCCCGGATGTGCTGCGGCGTCCGGAGGCAGACCATCGAGTTGATGAGCGTGCCACCGCCGAGGGCCGTACCGGCGAGCAGTCCCATCTGACCGGAAGATGACCAGAATGCGCCACGGCGGAGGAACATCTCCGCACCGAGCGAGTCGATCTGCCGGAAGTCGGCCTCGTTGCGGTAGCTGCCGGCCTCCAGGACGAGCACCGAGCGGCCGGCCTGCGCGGCGCGGGCGGCGATGATGGCGCCGCCTGCGCCGGAGCCGATGACGACCACGTCGGCGGTGAGCCTGGCCGAGGGTCCGGCCGGCTGCGTGAGTGGAATGCGCTTGGGGGCTTCGGCCGCAGCGGGGGGAGGTGACGACGGGCCGGGGTAGCCCAGGACGGGCCACGTGTCGTTGTTCCCCGCGGGGTCCACGGCGCCCACGAAGCTGCCCATCACCATGGACTTCACCTGGCGCAGCGCGAGCCGGAGCTCCTCCTCGCCGGCGGCTTCGTGGAGGGCGGCGGTCCGCCCCCCGAGGTCGCCCTCGAGGAAGCCCGCCGCGTCCAGGTGTGCGGCCAGGCGCTGGACGGCCCGTCGCAGAGTTGCGTCCAGGCCCGGCAGGGCCGCGACGACCATCCGGTCGATGCCACGGGCGGCGGCTCCGTCGCGGTAGTAGCGCGCGATTGCCTCGGGATCGGCCGCTCCGCGCAGTTCCGCGGCTGGTGGCTCCAGCGACGGTGCGAAGGTGTCGCACACCGCAGCGATGATCTCCGCCATCCGGTCCGTGCGGGGGGTCATGGCTTCACGCTCCATCGGTCCAGGGGCCACCAGACCCGCCTTCGGGTCAGGAGACTGACAGGAGGGTGGCGGCGCACCTGCACGTCACGGTCCGTTCAGTGGACCGGCCGGCCAGCCTTGACACGTTCGAAACATCCGTGGCGTCGTTTCGGGGCCTGTTCCGGTGAGCGGACTCGTCACCTCGACGCGAGGAGGGGTGGTGCAGTGGAGTCGGCCATCCCCAGGAGTGAGGACGGCACATTGACGGTCGACGACGCACCGCGGCGCGGCTACGCGGACGCCCCGTTCGGTCAGCTGCACTACGTGGAGCAGGGCAGCGGACAGCCGATCCTGCTCCTGCACCAGACCCCGCGGTCGGCGGACGAGTTCCGCGAACTGCTGCCGCTGCTGGCCCGGAGCCATCGCGCCATAGCCATGGACATGCTGGGCTTCGGCCTCAGCGCCACGCTTCCCGCACCCCAGACCATCGAGCAGATGTCCGCGGGCGCCCTGGCGCTGCTGGACGCGCTGGGGATCGACGCCGCTGTCGTGCTGGGGCACCACACCGGCGGGGCCGTGGCGGTGGAACTGGCGGCGAGCGCTCCGGAACGGGTCCGCGCGGTCGTGCTGTCGTCCGCTCCCTGGGTCGATGGGGCGTACCGCGCCTCCCACGCCGGGGGACCGGGGGTCGACGAGGCGGTGGTCAGCGAGGACGGGAGCCACCTCCCCCAGCTGTGGAAGCTCCGGCAGCCGTACTACCCCTCCGGCCGTCCGGACCTCCTGGACCGGTTCATCCGTGACGCGCTGGCGCCGGGCGTCGACCCCGCCGAGGGGCACCTCGCTTGTGCCCGGTACCGGATGGAGGACCGGATCGGTCTGGTCCGGGCCCCCGTGCTGCTGCTCGGGGCTTCCGCGGACCCCTTCGCCCTCCCGGACCTGGAGCCCATCCGCGACCACCTGACCGCGGCCGCCAAGGTCCGGTCGGTCGTCCTGGACGGCGGCACCATACCGCTGATGGAGCAGCTGCCGGACGAGGTGGCCAACGCCGTCGCCGAGTTCCTCGCGCACGCGGCGCCCTGAACACCCCCCGACGTTGGAGGTACCGTGACCGTCCTGGATCGCGCGGAGCAGCTGCACACCGACACCGGCGTGCTGCGACGGCTCTGCGACACGCTGGTCCCCGCCGTGGAGCCTTCCGGGGGAGAGGCCGCCGAGGTCCGCGCCCTGCTGCGGCGAACGGCCAGCGACCTGGGTCTGCACGAGATCCTGCCCGGCGTGCTCGGCGGGATGGCGCCGCACGTCCGCGCCGCGGTCGAGGCGACGCTGCAGGCGTGGTGGCCGGGCGCGGACGGCTCACTCCAGGAGGCCACGAGACGCTGGAACGTGGTGGCCGAGACCGCGGACACTGCGTTCGGCGCGATGGTCCTGCGTAGCACGGTGTGTGCGATGTTCTACACGGCACCGGACGCGCAGGGACGCAACCCGAGCTGGCCCGCCATCAGCTTCGACGGCCCGCTCCTGGAGCCCCCGAGCGAAGCCGACTTCCCCAAGACCTTGGCGATCGCGACCGTGCCGGCCGAGTCTCGCGAGCTGCACGCGGACGTGGTCGTCGTCGGGTCCGGCGCCGGTGGCGGAGTCGCTGCGGCGCGCCTGGCTGCCGCGGGCCGGTCGGTTCTCGTGCTGGAGCGGGGGGCGTACCGCAACGAACCCGACCTGCCGCAGCTGGAGGCCCTGAGCTTTCCGAACCTGTACCTCGACGGCGGCTACGTCTGGTCGGAGAACGGACGCCTGGCGATGCTCGCCGGCGCGACCACCGGTGGCGGGACCACGGTCAACTCGATGGCCTGCCTGCCGACGCCGGAGTACGTCCTGGACGAGTGGACGGCGCGCGGCGTGGAGGGTGTCGCACCGGAGAACTTCACCCCCCACCTGACCGAGGTTCAGGACCGGATCAACGCCCGCGTCGAGAACACCCGGCACAACGCCGTGAACAGGCTGCTGATCCGTGCCTTCGAGAAGCGGGGGCTGGAGTGGCAGGTGCTGCCCCGCAACGCCCGGGACGACGACGACCGCTACTGCGGCTCCTGCAACGCCGGCTGCCTGCTGGGCTGCAAGCAGTCGACCATGAAGACGTTCCTGCAGGACGCCTCCGACGCCGGTGCTCTGCTGCTGCCCGGCTGCCGGGCGGAGCGGCTGCTGGTCGCGGACGGCGCGGTCACCGGGGTGGAGGCCACTGTCACCGCCGCTGATGGCACGCGCACCTCACTGGTGGTGCACGCCCCGACCGTCGTCCTGGCCGCGGGGACCCTGTCCACGCCGCTGCTCCTCCAGGCGTCCGGAATCGGCGGACCCGCAGTCGGTGAGAACCTGCACGTCCACCCGTCCTACTTCATGAGCGGGGTCTTCGACGAGCCGGTCCACGGGTGGCGCGGTCAGATCCTCACCAGCTGGTGCCGGGAGTTCGAGAGGGTCCAGGAGGACCACGGCTTCCTGGTCGAGGCCGCCCCCATGGGGCTCGGCTTCTGGACCGGTCTGACCCCGTGGCGGGACGGCGCCGCGCACAAGCAGGACCAGCTGCGGCTGAGTCACGTCTCCGGCGTGTGGGGCTTCGTGCGCGACCACGGAGCCGGTCGGATCACAGCCGATGCCGAGGGGCGCCCACTGGCCACCTGGGACCTCGACGACGACGTCGACCTCGCCGTCGTCCGGCGCTGCCACCAGGAACTGGCCCGGCTGCTGCATGCCGCCGGGGCGAGGGAGATCTTCACCTTCCTGCCGGGGGACCCCCGTTGGCGGGAGGGCGAGGACTTCGAGGCGTTCGTCGCTCTGCTCGGCGACCTCCGTGCCGATGAAGTCTTCACGCTCTCGGCCCATCAGAGCGGGTCGTGTGCCGCCGGCACGGATCCGCTCCGCAGTGTCGTCGACGGGCGGGGCCGGTTGCACGACGTGGCAGGGGCGTGGATTGCCGACGCGTCGGCGTTCCCGTCCGCCCCCGGGGTGAACCCGATGGTGTCCATCGAGGCCTACGCCAGCCGGACGGCTGGCTTCATCCTCGAGTCCTGAGGTCCCGACCACCCGCGACAGGCACCCATGGCGTTGCTCGCGCCGTGCCCGGGAGGCCAGGAATTCTTCATGGGTCCCCGCCCGGTCGGTCCTGGGCGGCGCCGCACGCGTGCGGGAGGCCCTCTCCCGGATCCCGCAGAACCGCCCAGCGCGGTGGCCCGGACGTTCCTGGCCGCCGTCCACGTAGCTCCCCCTATCCCGGAGGTCGACATGGATTCCGAACTGATGGATCTCGACGCCGTGGCGCAGGCGCAGGCCGTCCGCTCGGGACAGGTGTCGCCGCTGGAGCTCGTCGAGGCGTCGATCCGCCGCATCGAGCGCCTGAATCCCGCGCTGAACGCGGTCATCCACGAGCGTTTCGACCGGGCGCGGGCGGAGGCGACCGCGGCCGATCTGCCTGCGGGACCCTTCCGCGGGGTGCCGATCGTCCTCAAGGACCTCGGCTGCGACATGGCCGGTGAGCCGTCGCACTCGGGCAATCGTCTGCTCCGCGCGCTGGATGCGCGGGGAACGCGGGACGCCACTCTGGTCGAAGCCCTGCGTGCGTCCGGCTTCATCATCGTGGGGCGGACGAACGTCCCCGAACTGGGACTCGTCGCCACGACCGAACCCACCGCCCATGGACGGACGCGCAACCCGTGGGATCTCGGTCGCTCCCCGGGGGGCTCCTCGGGTGGTTCAGCTGCCGCGGTGGCGTCCGGGATGGTGGCCATCGCCCAGGGAGGTGACGGCGGGGGGTCCATCCGCATGCCCGCGGCCCACTGCGGACTGTTCGGTCTGAAGCCCAGCAGAGGGCGGTTGAGCACCGCCCCTGAGCCAGAGCTCATGGAGGGGCACACCACCTACGGCTTCTTGACCCGCACCGTGCGCGACAGTGCTCTGGCGCTCGACATCTCCTCCGGATCGGTCCCCGGTGACCCGCTGACTGCGCCACCTCCAATGGGTCCCTGGTCGGACCTGGTCGACAGCGACCCCCCGGCGCTGCGGGTGGGGATGATGGCGCCGTCCGAGGTCGGCGGCACCAAGGTCGACCCGCAGGTGACGGCGGCAGTCGAGGAGGCGGCTCGGCTGCTGGAGAGGCTGGGGCACCACGTCACCATCGACCAGCCGGCGGCGATGCTGGAGCCCGACTACCTGGACCGATGGGTCGACCTCCTCAGCCCGAGCGTCGCCCTGTTCTTCCGCGAGCTCGAGGGCCGGGCCGGCCGACCGCTCACCGACCAGGACGCGGAACCGATGGCGTGGTGGTGGAACGACCGAGGCCGCCGCCTGAGTGCCGCCGACCACGTCGCCAACCAGGTGTGGCGCGACGACTTCCGTCGCCGGATGGCCGCGTGGTGGGCGGCCGGAAACGACATCCTGCTGTCACCGGTGCTCCCCATGCCCGCCACGCCCATCGGCTTCTTCGACGGCGACGAGGGGATCCGCCGATCGGTGGAGATCCTCCGCTTCACCCCGCAGTTCAACACGGCCGGGCAGCCGGCTGCATCGTTGCCGCTCGGTACCAGCAGCGACGGCCTCCCCATCGGCGTGCAGATCGGCGCGGCGTACGGACGTGAGGACTTGCTCATCCGATTGGCCGGGCAGGTGGAACGCGCCGCGCCGTGGTCTGGCCGTCGTCCCGGCACTTCACACGCGGGAAGCTTTTCCTGAGTCGCCCGGACGCATCCGCCCACGCGGGATCCGCTGTCGCGGATTCGGCGCCTCCACACCGGCGGGCCGTTCGCCTCCGGGGACGCAGACGCCGGACGGCAACGGCCGCGGCCGTTGACCGTCATCTGCACGGGTCAGACCCGCTGGCCCTGCTGATCCGGGCCGCGTCACCGGTGAGCTCGGACCGGGAGGCCAGGTCACCCGGAGCGCAAGGACCTCGGGCGATCCCGCCGCGACCCTGCCGCCGCGAAGGCGAGGAGGGCGCTGGGGCCCAGGATGGCCAGGCTGATCCCCAGCGGGACGGCGGTGCCGCGGCCGCCGAGACCGACCAGCGGGGCGATCACCGCACCGAGGAGGAACTGCAGTCCTCCGAGCAGGGCCGAGGCCGTCCCCGCCGCGGCCGGGAATCGCTCCATGGCCAGTGCCATGGCGTTGGGCAGGATGCAGCCGAGGCTGGCGATGACGACGAACAGGGCCGCTCCGAGCCCGGCCAGCCCCGGACCGCCCCCGCCGGGAGGATCGAGCGTGACCAGCAGCAGCGCGGTGAGGGCGCCTGCGGTGTACGTGCCCAGGCCCGCCCCCAGCAGGGTACGGGTGGCCACCCGTCGGGCGAGCCGGGCGTTGACCTGGGTGGCGACTGCGAGTCCGGCGGCGTTGAGCGCGAACAGAGCCCCGTACACCAGGGCAGGTTGGCCGTGCACCTCCTGGACGATGAAGGGGAACGTGCCCAGATAGCTGAACAGGCCGCTGAAGGCCAGGCCGCACGCCAGCGCGTATCCCAGGAACACACGCGAGGTCAGCATCGTGCGGGCCGTCGCGATGGTGGTGCGCACGCCCCCAGTGCTGCGACGTTCCGGTGGGAGGGTCTCGGGGACCGTCCAGGCGACCGCGACGAACAACGCCGCGCCGAAGGCGGAGAGCACTGCGAAGATGACCCGCCAGCCGCCCAGGTGCAGCAGCCCGACGCCCAGCAGCGGCGCGACGATCGGGGCGACGCCGAAGACGAGCAGGAGCCGGGAGAAGAAGGCCACGGCGGCGGCACCCGCGTAGACGTCGCGCACCACGGCCCGGGACACGACGATCCCCACTGCACCACCCAGGCCCTGGGCGAAGCGGCAACCGATGAGCGCATCGATCGACGGGGCCAGCGTGCATCCCAGGGACGCGATCACGTAGACGGCCGTGCCGAGCAGGAGCAGCCGCCGCCTGCCGTACCGGTCGGAGAACGGACCGGCGAGCAGCTGGCCGAGGCCCAGTCCGACGAAGCTCGCCGTCAAGGTCAGCTGGACCGCGACATGCCCGACACCCAGGTCGGTGGAGATGGTCGGTAGCGCCGGCAGGTAGGTGTCCCCGGACAGAGGTCCGACCGCCGTCAGGCCGCCGAGCACGAGGACCAGCGTGCCGTTCCTCCGGTCCGTCGAGGTCACGGCCGCGGTCGCGCGGGTCATCGAACTCCTCCCGCGGTCGGTCCGGACGGTATCGCCGCCGGGCTCGCAGGGTCGGCGGGCAGCGGCGCGGCGAGGCGTCGCCGCCGGCTGCGACGGCGGGTGACCAGAGAGGCGAGCGCCAGCAGGCACCCCGCCGATGTCGCGATCACGAAGAGTTGCACCGCCGACAACAGGTCGCCGTACTCGGCCATCAGGCCCACACCGATGATCGGGATGCCCGACCCGAGAAACGCGATCACCTGGAAGGCCGAGATGAGTTCACCGCGCTGGTCTGCCGGACTGGCTTCGCTGACCTCGGCCAGGGCAGAACCGAAGGTGAGCCCGTGACCGAACCCGGACACCGCGCAGGCAAGCAGCAGCGCAGGGATCGATCCGAGGGCGGCGGCCACGAGCAGACCCGGAGGGCCGATCAGGAGCAGGCCCAGACCCACGGCCTGTGCTGTCAGGGTGCCCAGTCGGCGCAGTACAGGCTGGGCGCCGGCTGCCAGTCCGAGCATGAGTGAGACCGCGATCCCGGAGAGCGCGGCGTCGGAGCTGCCCAGCTCCGACTCGAGGTAGGAGGGCAGCAGCGCCAGGAACAGGCTCGCCACTGCCCAGGAGAGGGCGGCGGTCGATCCGGCGGCTGCGAACAGCCGACCCAGACCGGCGGGCACCGCGGGGCGGCGCGGGCGCCAGCGACCGCCCGACCCGGGCCGCGCGGGGACGAGGACGAGCAGGGCGCCGAACGCCGCCGTCAGCAGGCAGGCCTCGAGCAAGAAGGGTGTCACCAGCCCCGGTGTGGTGTAACGGGCCAGCGCACCACCCAGCAGGGGACCGACGGCACTGCCCGTGAGGTTCGCTGCCGTCGCCACGCGAGCAGCGCGGAACCGGTCACCTCGCGGAACGTGGTCGATCAGGGCGGCGGTCGCCGTGCCCTGCACCGCTCCCAGCGCCAGCCCCTGCAAGGTGCGGGCGGCGAACAGCATCGCCACACCGTCGGCCATGGCGAACAGCACCGAGGCCACAGCGGCGACCACGACCGCGCCGAGGAGGATGCCCCGGCGGCCGATCACGTCGGACAGCGGGCCGAAGATGAGCAGCGACGGGATCACCGCGATGCTGTAGACGGCGAACAGTGCGGTCACCAGCATCGACGAGAAGCCGAACTCTGCCCCGTACAGCCGATACAGCGGGGTGGCGAGCTGGGCTCCCGTGGTGAGCACGAGCAGCGAGACGGCGATCGTGGCGAAGGCCCAGCGGCCGGAAGGCCCGGCGGTCGCCCCCCGGTCGCGACGCAGCGGTGACCGGCCGGAGTTCCCCACGCGTCCAATCAACGTCACCGTGCGTCCGCATCGGTAGCTCACGTCCCGCGTCGCGGGACACCTTCCGATGGAGACCCTGCAACCTCCCGCGCGTACGCCTGGGCTGGCCATCGCTTCCTGTTCCAGCCGACGACGGTCCCGCAACCGTCTCTGCCGACCTGCGTGACGGCTGCGGCGCACACCGTCCCGCCCTACCGCCGGGCGGCTGGAGCGGCGCAGGCCCGAAGGGGGTGTGGCACTGGCGCGGTCCTGGCGTGAACGGGAGGGCGGGGCACCTCTGCCGGTGGTGTCCTCAGGTGCCCTTGCTGCCGTCCAGGGTGCGCGAGAGCCCGAGTGCGGCCGTCCGCACAGCCGGGCCCAGCCGCTCCGGCCGGAACCGCTCGATGGGCACCGAGACGGAGAGGGCCGCCACCGTCCGCCCGCGGACGAGCACCGGAGCGGCGACGCAGGCACCCCCCGGGGAGGCCTCCTCCCGCTCGACCGCCACCCCTGTCCGGCGGATCGACTCCAGCTCTCGCCGGAGCATTGCAGGATCGACGATCGACCGGGGTGTCCAGCGGCGCAGCGGGCGGGAGAGAACGTCCTCGAGCACGGCCGGAGCCTCGTGCGCCAACAGCGCCTTGCCCACTCCCGTGCAGTTCAGCGGCGCCCGTCCTCCCGTCCGGGACGGCAGTGGCAGGGAAGCATGGCCGTGCAGCTTCTCGGCGTAGACGATGTCGTGTCCGTCGCGTACCGCCAGGTGGACGGTCTCCTGCGTCACGGCGAACAGATCCTGCATGTACGGCAGAGCAGCCTCGCGCAGGCGGTGCTTCACGGGTACCAGTTCGCCGAGCTCGAAGATCGCCATGCCGAGCTCGTAGCGCTGACCCTGCCGAGCCACCCAGCCGAGCTCGTGCAGGTCGACGACCAGCCTGTGCACGGTGGACTTCGCGAGCCCGGTCCGCTCACTCAGCTGGTTCAGCGACAACGCACCGCCTGGCGTGAAGGCGCTGAGCAGCAGCGCCGTCTTCTCGAGCATCGAACTCGCGTCCCGCGTCACGGGACACATTCTTGTCCATCGTGGCGTGCGAGGGCTTGATGTCGTCGTACGCATCGCGGCCGGTCTGATCGATGCCGCTGGTGATCCACGGGGTGGAAGGAAGTGACTTTGCGACCGTCACGCCCACTCAGCCTGCCGGCGAGGGTCTCGCCGGCGCCGACGGCGAGTCACCTGCGGTCGACCCCCTCGCCGCTACGGTCCCCATGGTCCCGAAAGAGGATGTCATGAATCGACTTCGCAAGGTCTCCACGGTGGGCGCGGTGGCTGCGGTCACCGTCGGCATCGTGACCGGCTGCGGGGACTCCACCACCGACAGCGGCGGGGGCGCAGCCGCCGGCGTGGAGACCGTCCGCATCGGGGTGGGCGTCGACTCGGCGTACACCCCGTTCTTCCTCGCCGAGTCGGAGGGGATGTTCGACGAGGCCGGGCTCGACGTCGAGCTCGTCCAGTTCGCCGTCGGTGGCGAGGCAGTCGACGCCCTGAGCACCGACGCCGTGCAGCTGGCCGGCACCTCCGAGGTGACGGCCATCGGCCGGCTGAACCAGAACGAGGACCTGCGAGCCATCCTCGTCTACCAGGAATCCGGGGACTACCTCAAGGTCGTCCTCCGTGAAGGGCTCTCCGACGTGTCGGAGGCCCAGCGCATCGGCTTCGTCCCGGGCCTGTCGGAACTCTCGGCACTGAAGCTGCTGGAGTCGGAGAGCATCGATCCCTCGGCGGTCGAGATGATCAGCGTCGGTCCGCCCGAGGCAGTTCCACTCATGGAGCGTGGCGACATCGACGCGTTCGTCATGTGGGAGCCGTGGCCGGCCAACGCCGCCGAGCAGGGGCACCAGATCGCCATGTCGACGGGTGACTACGGCTGGTCGTACGTCCACTGGCTGCTGGGCAACGAGAGCTGGATCCAGGAGAACGAGGAGACCGCGCAGACGCTCGCGGGGGTCCTGGCCGAAGCGGCCGAGATGACCGAGCAGGACCCGCAGACCGCGGCCGAGGCGACGGAGGCAGCCACCAGCGTGCCCGTGCCCGACACGTTGACCGCGATCGACGAGATCGACTTCGCCGTCCGGAGCATCACCGAGGAGAACCTCCCGGACCTCCAGTCGGTCGCCGACTACTACGTCGAGACCGGCAAGGCCGACACTGCGCTCGACGTGGAGAGCGCCGTGCTGCTGGATTGGTACGAGGGGCAAGGAGAGTGACGACCATGACGCGACCGGCCGGGGCAGTCTCGACTGCGAGTGACGCAACACCGCCGGACCGGGCGGTCGGCCTGGAGCTGCAGGACGTCGGGATCACCTTCGGCTCCTTCCGGGCCGTAGCCGGTGCGACCTTCGACATCCACCCCGGTGAGTTCCTGTGCATCCTCGGACCCAGTGGCTGTGGCAAATCCACGCTGCTGTCGGCCATCGCCGGGTTCGTCGAGGTCAGCGGGGGCACGATCACCGGAGAGGGGGCGCCGGTCGCCGGTCGGAACGAGCACGCCGGCGTCGTGTTCCAGAGCACCGAGGTCCTCTTCGAGTGGCTGACGGTGCGCCAGAACGTGATGTTCGGACCGAAAGCACGGGGGCTGTCCCGAGCCGAGCAGCGCCGGATCGCCGATCAGTACATCGCGATGGTGGGACTGGCGCACTCGGCCGACAAGCTGCCCGGTCAGCTCTCCGGCGGCATGCGGCAACGGGTGCAGCTCGCGCGGGTGCTCGCCAACGAACCTCAGCTCGTGCTCATGGACGAGCCGTTCGGTGCGCTGGACGCACAGACCCGTGAGGTCATGCAGGCCGAGCTGGCCCGCATCTGGCGGCAGAACGCGTGCACCGTCGTCTTCGTCACCCACGACATCGACGAGGCCCTGCTGCTGGCCGACCGAGTCCTCATCATGACCGCCGGCCCGGCGGCGGGGATCAAGCGGATCCACGATGTCGACCTGCCCCGGCCCCGCCTCAAGGCCTCGCCGGAGTTCCTCGAACGGTACGAGCGCCTTCGCGAGGACATCGCCGACGAGGTCAACAAGTCCCTGCGCGATCAGGGCCTGGACGACGGAGCTTCCTCGTGAGCATCATCGACGCCCCGGCGCGCGTCCGTGTACTAAGTATCCCGCGGAAGCGCCGCGGCCGAGCTGCCGCCACGGTGGCCATGCGCTACGCGTTGTCCCTCGGGATCGGCCTGCTGATCTGGCAGCTACTGGCCATGAGTTACGGCCCGGCTCTGGTCGCGTCGCCGGGACAGACGCTCTCTTCGGCCATCGAGCTCGCTCGCGACGGCCGGTTGTTCGAATCGGTGATCGCATCGAGCCGCCGCATCCTCATCGGATGGGGTCTCGGCATCCTCGTCGGGGCTCCGCTGGGACTGCTCATGGGCCGCGTCAAGGTCGTCCGTCAGCTGATGGATCCGTACATCGAGTTCTTCCGCTTCATCCCGCCCATCGCGTTCGTGACCCTCGCGATCGTGTGGCTCGGACTCGGTGAGGCCTCGAAGATCGTCCTGATCTTCTACACCTCCGTCTTCATCGTCACCATCAGCGCGATCTCCGGTGTCCTGGCGATCCCCGAGGACAAGCTGCGCGCGGCGTCCAGCCTGGGGGCGAACCGGCGGCAGATCCTCAAGTGGGTCGTGCTCCCGGCGAGCGTCCCGTCGATCGTGACGGGGTCGCGACTGGCCATGGGCAACAGCTTCCTGACCATCGTGTCAGCGGAGATCGTCGCAGCGGACGTGGGGATCGGCGCGCTCATCTGGCAGTCGCGCAACTTCGGCCGCATCGACTGGGTCTTCGTCGGGATCATCACGCTCGGCATTCTCGGATTCATCTTCGACCGGATCCTGCGCATCGTCGCGGGCCGCGTGCTGGCGAGGTACTCAGTCAAGCTGTGAACGGTGGGCGGTCGCTCCCCGTACGTCGGTGGGCCGCCTGTGCTCCGGCAGCGCATCGCCAGACCGATGCTGGCCTGCAGCATCGGACCGATCCCCCATGGAAGGCAGCCTCAGACATGCACAGTTTCCATCGGTCGGCGGTCGCAGCGGTCGCCGCGACGGCGTTGGTCGCGCTCAGCGCCTGTGGCGGCGAGTCCGCGGACGAGGGCAGCGGCGGAGGGGACGCGAGCGGGCCGGTGGTCCGGCTCGCCACCGGCGTCGACGCTTCCTACGCGCCGGTCTACCTGGCCGCGGAGGAGGGGCTCTTCGCGGAGCACGGGGTGAACGTCGAGTACGTCACCACCGAAGGCGGCCCGGCTGCGGGACAGATGGTGGTCGCAGGGGCCGCGGAGGTGGCGACCCTGTCCGACGCGACGACGACGAGCCTGATGGCCACCGCCGAGGACCTCCGGGCGTTTGCGGTCTTCGAGCAGTCCGACGAGTACATCAAGGTGGTCCTCCGGGACGGGATCGAGTCACCGGCCGACATCCGGACGATGAGCAACGTGCCGGGTCTGATGCGGTTGGCCACCTTCCGGTATCTGGAGAGCGAGGGAGTGGACCCCGCTGACGTGGAGTTCACCGACGTCGCGCCGCCGGACATCCCGACCCTGCTCCAGCGCGGCGACCTGGATGCGACGGTGATCTTCGAGCCATGGGCCACGCGCGCCGCCGAGGCGGGTGGTGAGGTCGTCGCCGACATCGGCGACTTCGACGTGAGCTACTCGCAGTGGTTGCTCGCCGACGCGGACTGGTTGTCGGAGAACGAGGAGGCCGCGGCCGGCATCGCCGCGGCGATTGCCGAGGCCAACGAGATGATCGAGACCGATCCCGAGGCGGCTGCCGCGGTCATGGAGAGCGCCGTGCAGGTTCCGGCGGACCTGGCCGCGGAGATCCTTCCCCAGATCGATTTCGAGGTCCGGGACCTCACCAGCGAGGACGTCGAGGCGGCCCGGGAGACGGCGCAGTTCTTCCTCGACCAGGGCAACATCCCGTCGATGCCCGACCTGGACGAGCAGCTCCTCGTCGGGTGGTACGGCGAGCACACCGACTGACGGCACGCCCAGCCGTGACCGCCGCCTGCAGCTGGTGCAGGCGGCGGTCACGGACGGCGGGTGGAGGTCAGCCCGTCGAGGACCCCGGCCGCGTCGTCGATCCCGCGGTGCCACGGCAGCTCGACGGCCACCTCGTCGAAGCCCAGCTCGGCTGTCTCCGCCACGCGCCGCGCCAGATGGGGCAGCGCTACCTCCGGGCAGTGCAGCTTCAGGACGGCGCGTGGGTCCCCCGGCCGCCCGGCTGCGTCCCAGCCGGCCCGCAGGTCTGCGATCCCGGTTCGCAGCTGCTCGGCGTCCCAGGTGTCGACGGCGGCGAGCGCCAGCCATCCGTCTGCCAGCTGCGCGGCACGTCGCAGGGAGGCGGGGGAGTTCCCGCCGACGAGCAGCGGCGGCCCGTCGGGATGCGCGGGGCGCGGGAACAGGCCAAGAGACGCCGGGACGTCGATCTCCGTCCCCTTGAACCCGCTGGTACGGCCCTGCCACGCGTCACGGAGCACCACGAGCATCTCGTCGAATCGCCTGCCCCGGGTGGCGAAGCGGTAGCCCAGTGCCGCCATCTCCACGTCGTTCCAACCCGCGCCGAGGCCCAACTGGAGACGCCCGCCGGTCAGCCGGTCGATGGTGGCGACCTCCTTGGCCGTCTGCAGGACGTTGCGCTGCGGAAGGACGAGGACCGCGGTGCCCACCGTGCAGCCCGACTGCACCGCGCCGGCGATGTAGGCGCATGTGGTGAGCGCCTCGAGGTAGTCGCGCTCCGGGTCCCAGGCCAGCCGTCCGTCGGGGCTGTACGGGTAGTTGTGCACCGTTTGCTGCGGCAGAACCAGGTGGTCGCCGACCCACAGCCCGGCCGCCCCGGCGTCGGCGGCGGCCTGGGCCATCGCCACGACCCCGAGCTCCAGGGGCAGCGGTCCGGCGGTCGGCAGGATGGCGCCGATCCTCATGGCTCTCCTCAGTGGCCGTCGGGGGTCTCGTCGAGTGAGCCGGAGACCGGCCGCGACGCTAGGGGCCGCGGGGCGCAGGTGCAATCGCGCCGGCTCGAAGAGCGGACCCCCGCGAGCGGCCGCGCGTGTCCGTCCTGCCCTTCCTGCAGCGTGGTCGGCCACCGCAGCTGCGGTCGAGACTGCGTTCCGCTGGGTGGACCGGTGGCCTGGGTGGTTCATCGACGCGGTCGCTACCTTCCCTACCCCCGCCCGGCGTGGCATGGCCGGCTGTCGCTCTCCTTCGTGAGGTGGTCATGAGTTCGATGAAGATGCGTCGATTCCCGGTCGGCATCGCTGCACTTGCGGTGGTCGGACTTCTCTCGGCGTGCGGCGCCGACGGCGGCGGCGCCGGTACCAGCGGTGCCAGCGGTACCAGCGGTCCCAGCGGTGCCGGCGACCAAGAGCTCGTGCGCATCGGTGTCGGCGTCGACGCGTCGTATGCGCCGTTCTTCGTCGCCCAGGAGCGCGGCATGTTCGAGGAAGCCGGCCTCAACGTCGAGCTCGTGCAGTTCGGCCGTGGCGGTGAGGCGGTCCAGGCGATCGCCGGCCAGCAGGTCCAGCTGGCGGGCAACTCCGATACGACGACGATCACTCTGCTGGCCCAGAACCCGAACCTGCGAGCGCCTCTGATCTACGAGGAGTCCGGCGAGTACGTGAAGGTCGTGGGTCGACCAGGCATCGAGGAAGCCAGCGACATCCAGAAGATGGGCGTCGTGCCCGGTATCAGCGCATACATGGCGCAGAAGTACTTCGAGGCCAATGACGTCCCGCTGGATGACGTCGAGTTCGTCACCGCGGCCCCACCGGAGTTGCCGACCCTGGCACAGCGAGGGGACGTCGACGCCTACGTGCTGTGGGAGCCGTGGCCGACCCAGGGGGTCGAGCAGGGCCTGCAGATCCTGAGCGACACCGGCTCCTACGGCTATTCCTACGTCCACTGGCTCGTGGCCGACGGCGACTGGCTGGATGAGAACCAGGAGCAGGCCGCAGCCATCGGTGAGGTGCTCGTCGACGCTGCCGAAGTCGTCCGGACCGATGTCGAGGCAGCGGCTGAGGCGGTGAGCGCGCAGACGGCCACGCCGACGGACCAGGCGGTCAGCGACATCGAGCAGATCGATTGGGAGGTGCGCGGCTTCACGGAGGAGGACATGGAGTCCTACGAGGAGCAGGTCCAGTACTTCCTCGACCAGGGCGTGCTGGAGTCCCCGCCGGCTCTTGACGAGGCCATCCTCACGGATTGGTTCACCGAAAACGTCGAAGGTGCGTGACCGGCGGCTCTCCGAAGGCGGTCGATGGCCCGGGGTTCGGACGGCGAGCGGAGAGGTGGGGGCGTGAGGGTCCATCAGGCCGTGGCTCGGTCCTTGCGTGAGAACGAGGTCAGCCGCGTCTTCGGGGTGCTGGGTGATGCGAACATGCAGTACATCGCCCACTTCATCGAGCACGGTGGCGAGTTCGTGAACGCGGTGCACGAGGGCGGGGCCGTCTCGATGGCCGACGGCTTCGCCCGGGCGAGCGGGGCAGCCTCGGTCGCCAGCGTCACGCACGGCCCGGGCATGACCAACGCCCTGACCGCGCTGACCGAGGCGGTCCGCGCCAGGTCGCCCGTGCTGTTGCTGACCGCCGACACGCCGCTCCGTCGGGATTTCGTCCAGCAGGTCGACCTCCGTGCGGCCGCCTTGGTGTGCGGCGCGGAGTATCGTGCCGTGCTCACCCCGGACCACGTCGCCGACGACATCGCGAAAGCGCTTCAGCGAGTCGCCGTCACCGGTGTCCCGATCGTCCTCGACATCGCGCATCAGTTGCTCAACCGCGAGGTGGACTACGTCCCCTCCCGCTTCGGGAGGCGCCCCGCGGACCGGGTCGTGCCGAACGAGGAAGCGTTGGACGAAGCTCTCGGAGTGTTGGCTTCGGCGTCCCGGCCACTGATCCTCGGTGGAGTCGGGGCGGTCGCGGCGGGGGCGCATGAGGAGCTGGTCGCGCTGGCGCGACAGGTGGGCGCACCGCTGGCGACGACCCTGCTGGCCAAGGACTTCTTCCGGGAAGACCCGTTCGACCTGGGGTTCTTCGGCACCCTGTCGCATCCCCCGGCCCTGGATACCATCCAGGCCGCGGACTGCGTCGTGGCGTTCGGGGCGAGCTTGAACCACTACACGACCGCGGAAGGGTCACTGCTCGCGGGGGCGGCGGTCATCCACTGCGACATCCGGCCCGGCGCCATCGGACGCTACTCGGCGGTCGACGTGGGGCTCGTCGGTGACGCAGCCCTGACCGCCCGACTGATGCGGGAACAGCTGGAGTCGGCAGATCTGCCGCCGAGGACGTGGTGCGATTCCGCACTCCGAACGCGACTCGACGCGCAGGCCCCGGCGCACGACTACGTGGATGCCGGGACCGAGACCACCATGGATCCCCGGACCGCGGTCGTCGAGCTGGACCGCCTGCTGCCGGCGAGTCGCACGGTGGTCACCGACGTCGGCCGATTCATGCGGGGACCGTGGCTGTACCTCCACGTCGCGGAGCCCGGGTCCTTCCACCACACGGTGAACTTCGGGTCGATCGGACTGGGTCTTGCGACGGCCGTCGGCGCCGCCTTCGCCCACGGCGACCGCCCGACCATCGCAGTGGTCGGTGACGGCGGCGCCATGATGGGTCTCATGGAGTTCACGACCGCTGTGCGGGGGGCAGTGCCTCTCGTCGTCGTGATCCTGAACGACGACTGCTACGGGGCCGAGTACACGAAGCTTAAGGATGCGGGCCTCGACCCGAAGTACTCGCTGATCGCCTGGCCCGAGTTCGCCGACCTCGCGCAGAGCATGGGCGGCCACGGCGTCACGGTCCGGAACCAGCAGGACCTGGTGCGAGCGGCCGACATGGTCACCCGAGGGCTGTTCCCACTGCTGATCGACGTCAAGACGGATCCCACGGTGGATATCGGGATCCTCGGCTGAGGCTGCAGCGGCCGACGGAATCGGAGGATCGGGCCCGTGCCGAGCCGAAGGCGTCCCCTGTCAGGTCCGGATCTCCCCGGTCGGTGGTCGCCGACGTCGCCCCTGCCGGCGGTGCGGACCTCTGCCTCGACGGGCGGGCCTAGGTGGGCTCGTCGAGGATCTCGGCCGCGCGTTCGCTCGGCCGGTCCACGATCGGCCGAGCGGATGTCACCTGGTACTGAAGGAGTGGCCGTGTCGCAACTGCCCATCGTCGCGCTGGTCCCCACCGGCGGCACGATCGGTGCTCGCGGACGTGACCGGCTGGACCTGGCGTTCTACGGCGAGCTCGACCAGCAGCACGCCATGGAGGAGCTCCTCGAGGTCATCCCCGAGGTGAGGGCGGTCGCACGGGTCCGTCCCGTGCCCTTCCGCAGCGCGGCGAGCCACGCGCTGCAGGTCGAGGACGTCCTGCGGCTGGCCAGGCGAGTGGTGCAACTCGTCGCCGATCCCTCGGTGGACGGGGTCGTCGTCACCCACGGAACGAATACCCTCGAGGAGACTGCGTTCGTCCTCGCCCTGGTGCTATCGACCGACAAGCCGGTCGTGCTCACAGGGTCGATGCGCCCCGCGTCGGGGTTGAGTTCCGACTCGCCGATCAACCTGTTCAACGCCATCCGTCTGGCGGCGGCCCCGGGCGCGTCCGGGCGAGGTGTGCTCGTGCTCATGGACGACACCGTCCATTCCGCCCGTGACGTCACCAAGGCCTCAACCGCCCGGCTCGACGCCTTCCGCGGGGCCGAACTCGGGCCGCTGGGGTTCATCGAACCCGATGGTTCGGTCCTGTTCCATCACCGCCGTGAGCCGTGGCCGGCGGAGGGTGCGTTCTCCGTGAGCGGGCTGGCGGCGCTGCCCCGGGTGGACGTCGTCATGTCCTACCTCGGGGCGGACGCATCGCTGATCGACGCGAGCGTGCGTGCCGGTGCCGCCGGCATCGTGAGTGCCGGCACGGGGGCGGGCTTCCCGACGCCTGCGGAGCAGGCGGCACTGGAAGCCGCGGCGGACGGCGGCGTCGTCGTGGTCCAGGCCAGCCGGACCGGGTCTGGCAGGGTCGGTGTCAGCCCCGCTGTGATGGCCCGCGGCATCGTCTCGGCGGGGAACCTGGCGCCGGTGAAGGCTCGGTTGCTGTTGATGCTCGTCCTCACCCGCACCCACGATCCTCGTCGGGTGGCCGAGTACTTCGGCTGCGCCTGATCAAGCTGTCCCGGGAGACGGGATCCTGCTCGGTCATGCGTCGCGCGCCGTACATCCTTGGAAGGTGACGCAGCGGGAGATGGATGTGCCGACGGAGCTCACCGCCCGAGCCGCGCCGGCGGGTACCGGAGGGCCGCGGTGAGGCGGGCCTACGCGGACACGCGATTCGGTCAGATCCACTACGTGGAGCATGGCGCGGGGGCGCCGGTGCTCCTGCTGCACCAGACGCCGCGCTCCTGGGACGAGTACCGCGACGTGCTGCCTCTGCTCGGCCGCACCCGGCGGGCGATCGCCATGGACACGCTCGGTTTCGGTGCCTCGGCGACGCCGCGGCAGGAGTGGAGCATCGAGATGTTCGCCGAGGGCGTGGCCGAGCTGTGCGCCGCCCTCGGGCTCCCCTCGGTCGACCTGGTCGGTCACCACACCGGCGGGGTCGTGGCCTTGGAGGTCGCGGCTGCGCATCCCTCCCTGGTGCGCTCGCTGGTGCTCTCGGGCGTGCCGTTCGTCGACGCCGACCGGCGCCGCCGGGTCGCGGCCCGCCCGCCCATCGACGAGGTGGACGCCCCCGTGGACGGATCCCACGTCGCTGCCCTCTGGGCGCAGCGGCGGCCGTACTACCCGGCCGACCGCCCCGACCTCCTCGACCGGCTGCTCCGCGACGCCCTGGGCGTGCGCGACCGGGTGGAGGAGGGGCACCGTGCCGTCAACGCCTACCGGATGGAGGAGCGCGCAAGCCTGGTGAATGCGCCTGTGCTGGTCGTCTGCGGCGAGGACGACAGCTTCTCCCGGCCGGACGTCCAGCGGCTGACGGCCGCGCTGCCGGACGCGGAGGCGATCCTCCTCAAGGGGGTGGGCGTCGCCGCTGTCGACCACGACCCGAAGCAGTTCGCCACGGTCGTCGATGCCTTCCTCACCAGGATCGACCGTCGTGCCGGCGACCCGGCGACGACCCCGGGGGGCAGCCGCCCCACCGGTCCTTCCCCGGAACCCCACGCGGGCTCCACGACCAGAGCGGAACTGGCGCAGTGACCCTATCGACAGACCCCTCGGGTCAGCCCGACACGTCGATCGACGCGTCATCACCCCTGCGAGTCGGCATCAGGATCCCTCCGTGCCGGCCGGTGGGGGAGCTGGTGGAGGTCGCTCAGCAGGCGGAAGAACTCGGCTACGACCAGGTCTGGCTGCCCGATTCACAGCTGCTGTGGCGCGACGTCTACGCGACGGCGGCCGTCGTGGTCGCGGGGACCAGCCGCATCGGTGTCGGCACGGCGGTGACCAACGTGGTGACCCGCCATCCGGCGGTGGTGGCCTCCGCCGCACGCACCGTCGCTGAGCTGGCCCCTGGCCGGTTCACGCTCGGACTCGGGGTCGGGGACAGCGCCGTGCGACCGGTGGGCCTGCGACAGTCCACGGGTGCAGACATGAGAGAGCGAGTCGGCATGATCCGGACTCTCCTCGCCGGTGAGGAGGTCGACTTCCACGGCGTGCGCTCCCGACTGCGGGACCCGATGCCTGACGTGCCGCTCCACATGGCGGCCAGCGGACCGAAGAACCTTCGGTTGGCGGGCGAGATCGCCGACGGCGCCATCCTGCTGTCCGGCGTCGCCCCGGACAACCTGAGCGCCAGCACGTCACGGGTTCGGGAAGGCGCGCGAGCGGTCGGGAAGACCACGCAGGTACCGATCACCGTGTCGGCCTTCTGCCGGGTCACCGACGACGTCGAGGCGGCTGCGCGCGAGCTCAAGCCGATCTGTGCCGGCATCGCGCAGAACGGCGGTGGTTCATTCCTCGAGCTGGCGGGAGTGCACGTCGCTCATGTGCCTCGCCATGTCCTGGGCGTGTACCCGGACCTCGTGCACGCCGAAGACTGGGATCTCGCCGTCCGCGCATGCGACGAGTTCGTGTCGGATGAGGCGGTCGTGGCCTTCGCGCGCCATTTCTGCCTGTACGGGACTGCGGAGGAGATCGTCGGCCGCCTGAGGGCCGTCGCAGCGGTCGGCGCCACTTCCGTGTTCCTGCAGCACGTCGGGTCCTACACGCTGCCCCACGAGTTGCTCACCCTGTTCGCTACGGACGTCATGCCGCGGCTTCGAGTAGCCGCGGTCGGCTGACGTGGTGCGGCATACGAGACCGGCATGACGATCGAACCGCTTCGTCCGGACCACCCGCCGGCGGACCTGAACACGGTCCTCGGCAAGGTGGTGACGGTCCTGTTCGCCTTCCGAGCCGATGACCACTGCGTCGCCCTCGCCGAACTGGGCAGGCGGACAGGCCTGCCCAAGGGGACGTTGCACCGGATCGTCACCGACCTCTTGCAGGTCCGCTTGCTCGACAGGGTCGAGGGTGGGTACCGGCTCAGCGGGCGGGTGTTCCAGCTGGGGATGCGGGCCTCGGTCGAGCGAGGGCTGCTCGAGGTGGCCACCCCGTTCATGGAGGACGTCTACGAGCGCACCCACGAAACCGTGCACCTCGGGGTGCTCGACGAGGACTCCGTCGTCTACGTTGCGAAGATCGGTGGTCATCGCCAGGCCTCGTCGCCTTCCCGGGTGGGGGGTCGCATGCCGCTGTACTGCACTGCCATCGGCAAAGCCCTCTTGGCCTACTCGGGTCCCGAATTGTTCCGGCGGGTGATCGAGGCCGGCCTCGAGAGACGGACGTCGCGGACGGTGACGGCTCCCGGCCTGCTGCGACGGCAACTGGAACGAGTCCTCGAGACCGGGGTGGCCTACGAGTACGAGGAATCAGCCGTCGGTATCGTCTGCGTCGCAGCGCCGATTCTGGACGCCCGGGAGCGGCCGGTCGCTGCCCTCAGCGTGACGGGCCCGTCGACCCGATTCCGACCCGATACCGTCGCAACCATCGTGCGAGCGGCGGCCACTGGGACGGGTGGGGTCCTGGCTCGTCGGGCCAGCGGGGTGTGACAGAGCCCCGCCCGGGCTTCGAGCGACGGTCGACGTGGCTCCTCGTGACCGTGGTCGTGCTGTGCTCCACCATCGCGCAGGCGTTCGGTCGCTTCACGTACTCGCTGCTTCTTCCCCCGATCGAGCGTGAGTTGGCAGGCTCCTATGCGGTGGCCGGGCTGGCCGGCGCCGTCAACGTCCTCGCCTACGTGTTCGGCGTCCTCGTGGTCCGCCTCCTCGGCGCGCGGCTGGGCCCCACGACATCGATCCGGGCAGGCCTGGCGGCCAGCGCGGTGGGTCTGGCGGTCCTGGCCCTCGCGGGAAGCGTGCCGGTGCTGTCCATGGGACTCGCTCTCACCGGTCTCGGTGCGGCATTGATCTGGTTGCCGTCACCTGGCTTCGTAGGGTCGGTCGTGCACCCGTCCAAGCGGGGGCTGGCCATCGGTTTCATCGGGTCGGGGATCGGCGCGGGGATCGTCGTCGCCGGCGCCCTCACCAGCATTGTCCGAGGAGCGGACGGCGCGACCGACTGGCGCAGCGTCTACGCGACCGAAGCGGCCCTGGCCCTGGTGGTGCTCGTGCTGTGCTTCGCCGTCCTGCGGTCGCCGAGCTCGACACCGGCTGCATCCGACCCGGTTGCGGTGTCCCTGCGGCAGGTCCCCGGCTGGCGCGGCCTGACCAGCGGCTACGCCGCTTACGGACTGGCGTACTCGATCTACGTGAGCTACCTGGTGGCCGCGCTCGAGGACGTGGGCTTCTCTCCGGGCCATGCCTCAGCGGTCTTCACGGTGGTAGGGGTCGCGCTGGTCCTCGGTGGTGTGGTGCTGGGACGGCTGTCGGACCGTTGGGGGCGTGGACGGACTCTCGTGCTGGGTCACCTGGTGATGGCCGGCGCAATCCTCCTGGCCATCACTGGCAGGGAACCCCTTGCGACGACGTCAGCAGTATTGTTCGGCCTCATGATGTCGGGGCTGCCGTCGGTCGTGGCCGCCCATCTCGCCGACTTCCTCCCTCCGCGGCAGTTCGGCGCCGTCTTCGCGCGCTGCACCCTCGCGTTCGCGCTCGCGCAGACCTGTGGCACGCCGCTGGGGGGATTCCTCGCGGAGGTCGCGGGAGGCTTCTGGGTCGCCTTCGCCGTGGCCGCCGGTATGGCCGGGCTCGGGGCTCTCCTCAGCCTCGACGTCGTGCGGGCCCGCATCGACCCCGGCGTGGGCGACGTCCGCCGGGGAACTGGCACCGCAGCGCCGAAGTGACTGACGATCCCCGGCTTCTGGATATCACCCGACTCCCACCGGGCGTCACCCGGAGGGTCGGGTGCGCTCGGCCGGCGGACCGGTGGCGAGTTCGAGCAGCGGCGATCGCGCTGCGGTCAACTCCTCAAGGGCGGCACCGGCGGAGCGAGTCAGCCCGCCGGAAGGCCCTGCGACCCGGCTGCACCAGTACAACCATCACCGGCCCCACAGCGCATTCGGACGCCAGACCCCCATTAGGGTCTCCACAAGCTCGCCGGGCGGTACAGCGAGGACGGGCGGCCGGTGCTGCCCGGATCGGTGGAGGCCGACGTGCGACGACCGTCCGGATCCCCCAGTGCCGCATCAGTTGGCATGGAGTAATCGAGTGGTGTCCTCCTGTGTCGGGATGGCTACTCGGCCGGCTCCGTTGTGTGCGCTTGCCGAATCACTTCCTGGCCTCTCTTCCGATGCCCGCATGCTGGCGTTGTGGTCGCCCGGAACACCCGCCCGCTGTCGGGTCAGGGGATCGGGCGGCCCGGCGGCTGAGGTCGTGAAGCCTCACGTCCGGGAGTGCTCCTGCAGCCAGGCCCGCCCCGCATCCGTGATCACCCGAACGTCGCGTTCAGCCTGCAGCAACGGTGGGTCCTGGCGGTAGAGGCGGGCGACGACCTGGCTGTCCTCGAAGAGTTGTCGAGCGAGCTGGCGAGCCTCCAGTCGGTGCAGCCGTCCCTCTGGTGCCTCCACGAAGTGCCGCAGCAGCGTGACCTGGGCCTCGACCTCGCGGCGATCGGTGCCACCGGTGATCGCGGAGCCGCCCTCGTCGTCCAGCACGGCAGCTATCGCCCGGGAGAATGTCGCTACGAGATCACGGACGTGATCCTCCCGGGACGGTGCCTTCGCGGGAACGTCGACGCCCTGCCAGGTGCGTTGCGGATGCCGTCGCAGGTACTCCTGCTCCAGCTCGAGCATTCGTTCGGTGTGGGTCCGGAACTGCGTGGCCGATCCGTTGAGGAAGACCCAGTGGCGCGTGTCGTGTGCGTGGAAGCACTCACGCTCGAGCTCCTCGTCGGACAGTTGGCGCACCGGGACGCCTGATCGATCGGTCATGTTCGTTCCTTCGCTCTGATTCAGGGAACCGGGGGCGGGTCGATCACTGCGTGGGCCGGGCGAGGGGCAGCGAACGACAGCCGAGCAGGCTCCCGGGAGGTGGTCAGGAAGCAGAGTCAACGACTCCTGAGCCGTCTCGGGAAGGAGGCGTCCCGGATCACGGGATCACGACGGAACACACGGGTCCTGCTCAGGCCGACGGTCGGCCGCCAGCACTCCGTCCCCTGCGCTCCGTGCAAGGAGGTGCAGGGGCTCATGTGTGATGTATCGCGGGGGAGGGGGTTCGGGTGGCGGGGCCACTACGACGCGACCAAGTTGCGACCAACGAACCACCCTCAATAGCCCACGATAGTCAACGACGTCTGCTCACGCCTGAAGCCGCTGACCTGCGAGTTCGTCACCGTCCATCAGTGGTCAACGCCGTCAATATCAACTCGCAGGGTCACCATCGGCGCGGTCTCCGAGGCCACTGGCCCGCGCAGGCGGGGGTCGCTGCCCTGATCGTCGGTTCGCAGCCAGCCAGGAGGTCATCGAGGCGAGTCGGCACTCAGCAGGTTCACTGGAGAAGAACTGGAGGCTTTCGGGCGTCTGCCGAGATCGCTCGCGGTCCCCTCTGCTGGCTCCAGCAGTCCGCCGGTTACCCGTGGCCGACAAGTCTGCGTGACTCCTCAGCAGGGGACCGGCTCACAGCCGATCCCCCAAGGACAGACGTCGGTGAGCGTCGTGGGCGCGCTCGACCGCCGTGGAGGCGGCATACCTGGAGAGCATGTCGTCCGAGCGCCAGCCGGCCAGCATCATCAGGTCCCGTTCCTGGCCGCCGCCGGCGAGCCAGCGGTGGGCGAAGGTGTGCCGGAAGCGGTGCGGGTGGACGTCGGTGACGCCGGCCTGCGCGGCGCGGGTGTGGAGCACGTCGCGGGCACCGTCGGGGGTCATCGGGCCGCGCTGGTCGAGCAGCAGCCGGGGGGAACGGGCGTAGGGGTGCAGCGCGCGCACCCGTAGGTAGCGATCGACGGCCTGGGCGGTCTTGGCGCCGAACGGCACGACTCGGGGGCGGGAGCCCTTGCCGGTGACGTAGGCGAGCTCCCGGTCCAGGTCGATGTCGCTCAACTCGAGTCCGCACAGCTCCGAGACGCGCACGCCGGTGTCCAGCAGCAGCCGCAGCACGACTTCGTCCCGGCGGCCCAGGAAGACGCTTCGGTCGTAGACGCCGGGCCGGCCACGGGGCACCGCGCAGACCTTGAGCAGGGCGGTGATCTCGTCGTCGGACAGGATCGGAACCGGCTTATCGGGCGGGCTGGGGATCTCGATGCCGTCGGTCGGAGCGACCTCCAGTTCTCCTTCACTCACCAGCCAGCGGCAGAACCGGCGCATCCCACGCAGCCGCGTGCCGACGGTGGAGGGTTCGGCGGTCTCGGCAAGTTCGGCCAGCCACGCGCTGATCGCGTGCCGGGTCAGCTCGTCAAGCACCGGCTCGCGGCCTCGCTCGATCAGCCACCGGGAGAAGTACCGGACGCTTTGGCTGTACAGCTCGATCGTCCGCGGCGCCTTGGCGGCGGCCCGCAGGTGCCGCCGGAAGGACGCCAGCAGGTCTTCAAGCCGGATCGCCACGGCGGCAGGTTATCGGGCGAGTGAGCGCTGTGCTAGTCCCGAGATGATGTCCGGATCAGCTATCTTGGCTGGTAGAGCGCCTGGCGCGGCTGGGCTGCACCCGCATCGGCTCGCCCGGCATCTTCGGGTAGTCCGGGGGGTAGGGCAGGTCGCCGAGGCCGTCGTCGGCGGCCTGGCGCTCGGCGAGCTCGAGCAGCGGTTCGATGCCGAAGGCGTGGTCGGCCAGGCCGGCGTGCTTGTCACCGACGGCCGCGAAGCGCGCCGGCATGGTCAGCACGGTGAAGTCGGTGGGGTGGACGTCGGGCAGCTCGTCCCAGTCGACGGGTGCGGAGACCGGCGCGTGCGGCCTGGGCCGGATGGAGTAGGCCGACGCGATGGTGCGGTCCCTGGCCATCTGGTTGTAGTCGATGAAGATCTTCTCGCCGCGCTCCTCCTTCCACCACGACATCGTCACCTGGTCGGGCAGCCGGCGTTCCAGCTCGCGGCCGAACGCGATGACCGCCCGGCGCACGTCGGTGAAGGTCCAGCGCGGCAGGATCGGCACGTAGACGTGCACCCCGCGCCCGCCGGAGGTCTTCGGCCACCCCTCCATGCCGAACTCGTGCAGCAGCTCCCGCACGTGCGGCGCGACCCGCACCGCGTCGGAGAAGTCGGTGCCCGGCTGCGGGTCGAGGTCGATGCGGATCTGGTCCGGCGACTCGACGTCGTCCTTGCCCACCGGCCACGGGTGGAAGGTGAGGGTGCCGAGGTTCGCGCACCACGCGACGACGGCGACCGAGTCCGGCGCGATCTCGTCGGCGGTCCGCCCGCTGGGAAACCTGATGTGCGCCGTCGGCACCCAGTCGGGGGCGTTCTTCGGCACCCGCTTCTGGTAGAAGGCGTCCCCGTGGCCGTCCGCCCGCGTGGCCATCTTCGCGTCCGGGGAGTAGCCCCCGGGCCAACGCTCCAGCGTCGTCGGCCGGTCCCTCAGCGCCCCGAGGATCCCCGGGCCGACGGCGAGGAAGTACTCGACGACGTCGATCTTGCGCAGGCCGCGCTCGGCGAAGTACGGCTTCTCCGGGTTGGAGACCCGCACCTCGAGCCCGTCGACCTGCAGGACGACGGCGTCCTTGCTGCCGGCCATTCACCCACTCCGCTCGCTCGGGGAGCGCCGAGTGTCACGCAGGACAGGTCAGCCCGTCCACCGGCGCCACCAGATCGATGAGGTAGGCGTTGACCGCGGCGGTCACGCACTCGGTCTTGGGGTAGGCGGTGTGCCCCTGGCCCTGCCAGGTCAGCAGGACGCCGCTGTCCAGGTCCTCGGCGAGGTCGACGGCGCCGGGCAGCGGGGTCACCGGGTCGCCCGCGTTGCCGATCACGAGGATCGGTGCGCTGCCCTCGGCGTCGCGCTCCGGCATCGGCGTGCGCTCGGCGTCCCACACCGAGCAGGTGAACAGCCCGGCCGCCGCCCCGGCCCCGAACAGCGGGTACCGGGCGCTCCATTCGCCGACCAGCTCGCGCACCCGCTCCTCGGGCACGGTCTCCTCGGTGTCGGCGCAGTTGATCGCCACGTTGGCGTCGAGGAGGTTGGAGTAGGTGCCGTCCTCGAGCCGGCCGCTGTAGTCGTCGGCCAGCGAGAACAGCAGCCGGGCGTCGCCGTTCCGCGCGGCGGCGAGGCCCTGCGCCAGCTGCGGCCAGGAGGCGGTGTCGTACAGCGCGGCCTGCACCGCGGTGAGGATGACACCGGGCGTGGCCTGCCGGGTCTCGCCCTCCTCGCTGCTCGGGACGGGCGTGGTCTGCGTCTGGGCCAGCAGCTCCTCGAGGAAGAGCCGGGGGTCGTCGCCCAGCGGGCAGCCGGCGACGAGGCCGCGGCAGTTCTCCGCGAAGGCGTCGAAGCCGGCCTCGAACGCGGCGGCGCGGGCCTCGGCGTCGGCGACCGCGTCGACGTCGGGGTCGACGGCGGCGTCCAGCACCATGGCGCGCACGCGGCCGGGGTAGAGCTCGGCGTAGGTCGAGCCCAGCGTGGTGCCGTAGGAGTAGCCGAGGTAGGTCAGCTGCTCCTCGCCGAGGGCCTGCCGCAGCTGCTCCATGTCGCGGGCGGTGTCCACGGTGTTGAAGGTGCCCAGCGCCTCGCCGTACTCCTCGGCGCAGCCCTCGGCGATCTCGCTGGAGAGCGCGAAGACGTCGTCGAGCTGCTCCTCGGTGGTCGGGCGCGGCTCCGCGGCGATCGCGCGGTCCTTCAGCTCCTTGGGGATGCACTCGACCGGCGTGGACAGGCCCACGCCGCGCGGGTCGAAGCCGACGACGTCGAAGCGGCGCAGCACGTCCTCGGGGAGGGTCAGCGCCAGCCCGATGGCGGCGTCGGCGCCGGAGCCACCCGGGCCGCCGGGGTTGACCATGAGCGACCCGAGGGGATCGGTCTGCCCGGCCAGCGAGGCGCGGACGAGGAAGAGCGGCAGCGTGGCGCCGCCGGGCTCGTCGTAGCTGATCGGCACGTCGGTGCGGCCGCATTCGAAGGCGATGTCGCGCTCGCTGCCCGGCTGCCCCTCGACGAGCGGCTGGATCTGGGCGTCGCAGTCGGTCCACTCGATCGGCGCGACCTCGGGCTCGGCCGGTGCCGTGCTGGTGCTGGCGGCGGGCTCTTCCGTGGTCTCGCCGAAGGAGGTGCAGCCGGTGAGCACGAGGAGCAGGGCCAGGAGCAGGCCGGACGCGGCGGCCGGGAGGCCACGGTGCAGACGCATGATCACGAGGATAGGGAGCCGAGCGACCTCACCGCCCGCGAAGCCCGCGGCGGGCCCCTCCGGGAGGGCCGCCGCAGAGGGTTCCTACCTAGTCCAGGACCTCGGCCAGGTCGTAGCGCACCGGCACGTCGAGCTGGTCGTACGTGCAGCTGCGGGGGTCCCGGTCGGGGCGCCAGCGGAGGAACTGCCCGGTGTGACGAAGTCGACGCCCCTCGAGCTGGTCGTACTTGATCTCGACGACCAGCTCGGGGCGCAGCGGCACCCACGAGAGGTCCTTCTTGGCGTTCCACCGGCTCACCGCCCCGGGCATCCGCTGCTCGCCGTCGGCCTGCACCTGGGCGTTGGCCCAGTCCTGCCAGGGGTGGCCGTCGAGCGCCTCGGCGCGGTAGGGCGCGAGCTCCTCGACCAGCTCGGCCCGGCGGGCCATCGGGAAGGACGCCGCGACGCCGATGTGCTGCAGCTCCTCGCCGTCGTACAGGCCGAGCAGCAGCGAGCCGACGATCGGCCCGCTCTTGTGCCAGCGGAAGCCGGCGACCACGCAGTCCGCCGTCCGCACGTGCTTGACCTTGGTCATCAGCCGCTGGTCGGGGCCGTAGGGCAGGTCGGCGGACTTGGCGACGACGCCGTCGAGGCCGGCGCCCTCGAACGTCCCGAACCAGCGCTCGGCGGTGGCGGCGTCCCGGGTCACGCTGGTGAGGTGCACCGGGGGGCGGGCGCCGGACAGGGCGGCCTCGAGCCGGGCCCGCCGCTGCGCGAACGGCGTCTCCAGCAGCGATTCGTTCCCCAGGGCGAGCAGGTCGAAGGCGACGAACGAGGCCGGGGTCTGCTCGGCGAGCAGCGTGACGCGCGACTCCGCCGGGTGGATCCGCTGCAGCAGCGCCTCGAAGTGCAGCCGGTCGTCCCGCGGCACGACGATCTCGCCGTCGACGACGCACCGCTCGGGCAGGTTCTCCTTCACCGCGGCGACGACCTCGGGGAAGTAGCGGGTCAGCGGGCGCTCGTTGCGGCTGCCGAGCTCGACCTCGTCGCCGTCGCGGAACACGATGCAGCGGAACCCGTCCCACTTCGGCTCGTAGAACCACTCGTCGCCGACCGGCACCTTCGTGGCGGCCTTCGCGAGCATCGGCTTCACCGGCGGCAGCAGCGGGAGGTCCATGCCGCTCAGTCAAGCAGCCACCGGCGGTCCCGATCGAGATCGCGACCCTCGCCCCGCGGTCGGCGTCCTCGCGGTGTGCGGCGAGGGTGGCTGCTGCGCCGCGAGGTCGGGTCCCCGGGCCCGCGTCCGCACCGTCGGGCCGCACCGTGGAACTAGTACTGCGGCCGTCAACGTTCGCCTGCCTGGCGGCTGCCTTCCCGAGATCGCCGGTGAGGGCCACGGAGTGCGCAGATGGTCAGTTTTCGGCACGGGAATGGCGCGTCTGCGCACATTGTCCTGACGCGAAGCGTTAGCCGGCCCAGCTTGAACCAGTCGAAGGTTGCGTGACGCGGAACTAGACTAGATCGCATGACCAAGTCGGTGGGGGTGCACGAGGCGAAGACGCATCTGTCCCGGCTACTCGAGGACGTCGCCGCGGGGGAAGAAGTGGAGATCACCAACCGTGGTCGGGTGGTCGCCCGGCTGGTCGGTCCGCGACGGCGGACGCCCAATTTCGATCTCGACCGCGGCCGGGTCTGGATCGCCGACGACTTCGACGATCCGCTGCCGGAGGACCTGCAGCGGGCGTTCGAGGAATGGCCGTGAGGGTCCTGCTCGACACGCGCGTGGTCGTGTGGCTGACGCATAGGTCGGAGCGGCTCGGCGCGGCGCGGGACCTGGTGGCCGATGCCGACCGCCGGTTGGTGTCGGCAGTCAGCATCTGGGAGCTGGCGATCAAGCAGCGCCTGGGCAAGCTGTCGCTCGGCTCCGACGTGCGGACGTGGACCCGCCGCGTGGCCGGTGAACTGGCGCTCGACCACCTGCCCGTCAGCACCGAGCACGCCGCCGGCGTCGAGCACCTGCCCGACGTCCACCGCGACCCGTTCGATCGCCTGCTGATCGCCCAGGCCGTCGCCGAGGGCGCAGTCCTCCTCACCGCGGACCGGCGGCTCGTCGGGTACGGCGACGCCGTACGGCTGGTCGGGTGAGCTACGCGCCGAGCGCGTAACGCGTGAAGAGCATCCCGTCCTCCTCGAGCAGCTGGCGCAGCTCCAGCCGGGCGGGGGCGCCCAGGGCGGTGTCCAGGAGCCGGGTCTCGCCGCCGACCAGAGCGGGGGCGATCGACAGGTCCAGCTCGTCGACGACGCCGGCGGACAGGGCGCTGCGCAGGAGCTGCGGCCCGCCCTCGCAGGTGACCTGCTCCAGGCCGCGCCCGGCGAGGGCGGCCAGCGCGGCGGGCAGGTCGACGTCGTCGTCCCCGCAGACCAGCACGTCCGCGCCGGCGGCGGCGAGCGCCGCGCGGCGATCGGGGTCGGCGGCCCCGCAGGTGATCAGGATCGTGGGGGAGACGGCGTCGGTGACCAGGCCGCTCGCCGGGTCGAGCGACGCCCGCCGGGAGACGACCGCGATCGGCGCCGTCGGCGGCCGGCCGAGCACCGCCCGCAGCCGGCCGACGGCGGAGTCCGGCAGCACCGGTCGGTAGCCCTCGGCGGATGCGGTGCCGTGCCCGACCAGGACGACGTCGGCCAGCGCGCGCAGCACCTGGAACACCCGCCGGTCGCCAGGGGAGCCCAGCCCCTCGCTCGCCCCGTCGACGGTGATCGCGCCGTCGAGCGAGGCGACGAAGTTCACCCGCAGCGAGCGACCGGGGGGCAGGCGGTAGGCCTCGACCAGCCCGTCGTCGTCGAGCTGGGCCGGGGCGGGGAGCAGGCGGCGCACGTCAGCGGGTGGCGAGGACGGCGGCGCTCTCGGCCGGCAGCGTCACCGTCTCGCCGTCCACCTCGGGCAGCTCACCGGTGCAGAAGAGGACCTCGCCCACCCGGCGGTCCAGGTCGACCTCGCGCGGCTGGTCGGCGAGGTTCACCGCGACCCGCAGCGTGCCGCGGTGCACGACCAGCCAGCGGTCGGCGTCGTCCCAGGTCACCTCGACCGACGCCAGGTCCGGGTCGACCAGCTCGGGGTGGGCGCGGCGGAGCGCCAGGAGCGAGCGGTGCAGCGCCAGCAGCCGGTCGTGCGGCTCCTCCTCCGGCTCGCTCCAGTCAAGCGTGGAGCGGCGGAAGGTCTCCGGGTCCTGCGGGTCGGGCACCTCGTCGGCGTCCCACCCGTGCTCGGCGAACTCGCCCTTGCGGCCCTCCGCCGTCGCCCGCCCGATCTCCGGGTCGGTGTGGCTGGTGAAGAACTGCCACGGCGTGGACGCGCCCCACTCCTCGCCCATGAACAGCATGGGTGTGAAGGGGCTGGCCAGCACGAGGGTCGCGCCGACGCCGAGCAGGCCGGGGGAGAGGGACGCCGAGATGCGGTCGCCGACGGCCCGGTTGCCGATCTGATCGTGGTCCTGCAGGTAGCCGAGGAACTTCCAGCCGGGCAGGTGCGCGGTGTCCACCGGCCGGCCGTGGTGCCGGCGGCGGAAGCTCGACCAGGCGCCGTCGTGGAAGAAGGCACCGGTGAGCGTCTTGGCCAGGCCGCCCAGCCCGGCTTCGGCGAAGTCGCGGTAGTAGCCCTGGTCCTCGCCGGTCAGCGTGGCGTGCAGCGCGTGGTGGAAGTCGTCGCTCCACTGGGCGTGGATGCCGGTGCCGCCCGCGATCCGCGGGGTGACCATCCGCGGGTCGTTGAGGTCGCTCTCGGCGATCAGGGTCAGCGGCCGGCCGACGGCGGCGGAGAGCCGGTCGACCTCCTCGGCCATCTCCTCCAGCAGGTGGGTGGCCCGCTCGTCGACCAGGGCGTGCACGGCATCGAGGCGCAGCCCGTCGACGTGCATGTCGCGCAGCCACATGAGGGCGTTGTCGAGGATGTAGCGGCGCACCTCGTCGGAGTCCGGCCCGGACAGGTTGACCGACTCGCCCCAGGTGTTCGCGCCGCCCTCGCTGAAGACCGGCATGAACAGCGGCAGGTAGTTGCCGGAAGGGCCGAGGTGGTTGTAGACGACGTCCTGCACCACGCCCAGCCCGCGCCGGTGGCAGGCGTCGACGAAACGCTGGTAGGCGGCGGGGCCGCCGTAGGTCTCCTGCACCGTGTACCAGAGGACGCCGTCGTAGCCCCAGTTGCGGGTGCCGTCGAAGCCGTTGACCGGGAGCAGCTCGACGAAGTCGACGCCGAGGTCGACGAGGTGGTCGAGCTTCGCGATCGCCGAGTCCAGCGTGCCCTCGGGGGTGAACGTGCCCACGTGCAGCTCGTAGACCACGCCGCCGGCCAGCGGGCGGCCGGTCCAGGCGCGGTCGCCCCACGCGTGCGCCGAGGGGTCGAAGCGCCGGGAGAGGCCGTGCACCCCCTCGGGCTGGCGGCGGGAGCGGGGGTCCGGGTAGACCTTCCCGTCGTCGTCGCCGAGCAGGAAGCCGTAGTCGGCGTCGGGCCCCGCCTCGACCTCGGTGCGCCACCAGCCGCCGTCGTCCCGCCGCATCTCGTGGACGGTGCCTTCGACCTCCACGCGCACGCGTTCGGGCAGCGGGGCCCAGACGGAGAACTCGACGGGTGCGGACATGCAGGGTGCCTCCCAGGGCGGACGGGCCTGGCCGGTGGTGACAGGCGCGAGCTTCATGCCCTTCACGCCGACGCCCAACCGTGCCATCCCGGCAGTGGGCGACCGCCGGCCGCCCCGACGGGCCGGCGATGACGCGTGGCTCGGGGCGCACCGGTCGCTGCCGGCGTCCCCGCGCTGACCGCCGGGCGGCCGGTCGGCGGGGTCCCCCTCGGTCGAGGGAAGCGGGGAGGCCGATCACCTCCCTAGCCTCGACGCGACGGCGGGCCGCCCGGGCCCGCCACGGCCCGCGGCCCGCCGACCTCCCGGCGCTTCCCGCAGGAGGACCCGACCCATGCCCCGCAGCCAGCTCAACGCGGTCCTCCGCTCCTGCCTCCAGCCGGCGCACCGCCGGATCGCCGGGCTGCTGCCGCCGACCGCCCGGCGGCGCTACCTGTACCTGGCCGGGCACCGGCACCTGCCTCGCCTGCAGGATCCGCGGACGTTCTCCGAGAAGGTCAACTGGCGCATCCTGCGCGACCGCCGGCCGGAGCTGGCGTGGACGTGCGACAAGCTGGCGATGAAGGAGTACGCCCACCTCTCGCAGCGGGACACCGGCCTGGCCGTGCCCGAGACGCTGTGGTCGGGCGATGACCTGGCAGCGGTCGTGGGTGAGTCGTTCGACCGCGCCTGGGTGCTCAAGCCCAACCACCGGAGCGGCCTCGTCCGGTT
Source organism: Blastococcus carthaginiensis (assembly GCF_030731085.1). Taxonomy (NCBI): domain Bacteria; kingdom Bacillati; phylum Actinomycetota; class Actinomycetes; order Geodermatophilales; family Geodermatophilaceae; genus Blastococcus; species Blastococcus carthaginiensis. The sequence goes on along the minus strand of NZ_JASNFN010000005.1, from coordinate 103,808 downwards.
CGGGGCGGCCGGGCAGGCGGTCGACGCGTCGACGGTGGGGGCGACGCGGGACTGGCTGCGGGACGACCAGAGCGTGCTGCTGGGGGAGTGGGCCTACAGCCGGGCCCGGAAGCTGTTCCTCGTCGAGGAGGTCATCGGAGGGGGTGAGCCCCTGGACGACTACAAGTTCTTCGTCTTCGACGGGAAGATCGCCGCCATCCAGGTGGACCGGGGCAGGTTCACGAACGACCACGTGCGGACCTTCCACACCCCCGACTGGGAGCCTCTCCCCGTGCAGAAGACGGTGCGGAGCGGGCGGCCGACCGCAGCGCCGGGGAACCTGGCCGCGATGCTGCACGCGGCCGAGGTGCTGGGGCGCCCCTTCGACTTCATGCGGGTCGACCTGTACAGCTCGGGGGACACGGTCTGGTTCGGCGAGCTCACGCCGTACCCGGGCGGCGGCGTCACCCGGTTCGAGCCGGCTTCCTACGACGCGTGGCTCGGATCGCTGTGGTCCCTGCCGACGTCCTCGCACCGCGGTGCCCCGGCGGACGCCCGGCCGGAGGTCCCGACCACGCCGGCCGGGAGCGCGGGCGGCGTGGGCGTCCCCGGACGGACGGGTGCCGGAAGCAGCTACCCCGGCTAGTGTCTGCGGGACCGTGGGGCACCTGTACCCGCACGGCCAGGATGTCGCCGGGCCCGCCGGCGTCCCGCGCAGAAGGACCTCGATGCCCCGGAGCCACCTGAACGCGGTCCTCCGCTCCTGCCTCCAGCCGGCGCACCGCCGGATCGCCGGGCTGCTGCCCCCGACCGCCCGGCGGCGCTACCTGTACCTGGCCGGGCACCGGCAGCTGCCCCGCCTGCGCCACCCGCAGACGTTCTCCGAGAAGGTCAACTGGCGCATCCTGCGCGACCGCCGGCCCGAGCTGGCGTGGACGTGCGACAAGCTGGCGATGAAGGACCACGCCCACCGCCTCCGGGAGGCGGCCGGCGTGGCCGTGCCCGAGACGCTGTGGTCGGGGGCGGACCTGGGTGCGGTGGCCGGCCGTGCCTTCGACCGGGCCTGGGTGCTCAAGCCCAACCACCGCAGCGGTCTGGTGCAGTTCGGGGCGGCCGGGCAGGCGGTCGACGCATCGACGGTCGCGGCGACGCGGGACTGGTTGCGGGACGACCAGGGCGTGCTGCTGGGGGAGTGGGCGTACAGCAGCGCCCGGAAGCTGCTCCTCGTCGAGGAGGCCATCGGCGGGGGCGAGCCCCTGGACGACTACAAGTTCTTCGTCTTCGACGGGAAGGTCGCCGCGGTCCAGGTCGACCGGGGCAGGTCCACGAGCGACCACGTGCGGAACTACTACACCGCCGACTGGGAGCCCCTCCCCGTCCAGAAGACCGTGCCGAGCGGATCCCCGACCGCGGCACCGGCGAACCTTCCCGCGATGCTGCACGCGGCACAGGTGCTCGCCCGGGACGTCGACTTCATGCGGGTCGACCTCTACAGCTCGGGCGGCACGATCTGGTTCGGCGAGCTCACGCCGTACCCGGGCGGAGGCGTCACCCGGTTCGAGCCCGCGGCGTTCGACGCATGGCTCGGATCGCGCTGGTCCCTGCCGACGCTGTCGCGCTGAGCCCCCGCGGCGTCAGCGGCGGCGCAGCAGCGCCAGCGCCGCGGCGGGCTCGCGCAGCCCCTTCCGCGTCTTGCGCGCGAGGTCGCGCGCCGCGACGAGGACGGGGTTGGCGAACCGGACCTCCTCATCGTGCGTCAGCCGACAGGGCCGGCACCGGCCGCAGGGCCGGCCGTCCAGCGGGCGGAAGCAGGACCAGCGCAGCACGAGCAGGTCCAGGAAGCCGTGCGACCGCGCGATCTCCCGCATCTCCTCCTTGGTCAGGTGCATGACGGGGAACGACCAGAACCGGAAGAGCTCGGACTCCGGGGAGCCGTTGAGCCGGCCGGGCTCGTCGAACACCCGGCGCTGCCAGTCGCTGAGGCCGGACTCGTAGCGCTCGATGCAGAGCTCGACACCCGACCAGCCGAGCGCCGCCGCCGGCCCGCTGAGCCACAGGTACTGGGTGCCCATCGAGGTCTCCCGGAGCAGGCGGTCGCCGATCTCGGCGTCCCGCGGCCCGGGCAGGTGGTCGCTGGCCAGCACGAACCGGGTCGGGGCCAGGAGGGCGGGGTCGGGCAGCCGGGCGAGCAGGCCCGCGCGCATGGCCTCCATGGCGCGCAGCTCGAAGAGCGTGCTGGGCCGACCGGTGTCGAGCACGTGGATCGGCTGCACCGCGCGCCCCTCGACGAGCAGCAGCTGCATCAGCCGGAACGACGAGTCCCAGCCGCCCGTCCACAGCAGCTGCACCCGTTCCACGTCACGTCCGGTCATGCGGTCGGATGCTACGCAGGCCGGGGTGGGCCCGCGTGCCGGACGACAGGGCGCGGAGCCGGTCCCGAGGGTCCACGGCTAGAGTCGGCGGACTGACGACGGCCCGCGGGGGTCTCGGAACGGCAGGAGATCCACGATGGTGCTGGTCGGCAACACCCGACGCCTGCTGGTCGCGCTCGGCGCGCTGGCCGTCGTCATCAACCTCGTGAGCCTCGTGCTCCGGCTGATCGCCACCGACCCGGCGATCGCCGCCGAGCTCGAGAGCGGCGCGCGGCAGCCGGTGTTCTTCGGGTTCCAGGGCCTCCTGCGCATCTTCAGCGTCGACGAGGAGGCCAACCTGGCGTCCTGGTTCAACGCGGCGCTGCTGCTGCTCTCCGCCCTGGTGATCTGGGGCATCGCGGTGGGCCGGCGGGCCGCGGGCGACCGGTGGTCGCGGCACTGGGGCCTCCTCGCCCTCGCCTTCGCCTACCTCTCCGCCGACGAGGCGGGCCGGCTGCACGAGTCGGCCGACGCGATCGTCGACTCGCTGATCGAAGCCCGCGGGATCCTCTCGTTCGGCTGGATCCTGCTGGCCGCACCCCTCGTCCTCGCCTTCGCGCTCGCCTACCTCGGCTTCCTCCGGGCGCTGCCGGCCGGCGTCCGGAAGCTCGTCGTGATCGCCGCCGTCCTCTACGTCGGGGGCGCGATCGGCGTGGAGGCTCTCGGTGGTCTGGCGTACGACCTCAACGGCGGCGAGAAGGGCAGCCTGGCGTTCGTCATCGCCTCCTCGATCGAGGAGGCGCTCGAGATGTCCGGCGCGCTCGTCTTCCTGGCGGCGATGCTCGTGGCCTCGCGGCAGCTCGTCCGGCCCGCCGCACGACCGGTCGAGCTCGTCGACCAGCGGCCGGGTGCCTCGCCGTCCTGACCGCCGCCGGCGTGCGGTGCCGGTGGTGCGCCGACCGAGGTCCCGCACCACCGCCGGACTCCTACGCCCGCACGAGGAGCGCCACCGGCAGACGGGTGAGCACCACGTCGGCGGCGACGCCCGCCACGTCGGAGACCACCCGGGCGCCGGTCAGCAGGTCCTCCCAGGCTCCGTTGGGAAGCTGCAGGGCCGTGTCGCCCCAGCCCGTCCGGGCGAGCGCCGCCGGCAGCCGGGTCCCCACGACGACGACGCCGCCGCGGTCGTAGGCGACCAGGTGGTCCGCCGCCGAGCCGGTGACCGTCACCCGCTCGTACCCGGCGAACCACCCGGGATGGTCGCGGCGGGCCCGCAGGGTGCGTGACACGACGAGTAGTTTGGCCGCCCCGCTCTCGTCCACCGCCGGCACATCCCCACCGTCCAGCCGAGCGAGCAGTTGGCGGCGCAGGGCGTAGTCCACGGGACGGCGGTTGTCCGGGTCGACCAGCGAGAGGTCCCACAGCTCGGTGCCCTGGTAGACGTCCGGGACGCCCGGCATGGTCAGCTGCAGCAGCTTCTGGGTGAGCGAGTTCGACCAGCCCAGCGGCGCGATGCGGGTGACGAACGAGTCGATCTCCGAGCGCGTGGTGGGGTCGTCGAACGCCGCGTCGACCAGCGCCTGCAGCTGCGCCTCGAACGCCTCGTCGGGATCGGTCCAGGTGGTGACGGTGCCCGCCTCGCGGGCGGCCTTCTCCGCGTAGGCGTGCGCGCGCTCGCGCGAGAGCGGCCACGCGCCCACCAGGTTCTGCCACACCAGGTGCGCCAGCGAGCGGTCGGCCAGCGGGTGCCGCGCCAGCCAGCCGCGCACCAGCTGCGCCCACTCGTCCGGGATCTCGGCGAGCACGGCCAGCCGGGCCCGCACGTCCTCGCTGCGCTTGGTGTCGTGCGTCGACAGCGTGGTCATCGACAGCGGCCGCACCGCCTGCCGCCGCTGTTGCGCCGCGTGGAACTGCCCGACCGTGCTCCCGAAGACGGCCGGGTCGCCGCCCACCTCGTTGAGCGCCACGAACCGCGCCCACCGGTAGTAGGCGCTGTCCTCGACACCCTTGGCCATCACCGGCCCGCTGGTCTGCTCGAACCGGGTGGCCGCCTCGGTGCCCGCCTGGGACAGCACCGGGTGCAGTGCGTCCAGCGCCGCCACCAGGTCGGGGCGGCGCGCACGCACCGCCGCCACCGTCTCGTCGAGGTGCTCCCGCCCGTCGGGGAGGTAGCTCCGGTACACCGGGAAGGAGGCCAGCAGCTCGGCCAGCGCCTCGGTCTGCTGGGCGCGTTCGATGCCCGGCAGCTCGCCGATGACCCGCACCAGCCGGGCGACCTCCGAGCCGAGCATCCCGTCGGTGACCTCGCGCTTGCAGTCGTGGACCAGCTGCGCGTAGTCCACCGGCACACCGGCCAGCTCGGTGTCCAGCTCGGTGAACGCCGCCTCGCCGGCCGGGTCGACCAGCACCTCGGCGACCTCGGCGAGCGCGTCGTAGCCGGTCGTCCCCGCGGTCGCCCAGGACTCGGGGAGGTCCTCGCCGGGCTCGAGGATCTTCTCCACGACCGTCCAGCGGTGGTCCGACGCCTCGGCCAGTCGGCCGAGGTAGCCCTTCGGGTCGGCCAGCCCGTCGGGGTGGTCGATGCGCAGGCCGTCGACGGCGCCGTCGTGCACGAGCCGGAGCACCAGCTCGTGGGTGGCGTCGAAGATCGCCGGGTCCTCCACCCGCAGCCCCGCGAGGGTGTTGATGGCGAAGAACCGCCGGTAGTTCAGGTCGGAGTCGGCGCGGCGCCAGTCGACCAGCTCGTAGTGCTGGCGGCCGTGCACCTCCTGCGGGGTCCCCTCACCGGTGCCGGGGGCGAGGGGGAAGCGGTTGTCGTAGTACCGCAGCTCCCCGTCCACCACCTCGAGCTTCTCGACGTCGTCGGCCGATCCCAGGACGGGGATGCGCACCTTGCCGCCACCGAAGTCCCAGTCGATGTCGAAGGCGGCGGCGTGGGCACTGCCCTGCCCGTGCTGGAGCACGTCCCACCACCACGGGGCGGCCGCCGGGTCGTCGACGCCCATGTGGTTGGGCACGAGATCGAGCACCAGGCCCAACCCGTGCTCGTGCAGCGCGGCGACGAAGCGGTCGAAGCCGGCCTGCCCGCCCCGGGCCTCGTCGATGTGGGCGTGGTCCAGGGTGTCGTACCCGTGGTTGCTGCCCTCCGCCGAGCGGAGCAGCGGGGAGGAATAGGCGTGGGTGACGCCGAGGTCGGCGAGGTAGCCGGCGACCTCGGCGGCGTCCTGGAGGGGGAAGCCGGCGTGCACCTGCAGCCGGTACGTCGCCGCGGGGGTCCCGCGGCGACGCTCGGCCCCCGGCACCTGGATGGGCTGGCTCACTGGGCGGGCCCCGTCAGGACGACGATCGAGCGGCCCTGCACGGTGACCGTCTCGCCGGGCTTCACGTCGACCGGCTCCACCTCGTGCATCTCGGCGGTGTCGAGCACCGGCGTCCAGCTCCGCGAGTAGTCGGCGCTGGGCAGGGTGAACTCGATCGGCTCGTGCGAGGCGTTGAAGGCCAGGTAGAAGTGGTCGTCGGAGACGTACTCGCCGCGCTCGTCGGTCTCCCGGATCCCGACCCCGTTGAGGTAGACCGCCAGCGACTTGGCGTAGGCGGCGTCCCAGTCCTCGTCGGCCATCTCCTCGCCCGAGGGAGCGAGCCAGGCGATGTCCGGCACCGGGTCGCCCAGCCCGCGGCGCACGGGCCGGCCGTGGAAGAACCGGCGACGGCGGAACGTCGGGTGGTCGCTCCGCAGCCTGGTCACCTTCTTGGTGAACTCGAGCAGCCCCTCGTCCACGTTCTCCCAGTCGATCCAGGTGAGCTCGGAGTCCTGGCAGTAGCCGTTGTTGTTGCCGCCCTGCGAGCGTCCGAGCTCGTCACCGTGCAGCAGCATCGGCACGCCCTGGCTGAGCATGATCGTGGTGATGAAGTTGCGCCGCTGCTTCGCGCGCAGCAGGAGGATCTCCGGGTCGTCGGTCTCGCCCTCCACCCCGCAGTTCCAGCTGCGGTTGTGGCTCTCGCCGTCGTTGTTGCCCTCCCCGTTGGCCTCGTTGTGCTTCTCGTTGTAGGAGACGAGGTCGTTGAGCGTGAAGCCGTCGTGCGCGGTGACGAAGTTGATGCTGGCCATCGGACGCCGGCCCGAGTGCTGGTAGAGGTCCGAGGAGCCGGAGATGCGGTCGGCGAACTCTCCGATGGTCCCGCCCTCACCGCGCCAGAAGTCGCGGACGGTGTCGCGGTACTTGCCGTTCCACTCGGTCCACAGGGCCGGGAAGTTGCCGACCTGGTAGCCGCCCTCGCCGACGTCCCACGGCTCGGCGATCAGCTTCACCTGGCTGACGACCGGGTCCTGGTGGACGAGGTCGAAGAAGGTGGCCAGCCGGTCGACGGCGTGCAGCTCGCGGGCCAGGGCGGAGGCGAGGTCGAAGCGGAACCCGTCGACGTGCATCTCGGTGACCCAGTAGCGCAGCGAGTCCATGATCAGCTGGAGCGACTGCGGCGTCCGGACGTTGAGCGTGTTCCCGGTGCCGGTGTAGTCCATGTAGAACTGCTCGTCGCCCTCGACGAGCTTGTAGTACGCCCGGTTGTCGATGCCCTTGAACGACAGCGTGGGGCCCAGGTGGTTGCCCTCGGCCGTGTGGTTGTAGACCACGTCGAGGATGACCTCGATGCCCGCCTCGTGCAGGGCCCGCACCATGCCCTTGAACTCCTGCACCTGCTGGCCGGCCGTCGTGTCGCTGGCGTACTCGTCGTGCGGCGCGAAGAAGCCGATCGTGTTGTAGCCCCAGTAGTTGCGCAGGCCCTTCTGCTGCAGCGTGTCGTCCTGCACGAACCGGTGCACCGGCAGCAGCTCGAGGGCGGTGATGCCGAGCTCGGTGAGGTGCTCGATCGTCGCGGGGTGGGCGATGCCGGCGTACGTGCCGCGCAGTTCCTCGGGGATCCGTGGGTTGGTCATCGTCAGCCCCTTGACGTGGGCCTCGTAGATGACCGTCTTGTTGTAGGGCGTCTTCGGCGGGCGGTCGACGCCCCAGTCGAAGTACGGGTTGACGACGACGGACTTCGGCATGTGCGGGGCCGAGTCCTCGTCGTTGCGCTCCTTGGTCTCGAAGTCGTAGCCGAACACCGACGGGTCCCAGGCGACCTGGCCGTCGATCGCCTTGGCGTACGGGTCCAGCAGGAGCTTGTTCGGGTTGCAGCGCCACCCCTGCGCGGGATCGTAGGGACCGTGCACGCGGAAGCCGTACTTCTGGCCGGCGTGGATGCCGGGGAGGAAGGCGTGCCAGACGTAGCCGTCCATCTCCGGCAGGCGGATGCGCTCCTCGTTGCCCTCGTCGTCGAAGAGGCACAGCTCGACCTTCTCGGCCACCTCGCTGAAGATCGCGAAGTTGGTCCCGGTGCCGTCGTAGGTGGCGCCGAGGGGGTAGGCACTTCCGGGCCACACCTGGGTCATCTGGGGAATTCCTCCTGCGCAGGGCGCCCCGGGGCTGGGGGCGGGTGACCCGGGTACATGCTCGCGCGCCCGGGTCGGGGACGGACGTCGGGACCCGGTTGCCCGCCCGCGGGACCCGCCACACCTGCGCGGGCAGTGAGACTGGCGACCCGGCGCCGCGGTCGGGGCACGGGTGCGGCCGGCCCGGGGACGACGACGCCCCCCGCGGCGGACCGCAGGGGGCGTCGTGCGCAGGCCCGGCCGGGGGCCGCGTGCCCGCCGGGCCGGGGGCGCCGGGCGCGCCGGGGTCCGACCTCGCCCGGGGGCGTCCCGGGTGGCGCTGGTCCTCGGCGCGGACCGCTCCTGCGACTGGGCACGCTAGGGGTGCGGGCGGGCCGGGACAAGTACCCGCCCTGCCGCTCCCGCCCCGGGCGCCCCAGCCTGCGCGCGGAGCGCTCGCGACGCGTCCTGTCACACCGCCGACGTACCGTCGTCGCGTGCGCACGTCCACCGAGCTCCGGCCCACCCAGGGGCGCTTCCGCGTCGTCAGCGAGTTCCAGCCCGCGGGCGACCAGCCGGCCGCCATCGCGGCGCTCGCCGAGCGTGTGAGGTCCGGCGCCGACGACACGGTTCTGCTCGGTGCCACCGGCACGGGTAAGTCCGCCACGACGGCCTGGCTGATCGAGAAGGTCCAGCGCCCGACGCTGGTCATGGCGCCGAACAAGACCCTCGCCGCGCAGCTGGCCAACGAGTTCAAGGAGCTGCTGCCCGACGCCGCGGTCGAGTACTTCGTCTCCTACTACGACTACTACCAGCCCGAGGCCTACGTCCCGCAGACCGACACCTACATCGAGAAGGACTCCTCGATCAACGAGGAGGTCGAACGGCTGCGGCACTCCGCGACGAACAGCCTGCTCACCCGGCGCGACGTGGTCGTGGTCTCCACCGTCTCCTGCATCTACGGCCTGGGCACGCCGGAGGAGTACGTCGAGCGGGCCCTGAAGATCAAGGTGGGGGAGGAGCGCGATCGCGACGAGCTGCTGCGCACCCTGGTCACCGAGCAGTACACCCGCAACGACCTCTCGTTCACGCGCGGCACCTTCCGGGTGCGCGGCGACACGATCGAGGTCTTCCCGGTATACGAGGAGCTCGCCGTCCGCATCGAGATGTTCGGCGACGAGGTGGAGCGGCTCTACTACCTGCACCCGCTGACCGGTGAGGTCGTCCGCGAGGTCGACGAGCTGTTCGTCTTCCCGGCCACCCACTACGTCGCCGGGCCGGAGCGCATGGAACGCGCCATCGGCAGCATCGAGGCCGAGCTCGAAGGGCGGCTGGCGGAGCTGGAGAAGCAGGGCAAGCTGCTGGAGGCCCAGCGGCTGCGCATGCGCACCACCTACGACATCGAGATGATGCGGCAGGTCGGCTTCTGCTCCGGCATCGAGAACTACTCGCGGCACATCGACGGCCGCGCGCCCGGCAGCGCCGGCGCCTGCCTCATCGACTACTTCCCGGACGACTTCCTCCTCGTCATCGACGAGTCGCACGTGACCGTGCCGCAGATCGGCGGCATGTACGAGGGCGACATGAGCCGCAAGCGCACGCTCGTCGAGCACGGCTTCCGGCTGCCCTCGGCGATGGACAACCGCCCGCTGCGCTGGGAGGAGTTCACCGACCGGATCCACCAGACCGTCTACCTCTCGGCGACGCCGGGCGACTACGAGCTGGGCAAGGTCCAGGGCGACGTCGTCGAGCAGGTCATCCGCCCCACCGGCCTGGTCGACCCCGAGGTCGTGGTGAAGCCGACCAAGGGGCAGATCGACGACCTGGTCCACGAGATCCGGCTGCGCACCGAGAAGGACGAGCGGATCCTCGTCACGACCCTCACCAAGAAGATGGCCGAGGACCTCACCGACTACCTGCTCGAGCTCGGCATCAAGGTGCGGTACCTGCACTCCGAGGTCGACACGCTGCGCCGGGTCGAGCTGCTGCGCGAGCTCCGGCAGGGCGAGTACGACGTGCTGGTCGGCATCAACCTGCTGCGCGAGGGCCTGGACCTGCCCGAGGTCTCCCTGGTCGCCATCCTCGACGCGGACAAGGAGGGATTCCTGCGGTCGGGCAAGTCGCTGATCCAGACGATCGGCCGCGCGGCCCGCAACGTCTCCGGCCAGGTGCACATGTACGGGGACAAGATCACGCCGTCGATGGCGCAGGCGATCGAGGAGACCAACCGGCGGCGCGAGAAGCAGATCGCCTACAACACGGCCAACGGCGTCGACCCGCAGCCGCTGCGCAAGAAGATCGTCGACATCCTCGACGGCATCTACAAGGCCGCCGAGGACACCGAGGCGGCGACCGAGCTGCTGGGTGGGTCCGGTCGGCAGCAGTCCCGCGGCAAGTCGCCGGTTCCCGGTCTGTCGTCGAAGAGCAAGGCCAAGGCCGGCGCGATCGACGTGCAGGGGCTGCCCCGGGCGGAGCTGGCCGACATGATCCAGACGATGAACGAGCAGATGCTCTCCGCGGCGCGGGAGCTGCAGTTCGAGGTGGCCGCCCGCCTGCGCGACGAGCTGAACGAGCTCAAGAAGGAGCTTCGCCAGTTCGACGCCGCGCACGCCTAGCTCCACCCGCTCCACCAGGGCCGCCCGACGGCTCCGCAGAACTTCTCGGGGACGGCGGGAACTGTCCCGGAGGCCAGCGCGTTGCTGACCATGAACCACACGGAACGTGCGGGCGATGACGTCTGCACGGCTCCCGGTTCGTGGAGGGGAGTATCCCGACGCGAACGGGTCGTCACTACGGGATCCCCTGCGGTCCCCGGCCCGTCGGCCGCCCGTCCGGGCGGTGGGAGAGACCTCCGGCTGACTGACAACCGCCAGTTCTCCGGAGGCTCTTCTTGGACGTCCCGTTCTGGGTGTGGGCGATCACGGTCACCGCGATCGTCGCCATGCTCGCTTTCGACTTCTTCGGCCACGTGCGCACGCCGCACGCGCCCACCCTGCGTGAATCGGCGATCTGGTCGGCGGTCTACGTCGCGCTCGCCATCGTCTTCGGGATCCTGATCTGGATCTTCTACGGCGCCACGTTCGGCGGTGAGTACTTCGCCGGCTACATCACCGAGAAGAGCCTCTCGGTCGACAACCTCTTCGTGTTCGTCATCATCATGGCGAGCTTCGGGGTGCCCAGGGAGCTGCAGCAGAAGGTGCTGCTGTTCGGCATTGCCTTCGCGCTGGCGCTGCGCACGGTCTTCATCGCCGTGGGCGCCGCCGCCATTGCCAACTTCAGCTGGGTGTTCTACCTCTTCGGCGCCATCCTCATCTGGACCGCCTGGGCGCAGGCGCGCAGCGGCGGGCACAGCGAGGAGGAAGACTACGAGGAGAACGCCGTCCTCCGGTTCGCGCGCAAGCGGCTGCGCACCACGGAGGAGTACCACTCCGACCGGATGACCGTGAGGCAGCAGGGCAAGCGCTACCTGACGCCGCTCGCGATCGCGCTGATCGCGATCGGCACCGCCGACGTCATCTTCGCCGTCGACTCCATCCCGGCGATCTTCGGCCTCACCCAGGAGACGTTCCTCGTCTTCGCCGCGAACGCCTTCTCGCTGCTGGGTCTGCGCCAGCTGTTCTTCCTCATCGACGGGCTGCTGGACCGGCTGGTGTACCTGGCCTACGGGCTCGCGGTCATCCTCGGCTTCATCGGGATCAAGCTGGTCATCCACGCGCTGCACACCAACGAGCTGCCGTTCCTCAACGGCGGTGAGCACATCACCCTGATCCCCGAGGTGCCCACCTGGCTCTCGCTGACGGTCATCCTCGTCACGCTGGTCGTGACGACCGTGGCCAGTCTGGCCAGGAGCCGCCGGGACCGCGAGGAGCACGCCGCCCTCGCAGCCGAGGCCGCGCTGCGGCAGGCCCCGGCCGGCCTCGCCGCCGAGGAGCGCCCGGCGGGTGCCGACCCCGCGGTCGGGACGGAGCCCGCCACCACCGGCGACGTGCTCGGCCGGGGCGTGGGCGACGACCGGTCCGGGGCCGCCGACACGGACGAGGGGACGGCGCGCCGGGCGGACGGATCGCTCCGGCGGTAGACGGCGGTGCGCCGGGGTACGGTGTGCGCCACGTACCCCGGTGCCGGCAGTCGATGAGGCCTGCGCGGCGACGGGGTCGCACGATGGAGGGGAGTATCCCCCCGCGGCAGCGTCGTCATCACGAGATCCCACGGTCTCCGGTGCTGCCGGTCGTCGGCCCCGGGCCGGCGGTGGGAGAGACCTCCGGTGCCGACACACGTCCCCGGAGGACCTCACCCGCATGGAACTTCCCGCCTGGTTCGAGATCGCGACGTTCGTGGGGCTCACGACCCTGCTGCTCGCCGATCTGGCCATCGTCGCCCGCCGCCCGCACGAGCCCTCCCTCAAGGAGGCCGGCCTCTGGGTGAGCTTCTACGTCAGCCTGGCGCTGATCTTCGGCCTGCTCATGCTGGCGTTCACCGACGGCGTCTACGCCACGGAGTTCTACGCCGGTTGGCTGACCGAGTACTCCCTCTCGGTCGACAACCTCTTCGTCTTCGTGATCATCATGGCCCGCTTCCAGGTGCCCCGGAAGTACCAGCAGGAAGCGCTGATGATCGGCATCATCATCGCGCTCGTCCTGCGCGGGATCTTCATCCTGCTCGGTGCGGTGGTCATCGAGCGCTTCGTGTGGGTCTTCTACATCTTCGGCGTCTTCCTGATCTACACGGCGATCAACCTCGTGCGGCACCGCGACGACGACGAGGAGTACGAGGAGAACGCCTTCATCCGGCGGATGCGCAAGGTCCTGCCGATCACGAAGGACTACCACGGCGCCAAGATCCGGGTGACGGAGAACGGCAAGAAGATGTGGACGCCGATGATCGTGGTCATCCTGGCGCTCGGCACCACGGACCTGATCTTCGCGCTCGACAGCATCCCGGCGATCTTCGGGCTCACCCGCGAGCCGTTCATCGTCTTCACGGCGAACGTCTTCGCGCTCATGGGCCTGCGGCAGCTGTACTTCCTGCTCGGCGGGCTGCTCAAGCGGCTCGTGTACCTCTCCCTCGGGCTCGCCGTCATCCTGGCCTTCATCGGCGTCAAGCTGATCCTCGAGGCGGTGCACGAGAACCAGCTGCCCTTCGCCGGCGAGCGCGAGCCCATCGAGGCGGTGCCGCACATCCCGATCTGGCTCTCGCTGAGCATCATCCTGGGCGTGCTGATCGTCGCCACGGTGGCCAGCCTCCTGAAGACCCGCGGCCAGGAGATCACCGTCGACGAGCCGGTCCTCGAGCCGGAGGAGGCCGAGAAGATCGCCACCGGCGGCCCGGAGGCCGCCGCGGCGGCCGAGTCGCGCCTCGCCGACCGCGCCGACCGCGGCGACGGCAGCGACGGCGGCGCCCGGCGCTGACGTCCCCGCCCCGGCCGCCCAGCGGCCGGGGCGGGCAGCTCGGCTAGCGTCGCCGGCATGCGCCCGTCGGACCTCGCCCTCCTGCGGACGCCGGGGGCGCCGACGGTCTCGCCCGACGGGCGGATCGCGGTCGTCGCTGTGCGCTGGCCGGATCCGGGGGCCGACGGCTACCGCAGCCAGCTCTGGGCGGTGCCCACCGACGGCTCCGCACCGGCGCGCCCGCTCACGACCGGCCGGCACGACACCGATCCGTGCTTCTCCCCGGACGGGCGGTGGCTGGCCTACCTCGGCACGGAGCCCGGCGGCTGCGCCCAGCTCCGGGTGCTGCCGGCGGCCGGCGGAGCGCCGCGCCGGCTGACCGACCACCCGCTGGGAGCGGGGCCGCCGGTGTGGGCGCCCGATTCGCGCCGGCTGGCCTACGTCGCACGGGTGCCCGAGCACGGCCGGTACGGCACGGTGCCCGGGGTCGGGCCGGCCGCGGAGCCACCCCGGCTGATCACCTCCCTGGCGTACCGGCGGGACGGGATCGGTTACCTCCGCGACCAGCCGGCGCAGGTCTTCGTGATCGCCCTGCCGGCCGACTTCGCCGACGACGCCGCGCCCCCGCCGGTGCCCGTGCAGGTGACCACCGGGGAGGCCGACTGCGCCGACGTGACCTGGAGCCCGGACGGCGAGGAGCTGGCGTTCGTGTCGGCGCGCCACGACCGCGCCGGCCGGGATCTGGTCCGCGACGTGCACGCCGCCCGCCCCGACGGCACCGGGCTGCGGCGGGTCACCGACGCCCGCGCGGACTGCTCGCTCCCGGTGTACACCCCGGACGGCGGCTCGATCGTGCTCACCGCGGTCCCCGACCTGGGGCCGGACAGGGTGGACGTGGTGGCCCGGGCATCGGTGCCCTGCCGGGTCCCCGCCCAGGGCGGCCCGCTGACCGCGCTCCTCGACCCCGGGCAGCACGCCCGGGGCGACGCCACCTCGGCGACCGTGCTGGCCGACGGGGCGGTGCTGGTCGGCGACCAGCGGCGGGGCTCGGTGGAGCTCCTGCGGGTGCCTCTCGACGGCGGACCGCCCGAGACGCTGGTCGGCGGCTCGTTCACCGTCCGGGGCATCGGCGCCGCCGGCGGGGTCGTCGTCGCCACCGTCGCCCACGACCGCTCCGCCGGGGAGCTGCTCGCCCTGCGCGACGGGAGCCGCCGGCTGCTCACCGCCTTCGGTCGCGAGCTGGGGGCGACCGGGCGGCTGCACCGGATGCACGAGCGCGGCGCCGAGGCGCCCGACGGGTACCCGGTGCACGGCTGGGTGACCCCGCCCCCGGGGGAGGGGCCCCACCCGGTGCTGCTCGTGCTCCACGGCGGGCCCTTCCGCCAGCACGGCTGGGAGCTGGACGCCGACACGCAGGTGCTGGTCTCGGCCGGCTACGCCGTCGTGCGCTGCAACCCGCGCGGGTCCTCCGGCTACGGCGCGGCGCACGGACGGGCGATCCGCGGCGCGTGGGGCGGCCGGGACGCCGACGACGTCCTGGCGTTCCTCGACGCGGTGCTCGCCGACCCCGCGCTGGACGCCGGTCGGGTGGGCATCATGGGCGGTGGTTACGGCGGCTCGCTCGCCGCGCTCCTCGTCGGCCGCACGGACCGCTTCGCGGCGGCCGTCGTGGAGCGGGCGCTGATCGATCCGCAGAGCTTCGCCGGCACCTCCGACGTCGGCTGGCACGTCGTCGACTCGCACCTCGGGACCGATCCCGAGCGGCTGCGGGCGCAGAGCCCGCTGGCGCAGGCCGCCGGCACCCGCACCCCGACACTGGTCGTCTCTGCCGAGGAGGACCGGCGCACGCCGCCGGAGCAGGGCGAGCGCCTGTTCGCCGAGCTGGTGCGGCGCGGGGTCCCGGCGGAGCTGCTCCTCTTCCCCGGCGAGGGGCACGACCTGCCACGGAACGGGCGGCCACGGCATCGCGTGGCGCGCCTGGAGCACCTGCTCCGCTGGTGGGGGCGGTGGCTGCCGGCCGGCGGGACGGCCGCAGCCGGGGGCTGAGGAACCGACACGCCGTCACGTCCGGTGACTGTGCGTGGAGTCCCGCGGTCGGCGTGTCGTGACGTGGATCACAGGTGAAACCGCAGGTCGGCGGGGAGATGGGCGCATGTCCCGGTGCCCACGGGTGGGCTCTGCCGGATTCCGGATCACGACCTACCTCTATGCAAGCGGGTCGTCACTCCGGTGGAGTGCCGGTGCCGGCAACGGTGCCGGCTCGCGGCGACTGCGCCGCCGATCACCGATCGAAGGGATCGAGCGTGAACGAACGACGGACCGCGTCCGCACGACGGACGGCGGCTCGCACCATCGCACTGGGCACCAGCGGCGTCATGATCGCCCTGGCGCTCCCGATCACCACGGCCACCGCCGCGCCCCGGGACTCGTGCGACCGCAGGCACAACAACACCTACGCGAAGCTGCTGGAGTGCGTGGATCTCGAGGACGTCCTCGAGCACCAGCGCGCGTTCCAGAAGATCGCCGAGAACAGCGACGACCCGGTCTATCCGGGCAGCCGCGCGGCGGGCACCGACGGGTACTCCGACAGCGTCGAGTACGTCGCGGGTCTGCTGGAGGACGCCCGCATGGACGTCACCCTCGACCCGGTGCAGATCACCTTCAACTTCCCGGCCGTGCTGCGGCAGCTGACCCCGGTCGCGGAGGAGTACGAGACCGGCGTCTTCACGGGCAGCGGCTCGGGCACCGTCGAGGGCACCGTGGTCCCCGTCGACATCAACCTGACCGGCGACCGGGCCTCCACCAGCGGCTGCGAGGCCGCCGACTTCGACGCGGCGCTCTTCACCGGCGAGGCCGACATCGCGCTCGTCCAGCGCGGCACCTGCAACTTCGGCGACAAGGCGTTCTTCGCCGACCAAGCCGGTGCTGAGGCGATCATCATCTTCAACCAGGGCAACGCGCCCGACCGCGAGGCTCTGATCGTGGCCGACGCGTCGAGCCGGACCGACGGCTCGCCGGCGGTCTACGACATCCCCGTCGTCGGGGCCAGCTTCGCGCAGGGTGAGGCCCTCGCCCAGCCCGGTGCCACCGCGTTCGTCGAGGTGCTGCCGGCGGAGACCCGCACCGACTACAACGTGATCGCCGAGGTGCGGGGCCGGGACCGGGACAACGTCGTCATGGCCGGCGCCCACCTCGACAGCGTCACGGTCGGCCCGGGCATCAACGACAACGGCTCGGGCTCCGCGGCGCTGCTGGAGACGGCGCTGTCGATGGCCAGCCTCAAGCCGCACAACACGCTGCGGTTCGCGTGGTGGGCCGCCGAGGAGCAGGGTCTGGTCGGGTCGACGAGCTACGTGGAGAAGCAGCCGCAGGAGGAGCTCGACCGGATCGCCCTGTACATGAACTACGACATGGTGGCCTCGCCGAACTACGTGCCGATGGTGTACGACTCGGACGAGTCGACCTGGGACGCGTCCGCCACGATCCCGGCGGGCTCGACGGCGATCGAGGACCTCTACGAGTCCTTCTACACCAAGGTCGGCGTGCCCTACGACGACGCGGAGTACTCGGGCCGCAGCGACTACCAGGCGTTCATCAACGCCGGCATCCCCTCCGGTGGCCTCTTCACCGGCGCGGAGGTGCTCAAGAACGAGCGGCAGGCGGAGATCTGGGGCGGCGTCGCTGGTGAGCAGTTCGACCCGTGCTACCACCTGGCCTGCGACGCGTTCGAGAACCAGGCCCTGGATGCGCTCGACGTGAACAGCGACCTGATCGCCTTCGCGATGCTGACGTTCGCCTTCTCCACCGAGTCGGTGAACGGCGTGAAGGGCCGGCCGGTCCCCGGGCCGAAGTTCGAGCTGCCCGCCCCCGCCGGCGCGGAGGGCACGTTCGTCGTGCCCGCCGGCGGTGGTGGTCTCGAGCACGACCACGTGCACGGTCACGACGTCGTGAGCTGATCCACCTCCGGGAACGCGAGCCGTCGCCGGCGTCCTCCCAGGGACGTCGGCGGCGGCTCGTGCCGTGCGGGGGTGCCGGCCGGCGCCCGGGGGCCTACCGTGCGCAGGATGGCGCTCATCTACCCCGTCCGGATCGACTCCCCGGAGCCCGACGAGGACGCGGCCCCCGACTTCGCCGAGCTCGCCGCCGACCTGTCGGACCAGTGGCTGGTCGAGGTCGACCTGGGGGAGGACGGTGACGACGCCTGCTTCGGTCCGCTCACCCCGCGGGCGGCGTGGGACCTCGCGCTGGGCGTGGAGGGGCAGCGGCCGGAGTGGACCGTCTCGGTGCTCCCGCTGCACGTGCCCGGCACCGCCGACGAGCTGGTCGCCCTCTTCGACGACGACGACGAGTAGCCGGGCCGGCGGTCACCAGCCGCGCTCGCGCCACTCGCGGAGGTGCGGGCGCTCGGCGCCGAGGGTGGTGTCCGCGCCGTGCCCCGGGTAGACCCACGTGCCGTCCGGCAGGACGGCGAACAGCCGCTGCTCGACGTCGTCGACCAGGCTGGCGAAGTCCTCCGCGGACCAGGTCTTCCCCACGCCGCCGGGGAAGAGGCTGTCGCCGGTGAAGAGGTGCACGCCGGCGTCGCCGGGCCCGCGCCAGACCAGTGCGATGCTGCCCGGCGTGTGCCCGCGCAGGTGCACCACCTCGAGCACCTGCGCGCCGACGGCCACGGTGTCGCCGTGCTCGACCGGTCGGGTCACCGGTACGGGCAGGGCCGGGGCGTCCGCCGGGTGGGCGACGGTCGCCGCACCGGTCGCGGTGACGACGTCGGGCAGCGCCCGGTGGTGGTCCCAGTGGCCGTGGGTGGTGACGACGGTGCGCAGGTCGGCGTCCCCGACGAGCGCCAGGAGGACCGCCGGCTCGTCGGCGGCGTCGACGAGCAGGCCCTCGCCGGTGGCGGTGCAGCGCAGCAGGTAGGCGTTGTTGGCCATCTCGCTGACCGCGACCTTGCTGACGGTCAGCCCGGGCAGCTCGCGCACGTCGGCGGGGCCGCCGACGGCGACGTCTCCGGTGTAGGTAGGGGTGCTCATCCGGACTCCGTTCGAAAAGTGTCGGCGGGCGCCGTTACGGTCCAGCCATGGACGCTAGCGGAGGTGTCGGCACAGCTCAGGGCGATGCCTCGGGGGACAGGGCCGGTGGGCAGCGGGCCGGGCAGCGGATCGTCGGGCTGACGGCCACGGAGATCGCGGCGCGGGTGCGCGCCGGCGAGCTCACCGCGGTGGAGGTGGTCCGCGCGCACCTCGACCACGTCGAGGCGGTCGACGCACGGATCGGCGCCTTCCGCGTGGTGCGGCGCGAGGCGGCGCTGGCCGAGGCCGCCGCGGTCGATGCGAGCCTCACCCGCTTCGCCCTCCCGCTGGCCGGGGTCCCCGTCGCGGTGAAGGACAACGTCGCGGTGGCGGGGGAGGTGTGCACCGACGGCTCGCCGGCCCGCGAGGCCGGCCCGGAGCGCCGGGACCACGAGGTCGTCACCCGGCTGCGCAAGGCGGGCGCGGTGGTCATCGGCATCACCCGGGTGCCCGAGCTCTGCCTGTACGCCGCCACCGACGGCCCGGGCACGGTCACGCGCAACCCCTGGGACACCGCGCTCTCGCCGGCGGGCAGCTCCGGTGGCAGCGCGGCGGCGGTGGCCTCCGGCTCGGTCCCGATCGCCCACGGCAACGACGGCATGGGCTCCCTCCGGCTGCCGGCCGCCGCCTGCGGGCTGGTCACGCTCAAGCCCGGGATCGGCGTCCTGCCCGGCGGCATCGGCGCCGACGACTGGTCGGGCATGGCGGTGAACGGGGCGCTGGCCACCACGGCGGCCGACCTGGCCGTGGCGCACGCGGTGCTGGCGGGGCAGCAGCCCACGGCACCGGCGGCGCCGGGGCGTCCGCTGCGGATCGCCGTCAGCACCCGCTCGCCGCTGCCCGGCGTCGGCGCCGACGAGGCCACGCGGGCGGCGGTCGACGCCGTGGTGAACCAGCTGCGCGCGGCCGGGCACACCGTGGTGCGCCGCAACCCGCCGGTCACCCCGGCCGCCGCCGGCGCCCTGGCGCGGTGGATGGCCGGCGCCGAGGACGACGCGGAGTTCCTCGGCATCGACCGCGTGCGGCTGCAGCCCCGCAGCCGCACCCACGCCCGCATCGGCCGGCTGGTGCGCCGGCTGGGGCTCATCCGGCCGCGCACGCAGGAGCGGTTCCGGCAGCGGATGGAGCGCTTCTTCGACGACGTCGACCTGCTGCTCACGCCCGTCACCACCGGTCCGCCGCTGCCCGCCCGGCCGTGGCACGAGCGCGGATTCCTGGCCAACATCACGGCCAACGCCCGCTGGGCGCCGTGGACGGCGGCCTGGAACCTCGCGGGCATCCCGGCGGCGGTCCTGCCGGCCGGCGCCCGGCCCGACGGCCCCCCGGTGCCGGTCCAGTTCGTCGGCCCGCCGGGTGCCGAGGAACGGCTACTCTGGATCGTCGGCGAGCTGGAGTCCCGCCGGCCCTGGCGCCGGTACGCGCCCGTCTTCGACCCCACCGCGACGCCGGCCTGAGGGCCCGGCCCGGCAGCGGCCGGCCCGGTGACCGGGCGCAGCTCACACCGTGCGGTGGACGACCGCGGGCAGCGCCGGCGTTGCACCGGCTGAACCGCGACCGGACCACGACGGCCGCCGTCCAGCGCACCACCGCTCCACACACCAGCGACCGACAGGGATCACATGGACCGGCTCGTCGTCCGCGGCGCCCGCGAGCACAACCTCAAGGACGTCCACATCGACCTCCCCCGTGACGCGCTCATCGTCTTCACGGGCCTGTCGGGGTCGGGCAAGTCCAGCCTCGCCTTCGACACGATCTTCGCCGAGGGGCAGCGGCGGTACGTCGAGTCGCTGTCGGCCTACGCCCGCCAGTTCCTCGGCCAGATGGACAAGCCCGACGTCGACTTCATCGAGGGGCTCTCCCCGGCGGTGTCGATCGACCAGAAGTCGACCAACCGCAACCCGCGGTCGACCGTCGGCACCATCACCGAGGTCTACGACTACCTCCGCCTGCTGTACGCGCGGGCCGGGCAGCCGCACTGCCCGAACTGCGGCAAGCCGATCTCGCGGCAGACGCCGCAGCAGATCGTCGACCAGGTGCTGGCGATGGAGGACGGCACCCGGTTCCAGGTGCTGGCCCCGGTCGTCCGGGCCCGCAAGGGTGAGTACGTCGATCTGTTCAGCTCGCTGCAGACCCAGGGCTTCTCCCGCGTCCGCGTCGACGGCACGGTGCACCCGCTGACCGAGCCGCCGACGCTCAAGAAGCAGGAGAAGCACAGCATCGAGGTGATCGTCGACCGCCTCACGGTCAAGGAGAGCGCCAAGCGCCGGCTCACCGACTCGGTGGAGACTGCGCTCGGCCTGGCCGGGGGCCTGGTCGTCCTCGACTTCGTCGACCTGCCCGACGACGACCCCGCGCGCGAACGCACCTTCTCCGAGCACCTGGCCTGCGTGGACGACGGGCTGTCGTTCGAGGCGCTGGAGCCGCGGTCGTTCTCCTTCAACTCGCCCTTCGGCGCATGCGGCGAGTGCACCGGCATCGGCACCCGCAAGGAGGTCGACCCGGAGCTCGTCGTGCCCGATCCCGGCAAGAGCCTCGACCAGGGGGCCATCGCCCCGTGGTCGAGCTCGATGAGCAACGAGTACTTCACCCGGCTGCTCACCGGCCTGTCCCAGCAGATCGGCTTCTCCATGGACGACCCGTGGGAGCGGCTGCCGGCCAAGGTGCAGAAGGCGATCCTGCACGGCTCGCCCGACCAGGTGCACGTCCGCTACAAGAACCGGTACGGCCGCGAGCGCAGCTACTACGCCGCCTTCGAGGGCGTGCTGCCGTTCCTGGAGCGCCGGCACGACGACACCGACAGCGAGTACATGCGGGACAAGTACGAGGGCTACATGCGCGACGTGCCCTGCCCCGTGTGCCACGGCACCCGCCTGAAGCCCGAGATCCTCGCGGTCAAGCTCAACGGCCGGTCCATCGCCGAGGTCACCAACCTCTCCATCGGCGAGGCGTCGCAGTGGCTCGGCGCGCTGGAGCTGGGGGAGCGGGAGAAGGCGATCGCCGACCGCGTGCTGCGCGAGATCCAGGCTCGGCTCTCCTTCCTCGTCGACGTCGGCCTGGACTACCTCTCCCTCGACCGCCCGGCGGCCACGCTGGCCGGCGGTGAGGCGCAGCGCATCCGCCTGGCCACCCAGATCGGCTCCGGGCTCGTCGGCGTCCTCTACGTGCTCGACGAGCCCTCGATCGGGCTGCACCAGCGGGACAACACCAAGCTGATCGAGACCCTCGTGCGGCTGCGCGACATGGGCAACACGCTCATCGTCGTCGAGCACGACGAGGACACCATCAAGATGGCCGACTGGGTGGTGGACATCGGCCCCGGTGCCGGTGAGCACGGCGGCGAGGTCGTCGTCAGCGGCACGGTCGAGGACCTGCTCGCCAGCGAGCGGTCGCTGACCGGCCAGTACCTGTCCGGCCGCAAGCAGATCGTCGTCCCCGAGCAGCGGCGCGAGCTCACGCCCGGGCGCGAGCTGGTGGTGAAGGGCGCCCGCGAGAACAACCTGCGGGGCGTCGACGTCACCTTCCCGCTCGGCTGCATGGTGGCGGTCACCGGGGTGTCGGGCTCGGGCAAGTCCAGCCTGGTCAACGACATCCTCTACAGCGTCCTGGCCAACGAGCTCAACCGCGCGCGGCTGGTGCCCGGCCGGCACCGCACCGTCACCGGCCTGGAGCACCTGGACAAGGTCGTGCACGTCGACCAGTCGCCGATCGGCCGCACCCCGCGGTCGAACCCGGCCACCTACACCGGCGTGTGGGACCACGTCCGCAAGCTGTTCGCCCAGACCTCGGAGGCGAAGGTCCGCGGGTACCTCCCGGGCCGGTTCTCCTTCAACGTCAAGGGCGGCCGCTGCGAGGCGTGCTCGGGCGACGGGACGCTGAAGATCGAGATGAACTTCCTGCCCGACGTGTACGTGCCCTGCGAGGTGTGCAAGGGCGCCCGGTTCAACCGGGAGACCCTCGAGGTGCACTACAAGGGCAAGACGGTCGCCGAGGTCCTCGACATGCCGATCGAGGAGGCGGCGGACTTCTTCGCCGCCATCCCGGCCATCGCGCGCTACCTGCGCACCCTGACCGAGGTCGGTCTGGGCTACGTGCGGCTGGGGCAGCCGGCCACCACCCTGTCCGGCGGTGAGGCGCAGCGCGTCAAGCTCGCCAGCGAGCTGCAGAAGCGGTCCAACGGGCGGAGCATCTACGTCCTCGACGAGCCGACCACCGGCCTGCACTTCGAGGACATCCGCAAGCTGCTGCTCGTCCTGCAGGGCCTGGTCGACAAGGGCAACTCGGTCATCGTCATCGAGCACAACCTCGACGTCATCAAGAGCGCCGACTGGATCGTCGACATGGGGCCCGAGGGCGGGTGCCGGGGCGGCACGGTCGTCGCGGAGGGGACGCCGGAGTTCGTGGCCTCGGTGCCGGAGAGCCACACCGGCCGCTACCTGGTGCCGTTGCTCGACGACGACGCCATCGCCGCGGCGGCGGCCGGTCCGGTGAAGAAGCGGGTCCGCAAGAAGGCGAGCTGACCGACCGGTGCCCGACGACGGCCCGCGCTCCTCCGGGGGTGCGGGCCGTCGTCGTCATGCGGCGGCGGTGCCCGGCACCGGCCGCACGTGCGAGACCACGAACCCGTCGGCCGGCAGCGTCGGCAGCCGGTTCAGGCTGATGCTGAAGTCCTGCACACCCACCTCGTAGCGGACGGACCGGGTCAGCAGCCGCACGACGTCCTCGAGCAGCCACTCGGTCATGGGCTCGCCCGGGCAGCGGTGGTTCTCGGCGTAGCCGCCGGCGCCCTGGGCGATCAACGTCCACGGGTCCCCCTGCCAGCCGCGGAAGCGCTCGGGGTCGAACACCTCCGGATCGGTCCACGACCGGGCGTCGTGGTCGGTCCCGTACAGGTCGAGGTACACCCGGTCCCCGGTCCCGAAGCGGTGCTCCTGCCAGGTGAACGGCTCCCGCACCCGGCCGGCGACGAGCGGGAAGAAGGGGAAGAACCGGCGCACCTCCAGGACGAAGGCGTGCAGGTCCTCGTCCTCGCCGGCGGCGAAGGCGTCCCGCCAGCGGGGGTGCCGGAGCAGCGCCAGGGCGGCGAAGACGCCGAACCGGCTGACGGCGGCGACCGGACGGATGAGGTTGAGCAGTTCCACCCCCGCCACGGGCAGGTCCAGCAGCTCCCCGTCGTCCCCGCGGTGGCCGGCGATGGCTGCGACGGCACTGCCCTCCGGCGGCGTGAGCTCTCCGGAGCGCACCCGGGCGATCACAGCGCGCGCCCAGCGCTCCGAGCGGTGCCGCAGGAACTGGGCCCGCCAGTTGGCCGGGCCGATGCTGCCCGCACGGTTCCGCATCTCGGCGACCTCTCGGGCCCGCAGCGCCAGGTCGCGCTCGTCGAGCGGCACCCCGGCCCAGGTGGCGGCCACCTGGGTCAGCAGCTCGTTGAGGGCGTCGAACAGCACCACCCGGTCGGCGCGCTGCCAGCGCCGCACCGCCGCCGGCCACTCCTGCGCCAGGACCTCGGTGATGCGCGGAGCGCCGGCTCCCTGCAGCAGACGCAGGAACAGCTCCTTGCGCGCGCGGTGGGCGCTCCCGTCCAGGCTCTGCACGCTGCCCTCGTCCTGCAGCAGGTGCAGCAGCGTGGGCGGGAAGGCACCCCGCCGGGTGAACCGCCGGTCCCCGTAGAACATCCGGGCGGCCTCGGCGCCGCGGACGCAGACCGCCGGTCGCAGCATCAGCCGGGTGCGGAACGCATCCGTGCCCAGCCGGTCGCAGCGCCGGGAGATGAAGGCGTACCCCTCGCGCAGCAGGGCCAGGGAGCTGTCGGGTGCCGTGAGGGCGGGGATCATCGCGCGACTTTCTCTCGGAGGAGGGACCGGCTCGGGTGGACCCTGTCGGGCTGCCCGGTGCCCGTGGTGCCGAACCACCGGGACACCCCGTCGCGCCGGTCGGGGCGCCGACGGCGGAGCCGGGCGCGCCGGTGCGGCTCGTCGTGGCGACCGACCACGCCCCGGCGGCACGCCGGAATCCGTGCCGCCGGTGGGGTTGAGCCTGCGCCCCCATCGCCGTACCCTCGGTGTGACCGACGTCACCTCGGTCGATCCGCCGGGGTGACGTAGTCCCTCGGAGGAGGACAGCGATGAGTGCGCTGACGCCCGACTGCGACCCCGATCTGTCCAACTGCGGCTCGCCCGTGTCCGGCGGCGGGGTGCGCTCCACCGTCGTCCTGCTCGCCGTGCTCGCGGCGTCCGCGACCGCCGTCAGCGGTGGTGCGTCCGGCGTCATGGCGTTCACGGCCGGCAGTGCCGCCGTCGTCTCGGCGCTGGTGCTCGGCCGCCGGGCGGTGCGCCTCGCGCAGCGTGCGACCGCCGGGATCGTCGCGCACACGTCCTGGCGGTCCCGCCCGGTCGTCTGAGCCGACCCGCGCGAGCCCGGTCCGGTGCAGTCCACCAGGCCGGGCTCGGCGCTGCCCGGGGCGGCTGGGGCGGGTGTGGCGGACGGGTGCGCTCGCTGACGGCGTGTCGGTGCCGCGACCTAGTGTGGAGGCATGGCCGACCCGTCCACGTACCGCCCGGCGGTCGGCTCCATCCCGGAGTCCCCGGGCGTCTACAAGTTCCGCGACCCGAACGGCCGGGTCGTCTACGTCGGCAAGGCCAAGAGCCTGAGGCAGCGGCTGAACAGCTACTTCGCCGATGTCGCCGGCCTGCACCCGCGCACCCGCCAGATGGTGACGACGGCGTCGAGCGTCGAGTGGACCGTCGTCGGCACCGAGGTCGAGGCCCTCCAGCTCGAGTACAACTGGATCAAGGAGTTCGACCCGCGGTTCAACGTCCGCTACCGCGACGACAAGAGCTACCCGAGCCTCGCGGTCACGCTGAACGAGGAGTACCCGCGGCTGCAGGTGATGCGCGGGCCCAAGAAGAAGGGCGTGCGCTACTTCGGCCCCTACGCCCATGCGTGGGCCATCCGGGAGACGCTCGACACGCTGACCCGCGTCTTCCCCGCCCGCACCTGCTCCACCGGCGTCTTCAAGCGAGCCGGCCAGATCGGCCGCCCCTGCCTGCTGGGCTACATCGGCAAGTGCGCCGCCCCCTGCGTGGGCCGGGTGAGCGCCGAGGAGCACCGGCGGATCGTCGACGACTTCTGCGACTTCATGGCCGGGCGCACCGAGTCGATGATCAAGCGGCTCGAGCGCGAGATGGGCGAGGCCGCGGCGGCGATGGAGTATGAGCGGGCCGCCCGGCTGCGCGACGACATCGGGGCGCTGAAGCGGGCGATGGAGAAGCAGGCCGTCGTCCTCGGCGACGGCACCGACGCCGACGTCGTCGCCTTCGCGCAGGACGAGCTGGAGGCGGCCGTCCAGGTCTTCCACGTCCGCGGCGGCCGCGTGCGGGGCCAGCGCGGCTGGATCATCGACAAGGTCGAGGAGGTCACCACCGGGGAGCTGGTGGAGCAGTTCCTCCTGCAGGTCTACGGCGGGGTCGATGAGCAGACCGGCGTCGGGGAGGCCGGCGAGGCGGTGCCGCGCGAGGTGCTGGTGCCCGAGTTGCCCGACGACGCCGACGTCTACGTCGAGCTGCTGGAGGAGCTGCGCGGCGGCCGGGTCTCGCTGCGCGTCCCGCAGCGGGGCGACAAGCGCAGCCTCATGGAGACCGTGGAGCGCAACGCCAAGGAGGCGTTCGCCCGGCACCGGGTCAAGCGGTCCAGCGACCTCACCGCCCGGTCCCTGGCGCTGTCGGAGCTGCAGGAGGCCCTCGAGCTCCCCGACGCGCCCCTGCGCATCGAGTGCATCGACATCAGCCACGTGCAGGGCACCAACGTGGTGGCGTCCATGGTGGTGTTCGAGGACGGCCTGGCGAAGAAGTCCGACTACCGGCGCTTCTCCGTCACCGAGGGCACCGACGACACCGCGGCGATGGCCGAGGTCGTCCGCCGCCGGTTCGCCCGCCACCTCAAGGAGGAGGCCGACCGCCGCGACGAGCAGGGTGTGGCCGCGGAGGAGGGGCGGCCGCGCCGGTTCGCCTACCCGCCGAACCTGCTCGTCGTCGACGGCGGGGCCCCGCAGGTGGCCGCGGCCGCGCGCTCGCTCGAGGAGCTCGGCGTCGTCGACGTCGCGGTCTGCGGGCTGGCCAAGCGGATGGAGGAGGTCTGGCTGCCGGGGGAGGGCGACCCGGTGATCCTGCCGCGCACCTCCGAGGCGCTGTACCTGCTGCAGCGGGTGCGTGACGAGGCCCACCGCTTCGCCATCACCTACCACCGGCAGAAGCGGTCCACCAGCATGCTGGTGTCCCTGCTCGACGACGTCCCCGGTCTCGGGGAGACGCGACGGAAGGCGTTGATGAAGGAGTTCGGGTCGCTCAAGCGCCTGCGGGCCGCGACAGTGGAGGAGCTCATGGCGGTACCCGGCATCGGCCGGCGGACGGCGGAGGCGGTGCAGATGGCGGTCGCCGAACCGGCCCCCGCGCCCGACGAGGCGCAGCCGGCGGCGGAGACCACCCTCGCCCCGCAGGGCCCGGCCGAGCAGGGCGCCCCCCGGCCCGGCTCCGGCGGGACCGCCGAGGTCGGCCGGGTGGCCTCGTGACCGCCGGGACCGAGGCCGGGACGCCGGGCGTCGCGCGGGCCGGCGCGGCCCCGGTGGGGCCGCAGGACGACGTCTCGCCGGCGCTGGACCCCGCGAGCACCGAGACACCGCCGCTCGAGGTCGTCGTCGTCACCGGGCTCTCCGGCGCCGGGAAGAACAGCGCCGGCCGGGTGCTCGAGGACCTCGGCTGGTTCGTCGTGGACAACCTGCCGCCGGCGCTCCTGCTGCCCATGGTGGAGCTCGGCGCCCGCGGTGACCTGCGCCGGTTCGCCGCCGTCGTCGACGTCCGCAGCCGGGCGTTCTCCAGCGACCTGGAGGAGGCCATCCGGCTCCTGTCGGCAGCGGGGCACCGGCCGCGGGTGATGTACGTCCACGCCCGTGACGAGGTGCTGGTCCGCCGCTACGAGTCCAACCGCCGGGAGCACCCGCTCCAGGGCAACGGCACCCTCACCGACGGCATCACCGAGGAGCGCGCCCTGCTCACCGGCATCGCCGGCGAGGCGGACCTCTGGGTCGACACCAGCGACCTCAACGTGCACCAGCTGCGCGCCACGCTGGAGAACGCCTTCGCGCGCGACGGCCGCACCCCGCCGCTCACCGCGACCGTGATGAGCTTCGGTTTCAAGTACGGCCTGCCGCTGGACGCCGACCTCGTGGTCGACGCCCGCTTCCTGCCCAACCCGCACTGGGTGCCGGAGCTGCGGGAGCACACCGGGCGCGACGCAGACGTCCGCGACTACGTCCTCGGGCAGGAGGACGCCGGCGACTTCCTGGACCGCTACACCGAGGTGCTGAGGCTGCTGCTGCCCGGCTACCGGCGCGAGGGCAAGCGCTACCTCACGCTCGCCGTCGGCTGCACCGGCGGCAAGCACCGCAGCGTGGCGATCGCCGAGGAGTTCGCGCGCCGGCTGCACGCCGAGGGCATCGCGGCCGTGGCCCGGCACCGCGACCTGGGGCGCGAGTAGTGGTGCGGACGACGATCGCGGGGCGGCCGCCCCGGGTGGTCGCCTTCGGCGGCGGCCACGGGCTCGCCGCGGCGCTGGCGGCCTGGCGGCGGATCACCCCGGAGCTGACCGCCGTGGTGACGGTGGCCGACGACGGCGGGTCGTCGGGGCGGATCCGGCGCGAGATGCCCGTGCTGCCCCCGGGTGACCTGCGGATGGCCCTGGCCGCGCTCGCCGGGGAGGCCGAGCGCGAGCAGACCCTCGCCGCGCTGTTCCAGCACCGCTTCGGCGGCAGCGGCGTGCTCGCGGGCCACCCGGTCGGCAACCTGCTGCTCACCGGGCTGACCGAGATGTACGGCGGCGACACCGTCCGGGCCCTCGACGAGCTGTGCTCGCTGGTCGGGGCCTCCGGCCGGGTGCTGCCCATGGCCGACGAACCGCTCGACCTGGTCGCCCGGGTGGAGACCGCCGACCGCGACGACCCCGCCCGGGTGCGCACCATCCGCGGCCAGGTGGCGATCGCCGCGACCCCGGGGCGGGTCCGGGAGATCCGGCTCGCGCCGGCCGATCCGGTGGTGCACCCGGCGGTGCTCGACGCCATCGCCGCGGCCGACCTGGTCTCGCTGGGCCCCGGATCCTGGTACACCTCGGTGCTGCCGCACCTGCTCGTGCCCCGGCTCCGCGCGGCGCTGGCGGCGACCGGTGCGCGGGTGGTGGTGGTGCTCAACCTGGAACCGCAGCCCGGCGAGACGGACGGCTTCTCCCCGGAGGAGCACCTGGCCGTGCTGCAGGCCCATCTGGACGGAGTGGCGTTGCACACCGTGATCGCGGACGTGGAGTCGGTGGTTGACCGCCGTGGTCTGCTTGACGCGGTCCGCGGGTGCGGTGCCGAGCTGCTGCTGGCGCCGGTCGCCGAGCCGGACGGAGCGCCGCGGCACGACCCGGGGCGCCTGGCCGCGGCCCTGGCCTCCGTGGTCGGGATGCGGTGAACGGGTAGCGGGATGCGAGCGGGTACCAGGTGGACGGCCGATCGGCCGGCACGAGGGGGAGAGGGGACGGCGTACATGACGCTGACCCGGACTGCGGGGGCGGGAACCTCCGGGGGAACGTGGGGGTGGACGGCATGGCGATGACCGCCATGGTGAAGGACGAGCTCTCCCGGGTGGAGTGCACGAAGACCTCCGAGCGCAAGGCCGAGGTGACCGCGCTGCTGCGGTTCTCCGGCGGCCTGCACATCGTGGGTGGCCGCGTGGTCATCGAGGCCGAGCTGGACACCGGCTCGGTCGCCCGACGGCTGCGCCGGGACATCAGCGAGGTCTACGGCTACACCAGCGGCGTGAGCGTGCTCGCGGGCGGGAACATCCGCCGGGGCGTGCGCTACCTCGTCCGCATCGCCAAGCACGGGGAAGGGCTGGCCCGCCAGACCGGCCTGGTCGACCAGCGCGGCCGCCCGGTGCGCGGCCTCCCGCCGGCCGTCGTCTCCGGCAGCATCAACGATGCCGAGGCGGCCTGGCGGGGTGCCTTCCTCGCCCACGGCTCGCTGACCGAGCCCGGCCGGTCGTCCTCGCTGGAGGTCACCTGCCCCGGCCCGGAGGCCGCCATGGCGCTCGTCGGCGCGGCCCGCCGGCTGGGCATCGCCGCCAAGGCCCGCGAGGTGCGCGGCGCCGACCGGGTGGTCGTGCGGGACGGCGACGCGATCAGCGCGCTGCTCACGCGGATGGGTGCGCACGACGCGGTGCTGGCCTGGGAGGAGCGGCGGATGCGCCGCGAGGTGCGGGCCACCGCCAACCGCCTGGCGAACTTCGACGACGCCAACCTGCGCCGGTCCGCGCGGGCCGCCGTCGCCGCGAGCGCGCGGGTGGAGCGGGCGCTGGAGATCCTCGGCGAGGACGCCCCCGAGCACCTGCTGGTCGCCGGCCGGCTCCGCCTGGAGTTCGGGCAGGCCTCGCTGGAGGAGCTCGGCCAGCGGGCCGACCCCCCGATGACCAAGGACGCGGTCGCCGGCCGCATCCGGCGGCTGC
The DNA here is from genome assembly GCF_030731085.1 of Blastococcus carthaginiensis. NCBI lineage: Bacteria > Bacillati > Actinomycetota > Actinomycetes > Geodermatophilales > Geodermatophilaceae > Blastococcus > Blastococcus carthaginiensis. The sequence continues at coordinate 74,087 of NZ_JASNFN010000005.1, read as the reverse complement.
TGGCCATGGCGGACAAGCGCGCCAAGGACCTCGGCATCCCGGACACGGAGTCCGTCGTCACCGACGACATGCTGGCGCAGTAACAAGGCTTCGCTGCCCCGAACCGCCTCGCACGCTCGCGGCGCGGCCCTGCAGCGGGGCTGTTCCAGCACGTCACCTGCGGGTCCCGGGACGAGGCAGTTCCAGCACGTCACCCGGCCGTCCCGGCGTCCTGGCTCACCGTGGGGGGTCCTGGCTCAGCGTCGGAGCTGAGCCAGGACCCGGAACGATCAGGTGACCTGATCAACAGGGAGCGGGAGCCGCCTCCCACCGCGACCGATAGGGTCTGCACGGAGCGAGGCCGCGCGGTCAGCGCGGCAACCGACGTGACGGTTCCCATGGGAGGTCTGCAGTGACGGTCCGGGTAGGCATCAACGGATTCGGCCGGATCGGCCGCAACTTCTGGCGGGCCGCCGCGGCCAGCGGTCAGGACATCGAGATCGTGGCGGTCAACGACCTCACCAGCAACGAGGCCCTGGCCCACCTGCTGAAGTACGACAGCATCCTGGGCGTCCTCAAGGAGGACGTCGCCGCCGACGGCGAGGGCATCAAGATCGGCGGGACGACCATGAAGGTCCTCTCCGAGCGCGACCCGGCCAACCTGCCCTGGGGCGACCTCGGCGTCGACGTCGTCGTCGAGTCGACCGGCTTCTTCACCAAGGCCGCCGACGCCCGCAAGCACGTCGACGCCGGTGGGGCCAAGAAGGTCATCATCTCCGCGCCGGCCACCGACGACGACATCACGATCGTCATGGGCGTGAACGACGACCTGTACGACGGCTCGCAGACGATCATCAGCAACGCCTCCTGCACCACGAACTGCCTCGCGCCGCTGGCCAAGGTGCTCAACGACGCCTTCGGCATCGAGCGCGGCCTGATGACCACCATCCACGCCTACACCGCCGACCAGAACCTGCAGGACGGCCCGCACAAGGACCTGCGCCGTGCCCGCGCCGCCGCCCTCAACATGGTGCCGACCTCCACCGGCGCCGCGAAGGCGATCGGCCTGGTCCTGCCGGAGCTCAAGGGCAAGCTGGACGGCTACGCCATCCGCGTGCCCGTCCCCACGGGCTCGGCCACCGACCTCACCGTCCAGGTCTCCCGCGAGGCCTCGGCCGACGAGATCGACGCCGCCTACCGCGAGGCCGCCGCCGGCCCGCTGGGCAAGTATCTCACCTACACGGACGCGCCGATCGTCTCCTCGGACATCGTCACCGACCCCTCGTCGTGCATCTACGACGCCACGCTGACCAAGGTCTTCGGGCCGATGGTCAAGGTGCTGGGCTGGTACGACAACGAGTGGGGCTACTCCAACCGCCTCGTCGACCTCACCACCCTGGTGGGCAAGTCCCTCTGATGCGCTCCGTCGACGACCTCATCGCCGAGGGTGTCTCGGGTCGGCGCGTGCTCCTGCGCGCCGACCTGAACGTCCCGCTGGACAAGAAGACCGGCGCGATCACCGACGACGGCCGGATCCGCGCCAGCCTGCCGACCCTGCAGGCGCTGCGGGAGGCCGGGGCCCGTGTGGTCGTGGCGGCGCACCTGGGCCGCCCCAAGGGCACGCCCGACCCGCAGTTCTCGCTCGCGCCGGTGGCTGCCCGCCTCGGCGAGCTGCTCGGCACGACCGTGCCGCTGGCCGCCGACGTGGCCGGGGAGGACGCCCGCGAGAAGGCGGCCGCCCTCGGTGACGGCGACGTGCTGCTGCTGGAGAACGTCCGCTTCGAGGCCGCCGAGACGAGCAAGGACGACGCCGAGCGGGGTGCGCTCGCCGACCGGCTCGCGGCGCTGGCCGACGTCTACGTGGACGACGCGTTCGGTGCGGTGCACCGTGCGCACGCCTCGGTCTTCGACGTCGCCGAGCGGATCCCGCACTCCGCCGGACGGCTGGTCGCCCGCGAGCTCGAGGTGCTCACCCGGCTGACCACGGAGCCGGAGCGGCCCTACGTGGTGGTGCTGGGCGGGTCCAAGGTCAGCGACAAGCTCGCGGTCATCGAGGCGCTGCTGCCCAAGGTCGACCGGCTGCTCGTCGGCGGCGGGATGTGCTTCACCTTCCTCGCCGCGCAGGGCCATGGAGTCGGGAAGTCGCTGCTGGAGGCCGACCAGGTGGAGACCTGCCGCCGGCTGCTGGCCGAGGCCGGCGACCGCATCGTCCTGCCGGTGGACGTCGTCTGCGCGCCGGAGTTCAGCGCGGACGCCCCGACCACCACCGTGCCGGTCGACGCCATCCCCGACGACCAGATGGGCCTGGACGTCGGCCCGCGGACCGTCGAGCTGTTCGGCACCACGCTGGGCGACGCCCGCACGGTGTTCTGGAACGGGCCCATGGGCGTCTTCGAGCTGGCGCCGTTCCAGGCGGGCACCCGCGGCGTGGCGCAGGCGGTCTCCGCCGTCGACGGGCTGTCGGTCGTGGGCGGCGGGGACTCGGCGGCCGCGGTGCGGGCGCTGGGCCTCGACGAGAGCACGTACGGGCACATCAGCACCGGTGGCGGCGCGTCGCTGGAGTACCTCGAGGGCCGGGACCTCCCGGGCCTCGCGGTGCTGGCCGACTGAGCGAGGAGCGGACATGGCACGCACCCGGCCCACCCCGGCCCGCGAGGGCCGCCGGCCGCTGATCGCCGGCAACTGGAAGATGCACATGACCCACCTGGAGGCCATCGGGCTGGTCCAGAAGGTCGTGTTCTCGCTCAAGGAGGAGGAGCTCGAGGCCGCCGAGGTCGTCGTCCTCCCGCCGTTCACCGCCCTGCGCAGCGTGCAGACGCTGGTGGCCGGCGACAAGCTCGACATCGGCTACGGCGCCCAGGACCTCTCCGCCCAGGACTCCGGCGCCTACACCGGTGAGGTCAGCGGGGCCATGCTGAGCGCGCTGGCCTGCGGGTACGTGACCGTGGGGCACTCCGAGCGGCGTGCGCTGCACGCCGAGGACGACGCGGTCGTCGCCGCGAAGGTGCAGGCGGCGGTGCGGCACGGCCTCGTGCCGATCCTGTGCGTGGGGGAGGGGCTCGACGTCCGCAGGGCCGGCGAGCACGTCGCCCACTGCACCCGGCAGCTGGACGCCGCGCTGGAGGGGTTCACCGCCGAGCAGGTGGCGGCACCGGGCGGCGCCTTCGTGATCGCCTACGAGCCGGTGTGGGCCATCGGCACCGGCGAGGTGGCCACGCCGGAGGATGCGCAGGAGGTCTGCGGGGCGCTGCGGGCGCGGCTCGCCGAGCGATTCGGCGGCGAGACGGGGTTGGGCGTCCGTATCCTCTACGGCGGGTCGGTGAAGGCCGCGAACACGGCCGGGATCCTGGCCGGCGCGGACATCGACGGTGCACTCGTCGGTGGGGCCAGCCTGGACGCCGACGAATTCGCGCAGATCTGCCGGATCGCCGCGGGCGGTAGCTGAACCCTGCTGCCCGCTCCCGGCCGGACACGGATGGGGGTGGGCAGCAGGTGGAGCCTTCGACGCGAGAGCGCATGACCGACCGGCTCCCGCCCTGGGCCCGGGGCTGGTCGCCGCGGCGCCTGCTGGGCTCGGCCGCCGCCATCGCGCTGGTCGTCGTCCTCGCCGTCAGCTGCCTCGGTGGCACGGGCGGGCGGGCCGACGTGCCGGTGCTCGCCGACGGTCCCGATGCCGGTGTCGAGGGCGTCCGGTCGCCGTCGGAGGAGCGTGGCGGCACGCTGCGGGTGGTCGCACCCGCGCTGGACAGCCTGGACCCGCAGCGCTCCTACCTGCCCGGCGTGTGGAACCTGATGCGGCTCTACGCCCGCACCCTGGTGACGTTCTCCAGCGCGCCCGGCGGGACGACCGAGCTGGTGCCCGACCTGGCCACCGACCTCGGCACCGTCTCCGAGGACGGGCTGAGCTGGACGTTCACCCTCAAGGAGGGGGTCCGCTTCGAGAACGGCCGGCCGATCACCAGCGGCGACGTGAAGTACGGCATCCAGCGGTCGTTCGCCTCCGACGTGATCGTCGGTGGCCCCACCTACCTGGTGGGCCTGCTCGACGACCCGGCCAACCCCTACCCGGGGCCGTACTCCACCGAGGAGGACGACCCCGTCCTGAGCTCGATCGAGACGCCCGACGACCGCACGGTCGTCTTCCGGCTGCGCGTCCCGCAGCCGGACCTGCCCTACGTGCTGGCCCTGCCGTCGGCCAGCCCCGTGCCGGCGGAGGCCGACACCCGCGGCGAGTACGGCGCCGACCCGGTGTCCTCGGGCCCCTACGCGATCTCCTCGGTGGATCCGGAGACCGGCATCCTGCTGGAGCGCAACCCCGAGTGGGACCCGGCCACCGACGAGGTGCGCACGGCGCTGCCCGACAGCGTCGTGGTGCGCACGGGGCTCTCCGGCCTGGCCCGCGACCAGGCGCTGCTGGCCGGCTCGGCCGACCTCGACATCTCGGGCACCGGGGTCATGCCGGCCACGACGGCCCGCCTGGCCGGCGACGGTGGCGAGGAGCTGATGGACCGGGTGGACGACATCACCACCGGCGCCGTGCGCCTGCTCGCGCTCCCCACCGACGTCGCGCCGATGGACGACGCCGGCTGCCGGGCCGCCGTCGCCGCCGCCGTCGACCGGCGCGGTGTCCAGGCTGCGCTCGGCGGCGCGGTCGACGCGGTGCGCAGCAGCTCGCTGTGGCCCCGGGCGCTGCCCGGCGGACCCGACGGCGGCGAGCAGGAACCGGACCTCGACGCCGCCCGCGCCGCCCTGGAGGACTGCGGGCGGCCCGACGGGTTCGCCACCGTCCTGGCGGTGCCCGACGTGAGCAGCAGCGTCGCGGTCGCCGAGGAGATCGCCGCCCAGCTCGCCGAGGTCCGGATCGACGTCGAGGTCCGCCCGCTGGACCCGGCGGCCTTCTACGCCACCGACGTCGGCAACCCCGACAACGTCGCCGCCAGCGGCTACGGGCTCGTCCTCGCCACCCGCACCGCCGATTTCCCGACGCCCGGGTCGTTCCTGGTGCCGCTGGTCGACACGCGCAGCATCGCCCGGGTGGGCAACCCGAACTACGCACGGCTGGCCGACCCGGAGATCGACGCGCTGGTCGACCGGGCGCGGGCCGGCGACGCCGAGTGGGCCGAGGTCGCCGCGGCGGCGCAGGCCCGGGCGGCCTACGTGCCCCTGGCTGAGACCCGGATCCAGCTGCTGGCGGGGCAGCGGCTGCGCAACGGGCTGGTCATGCGGCCCTACGACGGCTACGACGTCGCCACCGCCGGCGTCCGCTGACCGGGGCACCCCCGCCCGTCGGCTACGCTCGAACACAGAGCTGGCGGCCGTCGCCGGTCGCCGACAACCTTCCGGAGAGGTCAATGGAGCTGGTCCTCAACGTGCTGCTGGTCCTCAGCAGCCTGCTGCTCGTGGTGCTCATCCTGCTGCACCGCGGCAAGGGGGGCGGGTTGTCCTCGATGTTCGGCGGCTCGGTCTCCTCCTCGCTCTCCGGGTCGTCGGTGGTCGAGAAGAACCTCAACCGGCTGACCGTGCTGACGGCGCTGGTCTGGACCGTGTGCATCGTCGGCCTCGGCATCCTGATCAAGGTCACCCCCTGACCTCACGCGCGGGTGGGCCGGCTCACAACCGGCACGCAAACGTGACCGGGATGCGCCCCACCAGGCCCTAGACTCCTCCCGCGGCGGTCGGCGTCGCCGCGCCCGGACGGACTATCAGGGGGCACACGTGGCTGGTGGGAATGCGATCCGGGGCACCCGGGTCGGAGCGGGTCCGGTCGGAGAGGCGGAGCGCGGCGAGTCCGCGCCCCGCCGGCGGATCCCCTTCTGGTGCGCCAACGGGCACGAGACCCGCGTGGTGCTCGCGAGCGAGGCCGAGGTGCCCGAGCTGTGGGACTGCCCGCGCTGCGGGCTGCCCGCCGGGCAGGACCGGACCGCCCCGCCGCCGGAGCCGCGGATCGAGCCCTACAAGACCCACCTGGCCTACGTGCGCGAGCGGCGCAGCGACGCCGACGGCGACGCCCTGCTCGAGGAGGCCCTCGACCGGCTGCGCGTGCGGCGCGGCGGCTGAGTCAGCCCCCCGACCGCGGTAGCCGCGACGCGGCACCGGCGTCCAGCAGCCAGCGGGTGGCGCGCGTGCCGCGCACCCCGGCGGCCGGGAGGTCGACGGGGTCGGCGCCACCCAGGGCCGCGGCCACGGCCTCGGCCTTGCCCTCGCCGGAGACGACCATCCAGATCTCCTCGGCGCTGTTGATCGCCGGGTAGCTGAGGCTGACGCGGGTGGGCGGTGGCTTGGGGCAGTCGCGCACCGCGAGCACCGGTCGCTCGTCACGGACCGCGGGGGAGCCGGGGAAGATCGACGCAGTGTGGCCCTCGGGTCCCATGCCGAGCAGCAGCACGTCGAAGCGCGGCAGGTCGGCGCCGTCGGGCGCGTGCGCGCGCAGTTCGGCCAGGTAGGTTTCGGCCGCTTCCTCGGGTGAACCGGGGCCGGAGTCCGCGGCCGGCATCGCGTGCACCCGCTCCGCGGGGAGGCCGACGCGGTTCAGCAGGGCGGTGCGGGCCTGCCCGTCGTTGCGCTCGGCGTCCCCGGCCGGGACGAAGCGCTCGTCGCCCCACCAGACGTCGACCGCGGTCCAGTCGACGGTCTCCCGCACCGGCTCCACGGCCAGGCCGGCCACCCGTTCCAGTACGGCGATGCCGATGCCGCCGCCGGTCAGCACGACCGATGCGGTGCCGTGCACCGCCTGGGCGGCCGCGAGCCGGGCGACGAGCGCCTCGGCGACGGCGCGGGCCAGCCGGTCGGCGTCGGGTTCGATCACGACGTCGGGGGGCGGCCCTCCGGCGGCGAGCTCGGCGGCGACGCGGTCGCCGGGGGAGTGGGTCACGAGGTCCTCCCTGGTCGGACGTCGGCGGGTGCGGGCTCCTCGGCGTCCCGCTCCCCGCCGAGAGCGGCCTCGTCGGAGTCGTCGGAGTCGCCGGGCACGGTGGGTGCCAGCCGCTCGTCCTCCTCGTCGGACTCGGCGGGGTCGAACCAGATGTGCTGGCGCGAGCGCGCGCGTTCCGCCAGGCCGGCGAGGCCGGTGGCGGAGGAGAGCGCGTCGGCGTAGGGCTCGTCGGGATCGAGCCGGCGCAGCTCCTCGCTGAGCAGGTCGCCCAGCACGCGTTCCGAGAGGGCGACGGTCGAGTCCGGCCGGTAGGGCTGCGTGATGACCGCCCCGCCGCGGTGGTCGGCGGCGACCCGGACCTCCTCGTCCTGGTCCAGCCGCAGCGTCACCTCCTCCACGCCCGAGGGGCCGGCGGACCGCTGCCCGGCCTCGATGTCGACCGGGCACCCGGCGCGGGAGGACAGCCACCCGGCCAGCAGCTGCGCGGTCGGGTTCCGCGGAGCGCCGGTGAGCCGGCCGCCGAGCACCCGGACCGGTTCTCCGCGGCGCCCGGCCACGGCGTCGAGGGTGGAGGTCAGGGTGGCCCGCCAGGCCGTGCCGCGGGTCCACGCCAGGTCGGTGTCGCCGGGCACGTAGTCCTGCCCGCGGGTGCGCAGGGCCTCCAGCGGGTCGTCCGCGAGGGAGCTGTCGGTGACCCGGCGGTCGGCGACGACGGACAGCGCGTCGGTGGCCAGCCGGTCGGGCGCGGGCGCGTGCCACCAGGCGACGACCGGCGCGTCGGCGGCCAGCAGCGGGAGGACGACGGACTCGGCGTGCAGGGCCAGGCGGCCGTACATCCGCATGACCACCGCCTCGCCCGGGCCCAGCCGCCCCCCGATCTGCACCTCGGCGTCGAGGCGGGGGACCGGTGCGTCGATCTGGCGGCGGACGACGACGAGCAGCCGGCAGGGGTGCATCTCCGCCGCATGGGTGGCGGCCTCCTCGGCCTCGGCGACCCGGCTCTCGTCGGCCACGACCACCAGGGTCAGGGCCACGCCGGAGAGGACGGCGCCGCCCGTGCGGCGCTGGGCGGCCAGTTCTTTGACCACCGCGGATCCGGTGGTGTCCCAGAGGGTGGTCACGGGGTCTCCTCCGCTCGCGGCTGCGGCCTGGTGGTGCGCGGGGCGGTCACGGTCGCCGCCAGCGGCGGCCCTCGGCGGCCAGCATCGCGTCGGCCGCGCGCGGCCCCCACTCACCGGCCCGGTAGGGCTCGGGGTCGGACCCCGCCCAGAACTCCTCGAGCGGGTCGATCACCGCCCAGGAGGCCTCGACCTCGGCGTTGCGCGGGAACAGCGTGGCGTCCCCGAGCAGCACGTCGAGCAGCAGCCGCTCGTAGGCCTCGGGGCTGGTCTCGGTGAACTGCTCGCCGTAGAGGAAGTCCATGGACACGTCCCGGACCTCCATCACGCTGCCCGGAACCTTCGACCCGAACTTGAGGGTGACCCCTTCGTCGGGCTGGACGCGGACGACGAGCTGGTTGTTGCCCAGCTCCTCGGTGTCGGTGTCGGCGAAGGGGAGGTGCGGCGCGCGCTTGAAGACCAGGGCGATCTCGGTGACCCGGCGGGGCAGCCGCTTCCCGGCGCGCAGGTAGAACGGCACGCCGGCCCAGCGGCGGGTCTCCACGCCGAGCCGGACGGCGGCGTAGGTCTCGGTGGTGGAGTCGTCGGCGACGCCGTCCTCCTGGCGGTAGCCCTTCGCCCGCTGGCCGGCGAGCCAGCCCTGCTCGTACTGCCCGCGGATCGCGGAGGTGGCGAGGTCCTCGGGCAGTGAGACGGCCCGCAGCACCTTGAGCTTCTCGGTGCGGATCTCCTCCGCCGAGAACTCGACCGGCTCCTCCATCGCGGTCAGCGCCAGCAGCTGCAGCAGGTGGTTCTGCAGCACGTCGCGGGCGGCGCCGGTCTTCTCGTAGAAGCTCGCCCGGCCACCGATCCCGACGTCCTCGGCCATGGTGATCTGCACCGAGTCCACGTGGTGGCCGTTCCAGATCGGCTCGAACAGGCTGTTGGCGAACCGCAGCGCCAGCAGGTTCTGGACCGTCTCCTTGCCCAGGTAGTGGTCGATGCGGAAGACGTCGTCGGCGCTGAAGACGGAGTCGACGAGGGCGTTGAGCTCCCGGCTGGAGGCCAGGTCGGTGCCGAACGGCTTCTCGACGACGACGCGGCGCCACCGGCCGGGGGTGTTCTCGGCCATGCCGGTGCGCTGCATCTGCTTGAGCACCACGGGGAACATCGACGGCGGGATCGACAGGTAGAACGCCGCGTTGCCGCCGATGCCGTGGGAGCCCTCCAGCTCACCGAGGGCCCCGGCCAGCTCGTCGAACGCGGTGTCGTCGTCGAACGAGCCCTGCACGAAGTGGACGCTGCCGGCCAGCCGCTCCCACACCTCCTCGCGCCACGGGGTCCGGGCGTGCTGCCGGATCGCGTCGCGGGCGAGCTCGGCGAACTCGGTGTCCCCCCAGTCGCGGCGGGCGAAGCCGAGCAGGGCGAAGTTCGTGGGCAGCAGGCCCCGGTTGGCGAGGTCGTAGACGGCGGGGAGGAGCTTCTTGCGCGCCAGGTCACCGGTGATGCCGAAGACGACCAGGGCGCACGGCTCGGGTACCCGGGGCAGCCGCCGGTCCCGGGGGTCGCGCAGCGGGTTGGGGATCATCGCGGGCCGCGCAGCCGGGAGAGGGGCACGAGCGGGCGGCGCAGGGTGGAGAGGGACACGAGCGGGCCGCGCAGCGGGGAGAGAGTCATCGTCCGTCCTCGTGGTCGGGGGAACCCGCCGTCCGGTCCGGCGGACCGGACGGCAGGGTGGATCGGGCGCGGGTCGAGCGGCGGCTCCCCGGCCGGCTCGCCGGTGTTCAGCAGTGCAGCGCGGTGAGCAGCTGGTCGATGCCCGCCGCCCGATCGGTGAGGTGCAGGTGCAGCAGCGGACGGTCGCGGTCGGCCAGCGCCTTGCGGTCGCCCGCGGCCTGCGCCGCCTGCAGCGTGCCGAAGGTGTACTGCTGGTCGGGCACCGGCACGTCCTCGTCCAGCGCACCGGTGATCTGCAGGAAGACACCGACCTGCGGGCCGCCCTTGTGGTACTGCCCGGTGGAGTGCAGGAAGCGGGGGCCCCACCCGAAGGTGACCGCCTGCTCGGTGCGCTGCGCCAGCGCGGTGCGTACCTCGGCGGCACGGGCGTCCCGGAGGCGGTCCAGGTAGGCCATGACCGCCAGGTAGCCGCGGGGCGGGACGGCCGCCAGGAGGGCGTCCAGCGTCAGCGACAGCCCGTCGTGGGAGGAGAGGTCGACCCCCCGGAGCACCGCAGCGGTGCCGCGGATCTCCACCGCACCGATCGTGGCCTCCGGCTGCTCGTCGGGCAGCCCGGCGGCGAGGATCGCCTGGGTGTTCTCCTTGCTCTCGGTCACGTTGGGCTGGTCGAAGGGGTTGATGCCCAGCACCCGCCCGGCGACCGCGGTGGCGTACTCCCAGCCGAGGAACTGCGCGCCGAGCGGCCCGGTGACGCCGACCGCCGGGCCGGCACCGCTGGGGCCGGCGCCGACCAGGCCCAGCAGCACGTCGGGCCCCGAGCTGCCGGGTGCCTCGGGGGACTCGAGCACGACGGGCAGGATGCCGCGCCCCTCCTTGCCCGTCGACTCGGCGATGAGCTGCTCGGCCCAGTCGCCGAAGCCCTCGACGGGCGTCTCCCCGGCGTCGGCGAGGGCGAGCTTGTCGCGGCCGGCGTGGAACGCCGCGCCCAGCGCCGCGCCCAGCTCCATCGCCGCGTTGCCCGGTTCGGCGAGCCGCTCGGCCAGCTGCTCGGCGTCGTCGACCAGCGCGGCGACATCGGCACCGGCGAGCGCGGAGGGGACCAGCCCGAAGGCCGACAGAGCGCTGTACCGCCCGCCGACGGTGGGGTCGGCGAGGAACACCGCCCGGGCACCCATGGCCGAGGCCGTATCGGCCAGCGGGGAGCCGGGGTCGGTGACGACGACGAAGCGCGCGCCGATCTGGCGCTCGTCGAGACCGGCGCGGGCGAACGCGGCGACGAACGCCCGCCGCTGGCTCTCGGTCTCGACCGTGCCGCCGGACTTGGAGCTGACCACCACGACGGTGCGCTCCAGCTCGGTCATGGCCGACAGCAGCTGGCCCGGGTCGGTGGTGTCGAGCACGACCAGCGGTACGCCGGCGGTGCGGCAGATGACCTCCGGGGCCAGCGACGAGCCGCCCATGCCGCACAGCACGATGCGGTCCAGCCCCTCGGCGACGAGCTCGGCGCGGAGCTCGGCGAGCGAGGCGAGCAGCGACCGCGAGGTGGCCGGCAGGTCCAGCCACCCCAACCGCACGGCGGCCTCGCTCTCGGCGTCGGGGCCCCACAGCGTCGCGTCCTTGCGGACCAGGCGGGCGACGACGTCGTCCTGCTCGAGCCGGGTCCGCAGCGGCTCGGGGACGTCCAGGCCGGTGCGGGTGACCGCGAGCTTCACGCCTTGTCCTCCAGCTCGGTGCGGACCGAGTCGGTGAGCTCGTCCCAGGAGTCGACGAACTTCTGCACGCCCTCCTCCTCCAGCACCCGGAAGACGTCGTCGAGGTCCACCCCGGCGTCGCGCACGGCCTGCATGACCCCCGCGGCGTCGTCGTAGGACTTCTGCACCGGGTTGCCGGGGGAGCCGTGGTCGGCGTAGGCCATGAGCGTCTTCTCCGGCATGGTGTTCACCGTGCCGGGGGCGATCAGCTCGCTGATGTACATCGTGTCCGAGTACTCGGGGTTCTTGACGCCGGTCGAGGCCCACAGCGGGCGCTGCGCGACCGCGCCCTGCGCCTGGAGGGCCTTCCAGCGGTCGCTGGAGAAGACCTCCTCGTAGGCCTGGTAGGCCAGCTGGGCGTTGGCGATGCCGGCCTTGCCCTTCAGCGACGCCTCCGCGCCGGCCGCGTCGAGGCGCTTGTCGATCTCGCTGTCGACCCGCGACACGAAGAACGACGCCACCGAGGCGATGCCCTCGAGCGAGCCGCCCTCGGCGACCCGCTTCTCCAGACCGGCGAGGTAGGCGTCCATGACCGCCTCGTACCGCTCGAGGCTGAAGATCAGCGTGACGTTGACGCTGATGCCGTTGGCGATGGTCTCGGTGATCGCCGGCAGCCCGGCCTCGGTGGCCGGGATCTTGATGAACAGGTTGGGGCGGTCGACCAGCCACCACAGGTGGGCCGCCTCCGCGGCGGTCGCGTCGGTGTCGTGGGCCAGGCCGGGGGCGACCTCCAGCGACACGCGGCCGTCGCCGGGCTGCCGCTGGGCCACCGGTGCCAGCAGGTCGCAGGCATCGCGCACGTCGGCCGCCGTGACGGTGCGCAGCGCCTCCTCGACGCTCACCTTGCGGACGGCGAGGGCGTGCAGCTGGTCGTCGTAGGAGTCCGAGCCGCTGATCGCCGCGGCGAAGATCGTCGGGTTCGTGGTGACTCCGACGATGGAGTGCTCGTCGACCAGCGACTGCAGGTTGCCGCTGCGGATCCGGTCCCGCGAGAGGTCGTCGAGCCAGACGGCGACCCCTGCGGACGACAGCTCGGCCAGGTTCTCGTTCTGTGCCATGTCAGGTGCCTTCCTGGTGAGGTTCTGGAACGGCCCCCTCCGGGTTCCCGCGCCGAGCCCGAGAGGCGTGGGAGGAAGGGTGGCTTTCAGCGATCGCCGGTGGCCTGGGGGAGCCCGCCGGTGGCGGCGACCGGACCGGCGGGGACGGCGTCCCCCGAGCGGGCGGCCTCGAGGCTCTCCCGTGCCGCGGCGACGACCGCCTCGTCGGTCAGCCCGAACTCCTCGTAGAGCACGGTGTAGGCGGCGCTGGCGCCGTAGTGGGTGAGCCCGACGATCCGCCCGGCGTCGCCGACGAACTCGCGCCAGCCCATGGGCACGCCGGCCTCCACGCTCACACGGGCGCGGACCGAGGGCGGGAGCACCTCGTCCTTGTAGCTCTGGTCCTGGTCGGCGAACCACTCGACGCAGGGGACCGAGACCACGCGGGTCGGGACGCCGTCGGCCTCCAGCCGCTCGCGCGCGGCGACGGCGATCTGCACCTCCGAGCCGGTGCCCATCAGGATCACCTCGGGGCTCCCGCCGGAGGCCTCGGCCAGGACGTAGGCGCCGCGGGCCACGCCCTCGGCCGAGCCGAGCTGCTCCCGGTCGAAGACCGGCAGGTTCTGCCGGGACAGCAGCAGCCCGGCCGGCCGGTCGTTGTTCTCCAGGATCGTGCGCCAGGCGACGGCGACCTCGTTGGCGTCCGCGGGCCGGACGACGTCGAGCCCCGGGATGGCGCGCAGCGCGGCGAGGTGCTCGATCGGCTGGTGGGTCGGCCCGTCCTCACCCAGCCCGATCGAGTCGTGGGTCCAGACGTAGGTGACCGGGAGCTGCATGAGCGCGGCCAGCCGCACCGCGCCGCGCATGTAGTCGGAGAAGGTGAGGAACGTGCCGCCGTACACGCGGGTGCCGCCGTGCAGGGCGATGCCGTTCATCACCGCGCCCATGGCGTGCTCGCGGACGCCGAAGTGGATGGTGCGGCCGTAGGGCCCACCGGACCACATCTTCGTCTGGCGGTCGGCGGGCAGGAACGACGGTTCGCCCTCCACCGCGGTGTTGTTGCTCTCGGCCAGGTCGGCGGAGCCGCCCCACAGCTCGGGGAGCCGCGGGTAGAGCTCGGCCAGCACCTTGCCCGAGGCCTTCCGGGTGGCGACACCCTTCTCGTCGGCGGGGAAGGACGGCAGCCCCTCGGCCCAGCCGTCCGGCAGCCGGCGCTCGCGCATGCGGGCCAGCAGCGCGGCGCCCTCGGGGTTGGCCTGCTCCCAGGCGGCGAACGCCTCGTCCCACTCCGCGCGGGCGGTGCGGCCGGTCTCCACCACCGAGCGGGCGTGGGCCAGCACGTCGTCGTCGACCTGGAAGGTGCGCTCGGGGTCGAATCCGAGGATCTCCTTGGTGGCGCGGACCTCGTCGTCGCCCAGCGCCGAACCGTGCGAGGCGCCGGTGTTCTGCTTGTTCGGCGCCGGCCAGGCGATGATGGTGCGCAGCTGGATGAACGACGGCCGGCCGGTCTCGGCCTTCGCGGCGGCGAAGGCGGCGTCCACGGCGGCGAGGTCCTCGCCGTCGTCCACGGTCTGCACGTGCCAGCCGTAGGCCTCGTACCGGGCCGCGACGTCCTCGGTGAAGGCGACGGTCGTGTCGTCCTCGATCGAGATCCGGTTGTCGTCGTAGACGAGCACCAGGTTGCCGAGCTTCTGCGTGCCGGCCAGCGACGACGCCTCGCCGCTGACGCCCTCCTCCATGTCGCCGTCGGAGGCGAAGCACCAGATGGTGTGGTCGAAGAGGCTCTCGCCCTCGGGGGCGTCGGGGTCGAGCAACCCGCGCTCGCGGCGGGCGGCCATCGCCATGCCGACGGCGTTGCCGACGCCCTGGCCCAGCGGGCCGGTGGTCGTCTCGACGCCCGGGGTGTGGTTGACCTCGGGGTGGCCGGGGGTCTTCGACCCCCAGGTCCGCAGCGCCTGCAGGTCCTCCACCTCGAGGCCGTAACCGGCGAGGAACAGCTGCACGTACAGCGTCAGGCTGGAGTGCCCCATGGACAGGACGAACCGGTCGCGGGCGACCCAGTTCGGGTCGCTCGGGTCGTGCCGCAGCCACTTGTGGAACAGCAGGTAGGCCGTCGGCGCCATGCTCATCGCGGTGCCGGGGTGGCCGTTGCCGACCTTCTGGACGGCGTCCATCGCGAGCACGCGGGCGGTGTCGATGGCTCGGCGGTCGAGGTCGCCGAAATCCTGGGGGAGGGTCGGCTGCGGCTGCGACGGGCTGCCGGTGGGCGCGTCGGTCGCGGCCTCGGCCGGCGCTTCCGGCCCGGTGCTGCGCGTGTCCATCTGGTCGGTTCTCCCTCGAGGTAGGCCTGACGTCGTGCCCGGGCGCGGCCGGCCGCCGGTGGGCTGGTGCGGGACCGCGGGGCGGAACGGCGTCGTCGGGTCGCCCCTACCCGCTGCACCGGCGGCAGCAACGTGATCAACCCTAGTCATCCGAGGTCATGCCGCACGCCGGCCTCCGGACCGGCCGGGGCTACAGTGGGGGAGTTCCGCCCCCCGGTTCGAAGGGATCCCGTGGTGCCCTGCTGCCCGCGCGCGACCGCGCACGAGGGCACCCGGTGACGGTGCTGTCCGAGCGCACCGCCGCCCCTGCTCCCCGCCTCGCCACCCGGCTCCGAGCCCGCCTCGGCGCCTACGTCGGCCTCACCAAGCCGCGCATCATCGAACTGCTGCTGATCACCACGGTGCCGGCGATGATGCTGGCCGACCGGGGCTGGCCGTCGCTGTCGCTGCTCTTCTGGACGCTGCTCGGCGGGACCTTCGCCGCCGGCGCGGCCAACGTCTTCAACTGCTACTTCGACCGGGACATCGACCGGTTGATGCAGCGCACCCGGAATCGGCCGCTGGTGACCGGCGAGGTCACCCCGCGGGCCGCCCTGGTCTTCGGCTCGGTCCTCACCGTCAGCGCCATCGTGCTGCTGCTGGTGACGACGACGCCGCTCGCGGCGGTGCTCGCGGCGGCGGCGATCTTCTACTACGCCGTCCTGTACACGATGGTGTTCAAGCGGCACACGCGCCGCAGCACCGAGTGGGGCGGCGTGCCCGGCGCGGCACCGGTGCTCATCGGGTGGGCGGCGGTGACCGGGTCGCTGGACTGGCCGGCGGTCGTGGTGTTCGGGATCGTCTTCTGCTGGCAGATGCCGCACTTCTGGGCGCTGGCCCTGCGGTTCAAGGACGACTACGCCCGGGCCGACGTCCCGATGCTGCCCGTGGTGACCACCGCGCTCTCGGTCGGCCGGCAGTCGGTCGCCTGGGCGTGGGCCACCGTCGCCGTGTCGCTGCTGCTCTGGCCGGTGGCCTCCGGCTACGGCATCGGGCTGGGCTACGCGATCCCCGCGGCGCTGCTGGGTGCCTGGTTCGTCGTCGAGTCCCACCGGCTGCTCGCCCGCATCAAGCGCGGCGGCGAGATGAAGCCGATGCAGCTGTTCCACGTCTCTATCTCGTACCTGTCGCTGCTGTCGGTCGCGATCGTCGTCGACGCCATCGTCTGAGCCTGGCCCGCCGAGCGTGTGCGCCGGCGCCCGGTTCCTGTGATCAGAACCGGGCCTCGGCGCACACGCTCCTGCTCCGTCCACAGATCGACACCGCTGCCGCCACGCGACCTACCGACCGGTCAGGGTCGCGGGGTGGCGTACGACATCGCGGAGCTGCTCGGACCCGACGGCTGGGCGACGTCGGAGGCGCTCACCGCCCGGATCAACCGGAAGACCCTGGCCGCCTGGGTGTCCGCCGGCCGGATCCGCCGCATACAGCCGGGGGTCTACGCGCTCCCCGCCGTCGCCGACTACTGGCGCCTCCGCGTCGAGGCGGCGGTGCAGGCGTGTGACGGGGTGCTCAGCCACCACACCGCCCTCGCGCTCTGGGGGCTCCTCCCGCCGGGCGGCCCGGTGCACCTCACCGTCGACCTGGCGCGCAGCGGCAGGGGACCGGCCGGGGTCGTGCTCCACCGCAGCCGCGACGTCACCGACCCGCTCCGCCGGGTGGACGGCCTGCCGGTCACCTGCGCCGAGCGCGCGGTCGTGGACACCTGGGGCCGGCCGCACGGAACGCAGCGGGCGGATCTCCGGGCCGCCGCGATCACCGCCGTGCGCCGACGGCTGTGCCTCCCGTGGCAGCTGGCCGCCGAGATCGAGCGGCGGCCGTGCCTGCCGGGGCGCGCGGCGCTCACCGAGCTGGTCGGGCTGCTCGCGGACGGCTGCCAGAGCGAGCTCGAGATCTGAGGATGCCTCCAGGTGCTCCGCGCACCGGGGATGCCCCCGTTCGCCCAGCAGCGGACGGTCACCGTCGGCGGCCGGACCCACCACCTCGACGCTGCCTACGACGACGTCCTGCTCGCCGTCGAGATGGACGGCGCCGCGTGGCACGGTTCGAGGGAGCAGCGCGAGCGGGACATCCGCCGCGACGCGCTGCTCGCCACCGCCGGCTGGCAGACGCTCCGCTTCAGCTACCGCCGGCTGACCGACGAGCCCGAGGAGTGCCGCCGGGAGATCCGGTCGGTCCACGCCGCCAGACGACGGCTCCTGCTGGAGGGGGTGCGCTGACGCCCGGTTCGGCCGCGGCCGAACCGGGCGTGGGCGCACACGCTCAGCGTTCTGCGCCGGTCAGCGGGCGGCGACCGCCGGCTCGACGGGGGCGGTCAGCGGCCGCTCTGACGCCGGGCCGCGGACCGACCACACCAGGCGGGCCGTGTACGCGGTGATCAGCACGGCGCCCAGCATGTGAAGCAGCACGAGCAGGACCGGCAGGTGGGTGAAGTACTGCACGTAGCCGACGACGCCCTGCGCGAGCTGGACGATCAGCAGGTCGCGTGCGGCCCGGCGGACCCGGCCGGGGGAGTCGGTCGCGTACAGGGCAACCAGCAGGGCGACGGTGAGCCCGACGAGCAGGAAGACGGCGTCCGCGTGCAGGTGGCTGACCAGCTCGGCATCCAGCCCGGTGCGCCCGGCCGCGGGGTCGCCGCTGTGCGGCCCGCTGCCGGTGACCACCGTGCCCATGACCAGCACCAGCGCGGTGGCCGCGGCGATCGCGCCGACCAGGAGGCGGACCGGGCGCCGCAGCAGCGGTTCCCCGACGCCGGGCTCGCGCGACCGAAGCCACAGCACGGTGGTCAGCGCGACCAGCCCCATGGAGACGAGGAAGTGCGCGGCGACCGTCCACGGGTTCAGACCTGTGAGGACGGTGACGCCGCCGACAGCCCCCTGCGCGGGGATGCCGAGGAACGCGACCACCGCCAGGGGGCGCAGGTCGCGGCGCGGTGAGCGCACCACCACGACGACGAGCGCGACCGCCAGGACGGTGAGGACGAAGGTCAGCAACCGGTTGCCGAACTCGACGACGCCGTGGATGCCCATCTCCGGCGTCGTCACGAAGCTCTCGGTGGTGCACCGGGGCCAGGTCGGGCAGCCGAGACCGGAGCCGGTGAGGCGGACGACGCCCCCGGTCAGCACGATCGCCCCGTTGGCCAGCACGTTGGCCAGCGCGACCCGCGAGACGGTCGTGGGCGAGAAGGAAGCGGGCAGGACCGGCACGCACCGATGCTAGAAGGACTCCCTGCTCCCCACCGCTCGCAGGCTCGCGGCGGGCCCCTGCAGGGAGCCGCCGGGCCCGTGAGTCTCATCACCTCGATCCTCCCGGGGGCCGCTTCTTAGGTGCACCTTGCTTGCGACGTCCCCGAAATAGGACACACTCGTGTTGTGGAAATTCTCGCGGCGAAGCCCCGGCCGTCGGCGTCCGCCGACGACGGGCGCACCCGCGACCGCGTGAGCGGGCTGCTGCTGGAGCACGGGCCGCAGACGGCGACCGAGCTGGCGGGGCGCCTCGGCATCTCCCCGGCGGCCGTGCGCCGCCACCTCGACGCCCTGGTCGCCACCGGCCGGGTCGAGGAGCGGCAGGTGCGCGACGCCCACCGCGGCCGGGGGCGCCCCGCCCGGCGCTTCCACCTCACCGACGCCGGCCGCTCGGCCTTCCCGCACGCCTACGACGACCTGGCCCTCACCGCGCTGCGCTACGTCGCGGCGGCCGGAGGTCCCGACGCCGTCCGCGCCATCGCCGAGCAGCAGCTCGCCGGCCTGGAGGCGCGTGCCTCCAGCGCGGTGGAGGCGGCCACGGACGGCAGCTCCGGCGCCCCGGCCGACCGGGCCCAGGCGCTCGCCGCCGCCCTCACCGCCGAGGGCTACGCTGCCACCGCCTCGGCGTTGTCCGGCGGTGGGCAGCTCTGCCAGCACCACTGCCCGGTGGCGCACGTCGCGGCGGAGTTCCCGCAGCTCTGCGAGGCCGAGACGGCGGTGATCGGCCGGCTGGTCGGCACGCACGTCCAGCGGCTGGCCACGATCGCCCACGGCGACGGGGTGTGCACCACGCACATCCCCGGTCCGGTGCGCCCCGGCAGCGGCCGGGGCCACACGCGTGCGGGGAACAGATCGGTCCCCGGACGCCCTGTACCAGGTGAGCGTGCAGCGCCCGACCGCGCGCGCACCCGCACGACCGAGTCCACCAGCACCGCCCCCACGAACGACCGGGAGAGGACGCCCGCATGACCAGCACCCAGCAGCCGGTGAGCACGCCGCTGACGCAGGACGAGCAGATCGACCAGCTCGGCCGCTACGAGTACGGCTGGGCCGACGCCGACGTCGCCGGTGCCTCCGCCCGTCGTGGGATCGACGAGGACGTCGTCCGCGACATCTCGGCCCGCAAGAACGAGCCCGAGTGGATGCTCGAGCGCCGCCTCAAGGCCCTCAAGCTCTTCGGTCGCAAGCCCATGCCCGACTGGGGTTCGGACCTCTCGGGCATCGACTTCCAGAACATCAAGTACTTCGTGCGCTCCACCGAGAAGCAGGCGACCTCGTGGGAGGAGCTGCCGGAGGACATCAAGAACACCTACGACAGGCTGGGCATCCCCGAGGCGGAGAAGCAGCGCCTGGTCGCCGGTGTCGCCGCGCAGTACGAGTCCGAGGTCGTCTACCACCAGATCCGCGAGGACCTGGAGGAGCAGGGCGTCCTCTTCCTGGACACCGACACGGCGCTCAAGGAGCACCCGGAGATCTTCCAGGAGTACTTCGGCTCGGTGATCCCGTCCGGTGACAACAAGTTCGCCGCGCTGAACACCGCCGTCTGGTCGGGTGGCTCGTTCATCTACGTGCCGCCGGGCGTGCACGTCGAGATCCCGCTGCAGGCCTACTTCCGGATCAACACCGAGAACATGGGCCAGTTCGAGCGGACGCTGATCATCGTCGACGAGGGCGCCTACGTGCACTACGTCGAGGGCTGCACCGCGCCGATCTACAAGAGCGACTCGCTGCACTCCGCGGTCGTCGAGATCATCGTCAAGAAGAACGCGCGCTGCCGGTACACGACCATCCAGAACTGGTCGAACAACGTCTACAACCTGGTCACCAAGCGGGCCGTGGCCCACGAGGGCGCGACCATGGAGTGGGTCGACGGCAACCTCGGCTCCAAGGTGACGATGAAGTACCCGGCCGTCTGGATGACCGGCGAGCACGCCAAGGGTGAGGTCCTCTCGATCGCCTTCGCGGGCGAGGGCCAGCACCAGGACGCCGGCGCCAAGATGGTGCACGCCGCGCCGCACACCTCCTCGACGATCGTGTCGAAGTCGGTGGCCCGCGGCGGTGGCCGTACCTCCTACCGCGGCCTGGTGCAGGTCGACGAGGGCGCCTACGGCTCGAAGTCCACGGTGAAGTGCGACGCGCTGCTGGTCGACACGATCAGCCGGTCGGACACCTACCCCTATGTCGACGTCCGGGAGGACGACGTGGCCATGGGCCACGAGGCGACCGTCTCCCGGGTCAGCGACGACCAGCTCTTCTACCTCATGAGCCGCGGCCTCTCGGAGGACGAGGCCATGGCGATGGTGGTGCGCGGGTTCGTCGAGCCGATCGCCCGCGAGCTTCCCATGGAGTACGCCCTCGAGCTCAACCGGCTCATCGAGCTGCAGATGGAAGGTGCCGTCGGCTGATGCCCGACCAGAACGCCCCCACCACCACCGGGCTGACCACCGAGTCGGCCACCCTCGCCGGCGAGCTGTTCGGCGACGGCGTCGGGACGCAGGCCGGTCCGCCGGCCGTCCCGGCCGCCGGCACCGGCACGGCCGGGCAGGCCGCGCCCGGCGCGCACTCGCACGGCGGGTCCACGCCCACCGGTTCGCCCGCCGAGCGGTTCACCTCGATCGACCCGGACGCCTTCGGCGTGCCGACCGGACGCGAGGAGACCTGGCGCTTCACGCCGATGAAGCGGCTCAGGCCGCTGCTCGACGGCGCCCCGTCGGACGCCCACCTCACCTGGACCACCGACCTGCCCGAGGGCGTCGAGCTGACCAGCGTCGAGGCCGGCGACCCGCTGCTCAAGGGGCTGCCCGAGCCGGTCGACCGGCTCGCGGCGCTGGCCCGCCAGCGCAGCGGTGGCGCCGCCGTCGTCCGCGTGGCCAAGGAGGCCCAGCTCGACCGCCCGGTCACCCTCGGCCTGGCCGGCTCCGGCTCCGAGGACGTCGTCTGGGGCCACCTCGTGATCGAGGTCGGCGCCTTCGCGAAGGCGACGATCGTGCTCGACCACAGCGGCCTGGCCCGCTACGCCGGGGGCGTCTCCGTCCTCGTCGGCGACAGCGCCCAGGTGAAGCTCGTGTCGGTGCAGGACTGGGCGCCCGGGGCCGTGCACGGCGGGCAGTACGACGCCGTCGTCGGCCGGGACGCCACCTTCACCCAGGTCGTGGTGACCCTCGGCGGCGACCTGGTCCGCCTGGTCAGCAACGTGCAGTACGCCGGTCCCGGCGGCAGCGCGGAGCTCTTCGGCGTCTACTTCTCCGACGAGACCCAGCACCAGGAGCACCGCCTGTGGGTCGACCACGCGGTGCCCAACTGCTCCAGCGACGTGCTCTACAAGGGCGCGCTGCAGGGCGAGGGCGCGCGCACGGTCTGGATCGGCGACGTCCGCATCCGGCCCGCGGCCACCGGCACGGAGACCTACGAGCTCAACCGCAACCTGGTGCTCACCGACGGCGCCCGCGCCGACTCGGTGCCGAACCTGGAGATCGAGACCGGCGAGATCGTCGGTGCCGGGCACGCCAGCGCCACCGGCCGGTTCGACGACGAGCAGCTGTTCTACCTCTGCTCGCGGGGCATCGACGCCGAGACCGCGCGCCGGCTGGTCGTCCGCGGCTTCTTCGCCGACGTCGTCCAGCGGATCGGCCTGGACGCGCTGCAGGACCGGCTGATGGCCGCCATCGACGAGCGCCTCGGCGCCCTGCCCGCCCTGGACGAGCAGCCGGTCGAGGTGGCCTGACCATGGCCTTCGAACGCGTCTGCGCCCTCTCCGACATCAAGGAGACGGGGTCGCTGCGGGTCGAGCTGGCCGACATCGACATCGCCGTCGTCCGGTTCGAGGGTGCGGTCTACGCGCTCGAGGACCGCTGCTCGCACGCCGACGTGCCGCTCACCGACGGCGACGTCGAGACCTTCGACGGCGCGCCGACGATCGAGTGCTTCCTGCACGGGTCGTGCTTCGACCTGCGCACGGGCGAGCCCACCAACCTGCCGGCGACCGAGCCGGTCCCCGTCTACCCGGTCCGCGTGGAGGGGGAGGACGTGTACGTCGACACCGAGGCCGACGGCACCCTCCCCGCCGCGGCCGCCAACTGAGGAGCGAGAAGAGAAGTGTCCGTTCTGGAGATCCGCGACCTGCACGTCAGCGTCGGCGAGGGGGACGATGCCAAGGAAATCCTCCGTGGCGTCGACCTGACCGTCCGCTCCGGCGAGACGCACGCGATCATGGGCCCCAACGGCTCGGGGAAGTCGACCCTGGCCTACTCGATCGCCGGCCACCCGAAGTACACGATCACCGGCGGCAGCGTCACGCTCGACGGCGAGGACGTCCTCGCGATGAGCGTCGACGAGCGGGCCCGTGCCGGCCTGTTCCTCGCCATGCAGTACCCGGTCGAGGTGCCCGGTGTCTCGGTGTCGAACTTCCTGCGCACCGCCGCCACCGCGATCAAGGGCGAGGCGCCGAAGCTGCGCACCTGGGTCAAGGACGTCAAGAGCGAGATGGAAGCGCTCGAGATGGACCCGGCCTTCGCCGAGCGCAACGTCAACGAGGGCTTCTCCGGTGGTGAGAAGAAGCGCCACGAGATCCTGCAGATGCGGCTGCTCAAGCCCGGCATCGCGATCCTCGACGAGACCGACTCCGGCCTCGACGTCGACGCGCTGCGGATCGTCTCCGAGGGCGTCAACCGCACCCGCGAGGAGGGTGACGTCGGCGTCCTGCTGATCACCCACTACACGCGGATCCTGCGCTACATCAAGCCGGACTTCGTGCACGTCTTCGTCAACGGCAAGGTCGTCGAGGAGGGTGGCCCGGAGCTGGCGGAGAAGCTGGAGAACGAGGGCTACGCGGCGTACGCGAAGGGGTCGGGGGAGACCGCGGCATGACCTCGACCGCCTCGCGTCCCGCCACGGGGGCGCGCACCCCGCTCCCGCTGGACGTCGAGGCGATCCGGGCGGACTTCCCGATCCTGTCCCGCACCGTGCGCGACGGGAAGCGGCTGGTCTACCTCGACTCCGGGGCCACCTCGCAGAAGCCGCGCCAGGTGCTCGACGCCGAGCGCTGGTTCTACGAGAACGTGAACGCCGCGCCGCACCGGGGGGCCCACCAGCTCGCCGAGGAGGCGACCGGCGCCTACGAGGAGGCCCGGGCCACGATCGGTGCGTTCATCGGCGCTCCCGAGAACGAGATCGTCTTCACCCGCAACACCACCGAGGCGATCAACCTGGTGGCCTACGCGCTGTCCAACGCGGCCACGGCCAAGGAGCCGGAGTTCCGGACCCACGCCGTCGGCCAGGGGGACGAGATCGTCGTCACCGAGATGGAGCACCACGCCAACCTGATCCCGTGGCAGCAGCTGTGCGAGCGCACCGGGGCGACCCTGCGCTGGCTCGGGTTGACCGACGGCGGCCGGCTGGACCTGTCGGGCCTGGCGACGGTGGTCAACGAGCGCACCAAGCTCGTCGCCGTCACCCAGCAGTCCAACATCCTGGGCACCATCAACCCGATCGAGCAGATCGTGGCGCGAGCCCGCGAGGTCGGTGCCCTGGTGCTGGTGGACGGCGCACAGTCGGTGCCGCACCAGCCGATCGACGTGACGGCCCTGGGTGCGGACTTCCTGGTGTTCTCCGGGCACAAGATGCTCGGGCCCACCGGCGTCGGCGTGCTGTGGGGCCGCTACGAGGTACTCGACGCGCTGCCCCCGTTCCTCACCGGCGGCTCGATGATCGAGGTCGTGCGCATGGAGGGCTCCACCTTCATGCCGCCGCCGCAGCGCTTCGAGGCCGGCGTGCCGATGACCGCGCAGGTGGTCGGGCTCGGGGCCGCCGTCGAGTACCTGACCGCCCTCGGCATGGACAAGGTCGAGGAGCACGAGCGGGCGCTCACCGGCTACGCGCTGGAGAAGCTCGCCGAGATCCCCGGCGTCACGGTGATCGGCCCGCCCGACACCGTCTCCCGCGGGGGAGCGGTCTCCTTCACCGTCGAGGGCGTCCACCCGCACGACGTCGGGCAGGTGCTCGACGACCTCGGCATCGCCGTCCGCGTGGGGCACCACTGCGCGTGGCCGGTCGTGCGGCGCTACGGCGTCCCGGCCACCACCCGGGCGACGTTCTACGTGCACACGGGGTACGACGACGTCGACGCGCTGGCCGACGGAATTCGCGCGGCCCAGAAGTTCTTCGGAACGGTGTGAGGTCGATCCGCTGATGCAGCTC
This sequence comes from Blastococcus carthaginiensis, assembly GCF_030731085.1. Taxonomy (NCBI): domain Bacteria; kingdom Bacillati; phylum Actinomycetota; class Actinomycetes; order Geodermatophilales; family Geodermatophilaceae; genus Blastococcus; species Blastococcus carthaginiensis. The sequence goes on along the minus strand of NZ_JASNFN010000005.1, from coordinate 49,875 downwards.
GAGTCGATGTACCAGGAGATCATCCTGGACCACTACAAGAACCCGCACGGACGCGGTCTGCGCGACCCGTTCGACGCCGAGGTGCACCACGTCAACCCGACGTGCGGTGACGAGGTGACCCTGCGGGTGAAGCTCGACGGCGGCACCGTCGCCGACGTGTCCTACGAGGGCATGGGGTGCTCGATCAGCCAGGCATCGGTCTCGGCGATGTACGACCTGGTGGTCGGCAAGCCGGTGACCGAGGCGCTGGAGACCGGCGAGCACTTCATGACCCTCATGCAGGCCAAGGGCGACCCCGCCGTCGCCGAGAAGCTCGAGGACGAGCTGGAGGACGCCGTCGCGTTCGCCGGCGTCTCCAAGTACCCGGCGCGCATCAAGTGCGCGCTGATGAGCTGGATGGCCCTCAAGGACGCGTCCGCCCGAGCCCTGTCCACGACCCAGGCCGGAGGCCAGTGATGAGCGAGACCACCGAGAACGCCGTGACCGGGAACGCGACGCCCGCAACCGACGGCGCCCCGGGTGACCTGCCCGCCTACAAGTCGGCGCTGCTCGAGGACCTCGAGGAGGCGATGCGCGACGTCGTCGACCCCGAGCTCGGCGTGAACGTCGTCGACCTCGGCCTCGTCTACGGCCTCGACGTCGACGACAGCAACGTCGCGATCATCGACATGACGCTCACCAGCGCGGCGTGCCCGCTCACCGACGTCATCGAGGACCAGGCCCGCCAGGCCCTCACCGGTGGCCCCGGCCCGGGGCTGGTCGACGACATCCGGATCAACTGGGTCTGGATGCCGCCGTGGGGCCCGGACAAGATCACCGACGACGGCCGCGAGCAGCTGCGCGCCCTCGGCTTCCGGGTCTAGTCCTGTGGCCGTCAGCGTTCGCCTGCCTGGCGGCTGCCTTCCCGAGACCGCCGCGGATGGCGACGGAGTGCGCAGATGGTCAGTTCTCGGCACGGGAATGGCGCGTCTGCGCACACTGTCCTGACGCCAAGCGCTAGCCGGCCCAGCTTGAACCAGTCGAAGGTTGCGTGACGCGGGACGAGGAGAACGGTCCCGCCGGCCCCACACCTCGCACGCTCGGCGCGGGACCCTGCAGCGGGCCGCCGCCTGCCGGCGGGTGAGCGTTGTCCCCGAGGTGGGCATTCCGGACGCCGGAATGCCCGTCCCGGGGACGACGTCGCCGCTGGGGCACGGCTCCTGGCCGCGCTGCGACCCGGAGGGGCGCCATGTCACAGTGTCACCGCAGGTCGGCGAGGCGGGCGGCGAAGCCGGCGACCGGCGTCCGCTCGCGCAGCACCCCCACGAGCAGGAGCACGGTGCCCACCGCCAGCGCGGCGGCGACCGGCCAGGGCAGCGCGCGCACCGCCAGGCCCAGCGCCAGCACCAGCGCCGAGCCCGCCCCGACCAGGATCGGGGCTCGGACGCCGGCCCGGCTCCCCGCCACCATCGCGACCGCGGCGGCAGCCAGCACCAGCACGGCGCGCGGCCCGTCGGGGGAGAGGGCGGCGAGCGCGGTCGACGGGACGGCTGCCACGAGCAGGCCCGGGCCCCAGGACGGCCACGACGGCTCGCGCACCAGTGCCCGCCCCGACGCGAGCAGCAGTCCGCCGGCGGCCGGCAGCGTCCAGGCCTCCACCGTGCCGGTGCCGGCGAGCGCGGCCGCGATCCAGCAGGCGAGCACCACCTGGACCGCGCCCACCCGCCAGGCGGTGCCGGCGTCGGTCGCGGCGCCGGCGTCGCTGGCGTCCGCCCGACCGGTCCACCACGCCCAACCCAGCGTCGCGGTGCCCTGGACCGCCAGGTGGGCCAGCACCTGGGCACGGTCCCCCCGGACCAGCAGGAGCAGCACGGCCAGCGCGGCGACGACCGCCGCGGCGGTGACCGTGGCGCGCCGGGAGTCGCGGTCCAGCACCGCCGCCGTGCCGAGCGCGGCCACGTACAGCGCGGTCAGCAGAACGGCGGCGCCGGCGGGGGAGGCCCAGCCGTCGGGGAGCCCCAGGACCGCTGCCCCGGCCAGGCAACCGACCGCCGTCGGCGCCGCCACGGGGCGGTCGTCGGGGCGCCGGGCTGCCACCCACAGCGTCGGGGCCGCCGTCAGGAGCAGCAGCAGCGCCAGCGCCGACCAGTGCGTGCCGGCCACCAGGCGGAGGACCGACAGGGCGGCCAGCAGCACGCCGCCGGTGAGGGCCACGGGCAGCAGGAACCCGCGCCGCCACCCGCTGAGCGCACCGGCCGCCACCGCGGCTCCCAGGACGCCGGCGAACCCGGCCACGGCGACGACGACCGGCCCCCCGGCGGACGACGCCCCGGCGACGGCGGCCCCGGTGACGGCGCCGGAGACGACGGGGACCAGCCGCGGGGGGCCGAGCAGCACGTCGAGCGGTGCGCGCAGCCGGGCCAGCAGCAGCCCGCCGGCGGCGCCCGCCACCAGGGCGGCGGCCGGCCACCGCGCGGCCGGACCGGCGGTCCACGACTCCTGGAGGCCGGCCAGCACGCCGGCGGCGAACCAGGGTGCCGTCGTCGCCAGGACCAGCCGGGCGACCAGCGGCCGGCCGAACAGGGCGACCGCGAGGCCGGCCAGGGCCACGGCCAGCAGGAACTCCGTGCGGAGGGCGACGGCGACCTGGTCCAGCAGCCGCAGGACGGCGAGCTGCAGACCCGCCCACGCGGCGAGCGGCCACGCGGTGGTGGCGGGGGAGGTGCGGTGCAGCAGGACGAAGGCGCCGGCCAGCACCAGCGGCAGCAGCGGGTCGCCGGTCCGCGGTGCGCCGACGTCACCGGCGGCCAGCGCCAGGCCCGCGGAGCTGGCGGCGAAGGTCTCGGCCGAGCTGCGCAGCCGCGAGCGGTCCGCCCGGACCGAGCCGGCCGCGGCGACCCCGGCGAGCACCAGGAGCGCCCCGCTGACCAGCGGCCCGCCCTGGACCGACGCCAGCGCCGCCGCGCCGCTCACCAGCAGCACGGCGCCCACGGCGAGGAGCACCTGCGGCGGGCTGGCAGCGTACGGGAACGGCGGCACCGGCGGAGGAGCCACCGGCCGGGTCGTCCGCGCCTCCGGGGTCACCGGAGCACCCTGCCCGCGGCGGTGCCGCCCGAATCACCCTCGAAGCGTTCGGAACCCGGCGGTCGAGCGCCTACCCTGGGTGCAGTGATCACGACGACCGGCCTGGAGCTGCGCGCCGGCGCCCGCATCCTCATCAGCGAGGCCTCCCTGCGGGTGCAGCCCGGTGACCGCATCGGCCTCGTCGGGCGCAACGGCGCCGGCAAGACCACGACGCTCACCACCCTGGCCGGCGAGCGCCTGCCGCACGCCGGGAAGGTCGACGTCACCGGCGAGATCGGCTACCTGCCGCAGGACCCCCGCAGCGGCGACCTCGACATCACCGCCAGCGACCGGGTGCTCTCCGGCCGAGGGCTCGACGTCCTGAAGGCGCAGCTGGTCAAGGCGCAGGTCGCCATGGCCGAGCCCGCGGACGACGACGAGCGCGACCGGGCCGTCCGCCGCTACGGCCGGCTGGAGGACCAGTTCGCCGCGCTCGGCGGGTACGCCGCGGAGAGCGACGCCGCGCGCATCTGCACCAACCTCGGCCTGCCCGACCGCGTCCTCGCCCAGCCGCTGCGCACGCTCTCCGGCGGCCAGCGCCGCCGGGTCGAGCTCGCCCGCATCCTCTTCTCCGACGCCGAGACGCTGCTGCTCGACGAGCCGACCAACCACCTCGACGGCGACTCGATCACCTGGCTCAAGGGCTTCCTGGCCGGCCACAAGAGCGGGCTGATCGTCATCAGCCACGACGTCGAACTGCTCGACGCCGTCGTCAACAAGGTGTGGCACCTGGACGCCAACCGGGCCACCGTCGACATCTACAACCTCGGCTGGAAGCCCTACCTGGCCCAGCGGGAGACCGACGAGCGGCGCCGCAAGCAGGAGCGCGCCAACACCGAGCGCAAGATCGACACCCTCACCGCGCAGGCGGACAAGATGCGCGCCAAGGCGACCAAGGCCAAGGCCGCCAAGAGCATGGACAAGCGGGCCGAGCGGCTGGCCGCCGGGCTGGCCGACGTGCGGGTGCAGGACAAGGTCGCCAAGCTCCGGTTCCCGACGCCGGCCGCGTGCGGGAAGACGCCGCTCACCGCCGAGGGGTTGTCCAAGAGCTACGGCTCGCTCGAGATCTTCACCGACGTCGACCTCGCGGTGGACCGCGGCGCGCGCGTCGTCGTCCTGGGGCTCAACGGGGCGGGCAAGACGACGCTGCTGCGGATGCTCGCCGGCACCGAGAGCCCCGACACCGGGGAGGTCAAGGCCGGCCACGGGCTGCGCGTGGGCTACTACGCGCAGGAGCACGAGACGCTCGACATGGACCGCACGCTGCTGGAGAACATGCGCTCGTCGGCGCCCGACAGCACCGACACCGAGCTGCGCCGCATCCTCGGCGCCTTCCTGTTCTCCGGCGAGACGGTCGACCAGCGCACCGGCACGCTCTCCGGCGGTGAGCGCACCCGGCTGGCGATGGCGACGCTCGTCGTCTCGGGCGCCAACGTGCTGCTCCTCGACGAGCCGACGAACAACCTGGACCCGGCCAGCCGCGAGCAGGTGCTCGAGGCGCTGCGCACCTACGCCGGCGCGATCGTGCTGGTCACCCACGACGAGGGTGCCGTGCGGGCGCTGGACCCCGACAAGGTCATCCTGCTGCCGGACGGCACCGAGGACGCGTGGAGCGAGGACCTCGCCGACCTGGTCGAGCTCGCGTAGGCCTGCTCGGCGGTGATCGCGGCTCGGCGCCGCGGCGGTCGATGCCCGTCGCGGCCCGGGAGGCTGGGCATGTGTTCCGCGGACAGTAGCTCTCTGCCACTCCGGGCGGGGCAGAGCGCGGCTGCTCCCGTTCGGCGCCGGCCTGTCATGGCGTGCCGTCGGGACCCCAGGGGGATCGCTCGTCGCGGGCCTCTGTCGTAGCTGCGTTGCAGACTGCTGTCGTGATCGATGACCTCGAACGGAGTCGAGTGGATAGCGAACGGCAGGCGCTTCTCGCGTCGGTGGCTGAAGCAGCTCACGAGTGGACCGGTGAGCACCCTGAGTGGGGCGGGTTCGAAGAGAGCTCTCACCGATCGCGCGCGGAGGCCGAGCGGAGTGTGCACGTCTCCGCCGAGGCGGAGGAGGCATTCGTCGCGGCCATCGGACGCCGTGGTTGGCGATCGACTCCGGGACACCTCGGCTGGTCACGCGTGGCTGTTCACCATCGGTGTGCCGGCGCCGGCGAGGCGCCGGCTGTAGACGGCAGCGAGGTCGACGACGTCTGATACGCGGGCATCCGTGATCGTGACGTTGCGGTAGACGAAGTCCGGGTCGAAACGCAACCACTTGCCCGTCGGCGCTCCGCAGCGACTCCCCAACCCCCCGACGTCGCATGACTCCGGCAGGTCTCGGTTCACGTGGCCGTCGTCCCCCGTCTGGGTGATCATGGGTCCGAGGGAGCCGTGGTCGACGGGACGGCGGCACCAGGGCGGACAGCCAACGACGGGCCGTCGCGCACCGGTTGTGCCGGTGGGCCGGTGGCCGACACGGAGGGGAGCCATGGCCGACACGAGCACTGCGGACCTCGGCAAGGGCAAGCGGATCACCGGCGGTGACCGGTCGACGCTCGCCGACGAGCTGCGCAAGCGGTACGACGAGGGCGAGAGCATCCGCTCCCTGGCCACCTCGACGAACCGGTCCTACGGCTTCGTGCACCGGCTGCTCTCGGAGTCCGGGGCCTCGCTGCGCAGCCGCGGCGGAGCCAACCGGAATAGCAAGAAGCGTGACTGAAGACCCCACCGACACCACCACGCCCGGCTGGCTGCGGACGAGCCGCGACGGCGCCGTCCTCACCGTCACCCTGGACCGGCCGGACCAGCTGAACGCCCAGACGCCGGACACCTGGTCGGCGCTGGCCGACGTCTGGGCGTCGCTGGACGACGACGTGCGGGTCGTCGTCCTGCGCGGCTCCGGCCGCTCTTTCTCGGCCGGCCTGGACCGCAGCATGTTCGACACCGGCTCGCGCACGGGAGGTGGGCTGGGTGAGCTCGTGCGGCTGCCGGTCGAGGAGGCGCAGGAGCGGATCCGCGGCTACCAGGCCGGCTTCCGCTGGCTGCGCTCGCCGGGCGTCGTGTCGGTCGCGGCGGTGCAGGGCCACGCCATCGGCGCCGGTGCCCAGCTGGCGCTCGCCTGCGACTTGCGGGTGTTCACCGACGACGCGCAGCTGCGGCTGCCCGAGGTGACGCTCGGCCTGGTCCCCGATCTGACCGGCACGAGCACGCTGGTCGAGCTCGTCGGCTACGCGCGGGCGCTGGAGCTGTGCCTGACCGGTCGGGCCGTCGGCGCCGCCGAGGCGCAGGCGATCGGCCTCGCGACCGCGGTGGTGCCGCGCGCGGAGCTGGACGACGCCGTCGCCGACCTGACCGCGGCGCTCCTCGCCCCGCCGGTGGGTGCGAGCCGGGCCGCCGCGGCGTTGGTCCGCTCGGCCGTGCGCAACGACGTCGGTGCCCAGGACGCCGCGGAGCGCGCCGCCCAGGTGCAGCGGCTGCACGAAATCGTCAGCGGCCCCTGAGAGGCTCCCAGGAACAAGCGCGGTCGCGCCCTGGTTGCAGCAGCCGCCGGGGCGCGACCGGCGGGACGAGGGAGGTGGCATGGACGTGAGCCAGTCCATGACCTCCATGGCGGCCATGCGGTCGTTCAAGCGGGATCCGTCGGTGACCGCGCGGCAGCTGCCCGAGGGCACCGTCCGGCGGATCGTCGGCATCGCCCGGCCCTACCGGCGCGAGCTCACCTTCTTCCTGCTGCTCGTCGTCGGCTCCTCGGTCATCGGCGTGATCACCCCGCTGCTGGCCGGCGACATCGTCAACCGGATCGCCGGGCTCGAGGGCACCGCGGGCGACATCGTGCAGATCGCGCTGGTCATCGCCGGCCTGGCCGTGGTCGACGCCGGGATCTCCCTGGGCACCCGCTGGTACTCCGCGCGCATCGGCGAAGGCGTCATCTACGACCTGCGCAGCCAGGTCTTCGAGCACGTCCAGCGCATGCCGGTCGCCTTCTTCACGCGCACGCAGACCGGCGCGCTGGTCAGCCGCCTGAACAACGACGTCGTCGGCGCGCAGCAGGCGTTCACCTCGACGCTGTCGGGCGTCGTCAGCAACGTCATCGGGCTGGTGCTCACGGCGGGCGTGATGCTCACGCTGTCCTGGCAGATCACGCTGCTGTCCCTGGTCCTCGTGCCGCTGTTCGTCCTGCCCGCCCGCCGCATCGGCCGCCGGCTGCAGGAGATCACCCGGGAGTCCTACTCGCTCAACGCGTCGATGAACGCCACGATGACCGAGCGGTTCAACGTCGCCGGCGCGCTGCTGGTGAAGCTGTTCGGCCGGCCGACGGCCGAAGCCGAGTCCTTCCGCGGCCGCGCCGCCCGGGTGCGCGACATCGGCGTCCTCTCGGCCATGTACGGGCGCACTTTCTTCACCGCGCTGACGCTGGTGGCGGCGCTGGCGACCGCGCTGGTGTACGGCCTCGGCGGCTGGCTCGCCTTCACCGGCGAACTGAGCGCCGGTGACGTGGTGGCGCTCGCGCTGCTGCTGTCCCGGCTCTACGGGCCGCTGACCGCCCTGTCCAACATCCGCGTGGACGTGATGAGCGCGATGGTCAGCTTCGACCGCGTCTTCGAGGTGCTCGACCTCCCGCCGATGATCCGCCAGGCGCCCGACGCCGTCCCCGTCCCGGCCGACGACCGGTCCATCGAGTTCGACGGCGTCTCCTTCAGCTACCCGTCCGGCGCCGACGTCTCGCTGCCGTCGCTGGAGGAGGTGTCGCTGCCCGAGCACGGCGGTCCGGTCGACGTCCTGCACGACGTCAGCTTCCGGGTAGAACCCGGTCGTCTCGTCGCGCTGGTCGGGCACTCGGGGGCCGGCAAGTCGACCATCGCCCACCTGGTGCCCCGGCTGTACGACGCCACCGGCGGCACGGTGCGGGTCGGGGGTGTCGACGTGCGGCGGGCGACGCTGGCCTCCCTGCGCGACGCGGTCGGCGTCGTCAGCCAGGACGCGCACCTGTTCCACGACACCATCGGGGCCAACCTCCGCTACGCGCGGCCGGAGGCCCCCGACGAGCAGCTGTGGGAGGCCCTCGCGGGTGCGCGGATCGCCGACCTCGTGCGGTCGCTGCCGGAGGGGCTGGAGACGGTGGTCGGCGACCGCGGCTACCGGCTCTCGGGCGGGGAGAAGCAGCGGCTGGCCATCGCCCGGGTGCTGCTGAAGGCGCCGGGCATCGTCATCCTCGACGAGGCGACGGCCCACCTGGACAGCGAGTCCGAGGCCGCGGTGCAGCATGCCCTCGACACCGCGCTGGCCGGCCGGACGTCCCTGGTCATCGCGCACCGGCTGTCGACCATCCGCAGCGCCGACCAGATCCTGGTCGTCGACGAGGGGCGGATCGTCGAGGCGGGGACGCACGAGGAGCTGCTGGCGCGCGGCGGCCGGTACGCCGACCTGCACCGCACCCAGTTCGCGCAGCAGGAGCGGCGTCCGATCATCGTCGGGTGACCCGATCGACGGACGTTTCCGATGGCCGTGCGCGCACGACCGTGCACGCACGGTGGCGGGCGCTCGGAAGCAGGGAGAAAGCGCCGGAGCGGACGGCGTGGAACTCCGGCGAGCATCGAACGAGTTGGTCACCCGGACCACTAGCGTCACACCTGTCCCAGGCGGCCGCAGCCGGGACACGTGGCCGGGCTGGCGCGGCCACGCAGGACCGCAGCACGCGTCGGGACGCACCGGCGAACGCCAGCGAGGAGGAGACGTGACCGCAGCCCACCCGCAGGACGCCCAGATCCAGGCGCTCTACGCCGAGTTCATCGACGGCTGGAACCGGCGCAGCGGCGCGGCGGTGGCGGCCGGCTTCGCCGACGACGGCGACATCATCGGGTTCGACGGGAGCCACCACCGCGGCCGGCTGTCGATCGCGGCGGACCTGCGCCAGGTGTTCTCGTCGCACCAGACGCCCGCCTACGTGGCCGTGGTCCGCTCGGTCCGCCCCGTGGGCGACGGCGTGGCGATGCTGACCGCGCACGCCGGGATGATCCCGGCCGGCGCGAGCGACCTCGACCCCGAGCTCAACGCCGTCCACACGATGATCGCCGTCGACGAGGGGCGCGGCCGGTGGCGCATCTCGCTGTTCCAGGTCACCCCGGCGGCGTGGCACCAGCATCCCGAGGCGCGGGAGGCCCTGACCGAGGAGCTGCGGGGCCTGCTCATCCCGCAGTGAGCCGGGGTCAGTCGACGGTGGCGTCCACCCGCACGTCGTCGGCCCGCTCGACCCGCACCCGCGCACCCTCGCGGCCGATGTCGGCGAGCACCCCGCCGGTGACCGACAGGGCGATCTCCATCGCGGCCGGGGGGCCGATGGCGCGGAACTCGTAGGGGGAGCTCAGCGGCTGACCGTCGATGCGCAGGGCGCCGGGGGAGCCGGTCACGGCGCTGGACGCGACGACCCGCACGCCGTCGACCTGCAGCGCCTCCGCGCCGGCGCCGCGCAGCTCCTGGATGGCGCCGAGCACCACCGACGCGGGGACAGCGCCGTCGGGGTCCTGGACGGTCACCAGCACCCCGGGGCCGCTGACCGGGAGGGTGCCCGCGAGGATGCCGATGGCCTCCGCCCGGGACCGTGCCTCCTCCAGCGCGCTCCCGGACTCCTCCTGCCCACTGCCCAGCTGCTCGAGGGTCTCCCGGGTGGCACCGATCTCCTGGCGCAGCGTCTCCTCCTGGGCGTTCAGCTCGTCCAGCAGGACGACGAGGTCGGCCTCGCTGCGCACGTCCTGCTCGGCCGGCTCGGCGGTGCTGCGGATCTGCACGACGAGCGCGAAACCCAGCACCACGGTCAGCCCGGCGGTGGCGGCCACGGCGACGGGGCGGCTCCACAACCGGGCCGGCCCTGACCCTCGGGTCGAGGTCGAGGGTTGCTCGTTCGGGGCGGGGCCGGCCACCGCATCGCCGGCCACCGCATCGCCGGCCACCGCATCGCCGGCCACCGCGTCGCCGGGTGCGGGAGCGGCTGCGGCGCCGACGTCCGCGGAGGCCGGCCCGAGGGGTGGCCCGTCGCCGCCCGTAGCCCTCCGCTCGTCGCCGTCCATCGGCTCCACAGTAGGTCAGCTCCGCGGCCCGCCGGCGGTGCTCGGCCGGTCGCGGCCCACGGGTCGCGATCGCTACCGGTAGCTGGGCGAACGGCCCGAGCCCGGCGCCGCTCCCGAGCGCAGCAGCGGCAGGGTGCGCCACGGCACCAGGCAGGTCAACGCCACCACGCTCGTCGAGCGCACGACGGAGGACGACCGGTTCAGCTGCACCAGGATCTCCTGCAGTGCCTCGTGCGAGGCGGCGGCGACGCGGCAGACGACGTCGCCGCTGCCCGTGGTGGCGTGGGCCTCGAGGACGCCGGGGATCGCCTCGAGGTCCCGGTGCACGGCATCGAGCGCACCCTGGGCGATCTCCAGGGTGACGAAGGCCTGGACGCCGAACCCGGCAGCGGTGACGTCCACGTCGGGACCGAACCCGGTGACCACGCCCGCTGCTTCCAGTCGCTGCAACCGGGCGGTCGCGGTGGCGCGGGCGACGCCGACCATGCGGGCGATCTCGACGAGTCCCGTACGCGGGTGTTCCCGGAGCGCCGCCAGCAGGGCCACGTCGAGGGCGTCGAGGCGGTAGGGGTGGCTCATCGGACCTCCACGTGATCGGGAGCTCTGCATTCTGCCCAGCTGGAGCCCTTCGGAGCTAGCCCGGTCGTGCAGGCGCGCCAGCACGAGCCGGTGTGGTTGCGCAGGCCGGACGACGGGTGTGCTGTGAGGGGGGCACACATGGTCCGAGGCGAGGGAGGGGTCGCGGTGACGCTCGAGCAGGCGCTCAACGACGAGGAACGGCTGGCGGGGCTCGACCGTCGGCAGCTGGAGCAGTTGGTCGGGCTGGTGCAGTACGACCCCTCCGGTGACCCCTTCCCGGTCTCCGGCTGGGACGGCCTGGTCTGGGTCGTGGGCAACGCGGTGCAGACGGCGCACTTCTTCCAGTCGGCGTTCGGCATGGAGCTGGTCGCCTACTCCGGCCCCGAGACCGGTAACCGCGACCACCACGCCTTCGTGCTCACCTCGGGGGCGGCGCGGTTCGTCGTCCAGGGCGCCTACGACCCGGACAGCCCGCTGGCCGACCACCACCGCCGGCACGGCGACGGCATCGTCGACATCGCGCTCGCCGTGCCCGACGTCGACCGCTGCACCGCCCACGCCCGGGCTCAAGGGGCCACCGTGCTGGAGGAGCCGCACGACGTCGGCGACGAGCACGGCACCGTCCGCCTGGCGTCGATCGCGGCCTACGGCGACACCCGGCACACGCTGGTCGACCGGTCCCGCTACGCCGGGCCCTACCTGCCCGGTTACGTCGGGCGCACGTCGTCGTTCGTCAAGCGGCCGGAATCCCCGAAGCGGTTGTTCCAGGCCGTCGACCACGTCGTGGGCAACGTGGAACTGGGCGAGATGGACCGGTGGGTCGACTTCTACAACCGGGTCATGGGGTTCACCAACATGGCCGAGTTCATCGGGGAGGACATCGCCACCGACTACTCCGCGCTGATGAGCAAGGTCGTGGCCAACGGCAACCACCGGGTGAAGTTCCCGCTCAACGAGCCGGCGCCGGGCAAGAAGAAGTCGCAGATCGACGAGTACCTGGAGTTCTACCGCGGCCCCGGCGCCCAGCACGTGGCGCTGGCGACCAACGACATCCTCGCCACGGTCGACGCCATGCGGGCAGAGGGCGTCGAGTTCCTCGCCACGCCGGACTCCTACTACGAGGACCCGGAGCTCCGCGCCCGGATCGGCACCGTGCGCGTGCCGATCGAGGAGCTGCAGCGCCGCGGGATCCTCGTCGACCGCGACGAGGACGGCTACCTGCTGCAGATCTTCACCCGGCCCACCGGCGACCGGCCCACGGTCTTCTTCGAGCTGATCGAGCGGCACGGGTCGCTGGGCTTCGGGAAGGGCAACTTCAAGGCGCTGTTCGAGGCGATCGAGCGCGAGCAGGAACGACGCGGCAACTTCTGAAGAAGGACCCCGCTGCTCGCAGGCTCGCGGCGGGCCCCTGTAGCGGGGCCGTTCCAGAAAGGTCACCACAGATGGCTCACTACCGGCAGGTGGGGGAGGTGCCGCGGAAGCGGCACACGCAGTTCCGGCGTCCCGACGGTCGGCTGTACGCCGAGGAGCTGATGGGGGAGGAGGGCTTCTCCTCCGACAGCTCGCTGCTGTACCACCGCGGCGTCCCCTCCTCGCTGGTCGACGCCCGCCCGTGGCAGCTGCCCGACCAGGCGACGACGCCGAACGCCCCGCTGATGCCCCGGCACCTGAAGCTGCACGACCTCTTCCCGGGCGAGGAGGCCATGCCGTCGACAAGCGCGGCGGCCGACCCCGTGACCGGCCGGCGGCTGGTGCTGGGCAACGCCGACGTCCGCATCTCCTATGCGGTCAGCAGCCTGCCGAGCCCGCTGTACCGCAACGCCGTCGGCGACGAGTGCGTCTTCGTCGAGCGCGGGACGGCGAAAGTCGAGACGGTGTTCGGGGCGCTGGACGTGGGCTCGGGCGACTACGTCGTCCTCCCGCGGGCGACGACGCACCGCTGGCTGCCCACCGGTGCCGAGCCGTTGCGCACCTACGCCATCGAGGCGAACGGCCACATCGCCCCGCCGAAGCGCTATCTGTCGAAGTACGGGCAGTTCCTCGAGCACGCGCCGTACTGCGAGCGGGACCTGCGCGGCCCGGCCGAGCCGCTGCTGGCGGAGGGCACCGACGTCGAGGTGTACGTCAAGCACCGCGGCGAGGGGCCCGGCGGGCTGGCCGGCACCGTGCACGTCGTCCCGGAGCACCCCTTCGACATCGTCGGCTGGGACGGCTGCCTCTACCCGTACGCCTTCGACGTGGCGGACTTCGAGCCGATCACCGGCCGGGTGCACCAGCCGCCGCCGGTGCACCAGGTGTTCGAGGGGCCGAACTTCGTCATCTGCAACTTCGTGCCGCGGAAGGTCGACTACCACCCGCTCGCGGTGCCGGTGCCCTACTACCACTCGAACGTCGACTCCGACGAGATCATGTTCTACGTGGACGGCGACTACGAGGCCCGCAAGGGTTCGGGCATCGGCAAGGGCTCGGTGACCGTGCATCCCGGCGGGCACTCGCACGGACCGCAGCCGGCCGCGGTCGAGGCGTCGCTGGGCGCCGAGCGGTTCGACGAGCTGGCCGTCATGGTCGACACCTTCCGGCCGCTGCAGCTCGGCGAGGGCGGCGCGGCGGTCGACGACGGGCGGTACGCCTGGTCGTGGTCCGGCCGCGGGCCCACCTCGTGACCTGGCTGGAGCTGCCGGAGGACAGCGGGTTCGGCATCGAGAACCTGCCGTTGGGGGTGTTCCTCGGCGGCGGGCGGCCCGGGTTCCGGCACGGCGTGCGCATCGGTGACGCGGTCCTCGACCTGTTCGGGATGACCGGGTTCCCGGTCCACCGGACCCGCACGCTGGACGCGTTCCTCGTCGCGGGGCCGGGGGCCTGGCGGGACCTCCGCGAGCAGGTCACCGAGTGGCTCACCGACGCGCGGCACCGCGTCCGCGTGGAGCCGCACCTCGTCCCGCTGGACGAGGTGAGCCTGCACCGCCCGATCGGCGTCGCGGACTACGTGGACTTCTACAGCTCCCGGCAGCACGCGGAGAACGTCGGCCGGTTGTTCCGCCCGGGCACCGACCCGCTGCCGCCGAACTGGCGGCACCTGCCGATCGGCTACCACGGCCGGTCGGGCACGGTGGAGGTGTCGGGGACGCCGGTGGTGCGGCCGTGCGGGCAGCTCGGGGGGCCGGACGACGGCGAGCTGCCGCCGTTCGGCCCGACGCGGAAGCTCGACTTCGAGGCCGAGGTCGGGTTCGTGGTCGGTGCGCCCAGCGAGCCGGGGGAGCGGGTGCCGGTGGAGGCGTTCACCGAGCACGTGTTCGGCGTCTGCCTGGTCGACGACTGGTCGGCCCGTGACCTGCAGGCCTGGGAGTACGTGCCGCTGGGCCCCTTCCTCGGCAAGTCGTTCCGGACGTCGATGTCGCCGTGGATCGTGCCGCTGGCGGCGCTCGAAGCGGCGCGGGTACCGGCGCCGCCGCGCGGCACCGGGCTGCTGCCCTACCTGCGCGACGACGGCGCCCCGTGGGGGCTGGACCTCGCCCTCGAGGTCCGGATCAACGGCGAGGTGGTCAGCCGCCCGTCGTTCCGGGACATGTACTGGACGCCGGCGCAGCAGCTCGCGCACCTGACCGTGAACGGTGCCTCGGTCTCGGCCGGGGAGCTGTTCGCCTCGGGGACGGTCAGCGGCGCCGCACCCGACCAGTGGGGCTCGCTGCTGGAGCTGACCGCCAACGGCACGCAGCCGCTGCGCCTGGCCGACGGCTCGACCCGGGGGTTCCTCGAGGACGGCGACACGGTGTCTCTCAGCGCGAGCGCCCCTGGCCCCGGCGGCACACGCATCGGCTTCGGGGAGGTCGTCGGCCGGGTGGAGCCCGCCCGGCCCTGACCCGACCGGCTGCGCCGCCGGCGGGGCCATACTCCTGCCATGCCCACCGGGACCGCCCGCGACCCGGGTGCACTGCTGCTCGCCGGGGTGGCGGGCGCCGCGCACCTGGTCGTCGGCTACTTCTACCTGGTGAGCGGGCTGGCCGTGCCGCTGTACGCGCTGCTCCCGCTGTGGGTGCTCTGGCTGGTGCTGGCGGCGTGGCTGGTCCGGCTCGCGCTCGCCCGTTCGTGGTGGACGCCGATGGTCCCGGTGCTCGCGGCCGCCGTCCTCGTCCTCACCGTCGCCGTCGGCGGCTGGCTGCTCGGCTGGCAGGCCTGAGCCGGGCGGCGCGGCCCGCGGCTCAGCCGCCCGGGTGGGTGGGGCCCTCCGGCGCCGCGGCGGCGCGCACCTCGGCGGAGTGGGTGCGGAGCGCGTGCAGCACCGCCCGGTTCACCACCCAGTACAGGGCGTAGAGGAACAGGCCCACGAGGGCGAGGTAGGTGGCGAGCCCGATCAGCGACATCACCGCCGTGACGTTATCGGCCCGACTGCTCTGCGCCGAGGACCGCGTCGTAGCGGTCGAGCAGGACGGCGGCGATCCGGTCGTCGGGCAGCAGCGGCGCGGTGACGACGTCGGCCCCGGCGCCGGCGAGCTTGTCGTGGAAGTGCCCCGGGGCGAGCAGGTACGACGCGATCACCACGCGCCGGGCGCCCCGCTCCCGCGCGGCGGCGACGGCGTCGGGCACCGGCGGCTGCGCGGCCGAGCCATAGCCCGTGGTCACCGGCGCCGCCCAGGACTCCTGCAGCAGCGCGACGGTCCGGTCGACGTCGGCCACCGAGCGCGGGTCGCTGGACCCGGCGGCGGCCAGCACGACGGCGGTGGAGGGGTCGGCCGGATCGGCGCCGGACTCGACCAGCCGGGCGTGCAGCACCTCGGCCAGCCGGGGGTCGGGCCCGAGCGGGCGGGCCGCGACCGCGGACTCGTGCGCGGTGACGGCCCCGGCGATGTCGACGTGCACGTGGTACCCGCCGGACAGCAGCAGCGGGACGACGACGGCCGGCCGGCCCTCGGCGGACAGGCCGGCGATGACGTCGACGACCGTCGGCGGCTGGACGTCGACGAACGCTGCGGTGGTGACCAGGCCGGGGCGCAGCGCGCGGGCGGC
The DNA here is from genome assembly GCF_030731085.1 of Blastococcus carthaginiensis. Lineage (NCBI taxonomy): Bacteria > Bacillati > Actinomycetota > Actinomycetes > Geodermatophilales > Geodermatophilaceae > Blastococcus > Blastococcus carthaginiensis. The sequence continues at coordinate 34,148 of NZ_JASNFN010000005.1, read as the reverse complement.
CAGCGCCAGCTCGGCGATCAGCCGCCGGCCGGTGGGGTTGCGGGTGCCGTGGGCGCAGGCGACCAGCACCGGTGTCGGGGGAGCGGTCACCGGGCGTGGAGGGCCCGGGCGGTCGCGGACTCCCGCTTCCGGCTTGCGCCGGTGAGCAAGGGGCCGCGACCGCCCAGGACCAGGTGCATCAGGCGGCAGAGCCCCGCAGCGAGCGCAGGACGTACTGCATGATCCCGCCGTTGCGGTAGTAGTTCGCCTCACCGGGAGTGTCGATGCGCACCCGGGCGTCGAACTCTGTCGTGTTCCCGTCCGGGCCCACGGCCTTCACCTTCACCGTGCGCGGCACCTCGCCGTCGTTCAGCGCGGTGATGCCGGTGATGGTGAACTCCTCGTCGCCGGTCAGGCCGAGCGACTCGCGGTCCTGGCCCTCGGGGAACTGCAGCGGCAGCACGCCCATCCCGATGAGGTTGGAGCGGTGGATCCGCTCGTAGCTCTCGGCGATGACGGCCTTGACGCCGAGCAGCGCGGTGCCCTTGGCGGCCCAGTCGCGGGAGGACCCCGAGCCGTACTCCTTGCCGGCCAGCACGACCAGCGGGATGCCGGCGTCGATGTAGGCGCGCGAGGCGTCGTAGATCGTCGTCGTCTCGCCGGTCAGGTGGTTCTTGGTGACGCCACCCTCGGTCCCGGGCACCAGCTGGTTGCGCAGCCGGATGTTGGCGAAGGTGCCGCGGATCATGACCTCGTGGTTCCCGCGGCGCGAGCCGTAGGAGTTGAAGTCGCGGCGGTCCACACCGTGCTCGCGGAGGTACGTGCCCGCGGGGCTGTCGGCCTTGATCGAACCGGCCGGCGAGATGTGGTCGGTGGTCACCGAGTCGCCGAGCACCGCGAGGGTGCGGGCGCCGGTGATGTCCTGGACCGGGGCGGGCTCGGCCGGCATGCCCTCGAAGTACGGGGGACGGCGGACGTAGGTGCTCTCCTCGGCCCACTCGAAGGTGTTCCCGGTCGGCGTGGGCAGGTTCTGCCACTGCTCGGTGCCGGCGAACACGTCCTCGTAGCTGCGGCCGAACTGCTCCGCGGAGACGGCCTGGTCGATGACCCGCTGGACCTCCTGCGGCGAGGGCCAGATGTCGCGCAGGAAGACGTCGTTGCCGTCGGCGTCCTGGCCCAGGGGGTCGTTGTTCAGGTCGACGTCCATGGACCCGGCCAGCGCGTAGGCGATGACCAGCGGCGGCGACGCCAGGTAGTTCATCTTGACGTCGGGGTTGATCCGGCCCTCGAAGTTCCGGTTGCCCGAGAGCACCGAGACGACGGCGAGATCGGCCTCGTTGACCGCCGCCGACACCGGCTCCGGCAGCGGGCCGGAGTTGCCGATGCAGGTGGTGCAGCCGTAGCCGACCAGGTAGAAGCCCAGCTTCTCCAGGTAGGGGGTGAGCTCGGCCTTCTCGTAGTAGTCCATGACGACCTTGGACCCGGGGGCCAGCGTCGTCTTCACCCACGGCTTGCTGGACAGCCCGCGCTCGACGGCGTTCTTCGCCAGCAGCGCGGCGCCGAGCATCACCTGCGGGTTGGAGGTGTTGGTGCAGGAGGTGATCGCGGCGATGACCACGTGGCCGTGGTCGACCTCGGTCTCGGTGCCGTCCTCCATCACCACGCGGGTCGGCTTGCTCGGCCGGCGGCTGACGTCGTGCCCGTCGAAGTGGTGCGGCTTGCCGGCCTCGCCGTTGCCGTGCGCGAACGGGCTCACCGGGTCCGACGCGGGGAACGACTCCGCCGAGGCCTCGTCGGCCTCCGACTCGACGCCGTAGGGCTGCTCCTGGCCGGGCACGCCGGGCTTGCGGTCCTCGCCACCGGTCTCGTCGGCCTGGACGTAGTCGGCCAGCGCGGCGCGGAACGCGGGCTTGGCCTCGGTGATGGCCACCCGGTCCTGCGGGCGCTTCGGCCCGGCGATCGACGGGACGACCGTGGCGAGGTCCAGCTCCAGGTACTCGGAGAAGACCGGCTCGCGCGACGGGTCGTGCCAGAGGCCCTGCTCCTTGGCGTAGGCCTCGACCAGCTTGACCTGCTCCTCGCTGCGGCCGGTCAGCTGCAGGTAGGTGATCGTCTCCTCGTCGATGGGGAACATCGCCGCGGTGGAGCCGAACTCGGGGCTCATGTTGCCGATCGTGGCGCGGTTGGCCAGCGGCACCGCGGAGACGCCCTCGCCGTAGAACTCGACGAACTTCCCGACCACGCCGTGCTCGCGAAGCATCTCGGTGATCGTGAGCACCAGGTCGGTGGCGGTGGCGCCGTCGGGGAGCTGGCCGGAGAGCTTGAAGCCCACCACGCGGGGGATGAGCATCGAGACCGGCTGGCCGAGCATCGCGGCCTCGGCCTCGATGCCGCCGACGCCCCAGCCGAGCACGCCCAGGCCGTTGACCATCGTGGTGTGGCTGTCGGTGCCCACGCAGGTGTCGGGGTAGGCGATCGTGCGGTCGCCCTCCTGTCGCGGGAAGACCACGCGGGCCAGGTGCTCGATGTTGACCTGGTGGACGATGCCGGTGCCCGGGGGGACGACCTTGAAGTCGCTGAAGGCGCCCTGGCCCCAGCGCAGGAACTGGTAGCGCTCGCCGTTGCGCTCGTACTCGATCTCGACGTTGCGCTCGAAGGACTCCGGCGTGCCGAAGACGTCGGCGATCACCGAGTGGTCGATGACCAGCTCGGCCGGGGCGAGCGGGTTGATCTTCTGCGGGTCGCCGCCGAGCTCGGCCATGGCCTCGCGCATGGTGGCGAGGTCGACGATGCAGGGCACGCCGGTGAAGTCCTGCATCACCACGCGGGCCGGGGTGAACTGGATCTCCTGGTCGGGCTCGGCCGAGGGGTCCCAGTTCGCCAGCGCGCGGATGTGGTCGGCGGTGATGTCCGCGCCGTCCTCGGTGCGCAGCAGGTTCTCGAGGAGGACCTTCAGGCTGAAGGGCAGCTTCTCCGCGCCCTCCACCGCGTCGAGCCGGTAGATGTCGTACTCGGTGCCTTCGACGGCGAGCGTCGACCGGGCCCCGAAGCTGTCCTTGCTGGCTGCCACTTCTCTGCGCCTACCCCTCGTGGTTCATCACGCGTCGTTGACCACCCCCCATCATCCCAGCCCGCGGCCGGGAGCACCGAGTCAGGCGACCCTTCCCTCACCCGGTGACCTGTGTCACCGACGGCGAAACGCGCGGAGTCCGACCGCCCCTCCCGTCCGCGCCGCCGCAGCAGCCCCACCGCTCGCCCGCGGACGGCGTGCCGGGCACGCGGGTCCGTCCCGTGCGCCGGCGCGCGGTTACGGTCCCGCGCCATGACCGCGGTCGACCGATCGGCACCCGCCCCGGCGGCGGCCCCGCCCGTCCTCCGGGACACCGCGCCCGGCGCCCGGGGCCGCGCCGTCGCGGCAGTGCTCTGGGCCGGACTCCTCGGCGCCTTCGTGCTCGCCTGTGCAGCGCGCGGCCTGCCGACCGACCGCGTGGTCCTGCTCGGCTGGGTGCTCGCGGGGTTGGCCGTCACCTCGGTCACGCACGGCTGGCGGCGCCTCGTGCACCTGCTCGTGGACTGGCTGCCGCTGGTGGCGGTGCTGCTGGCCTACGACGCGACCCGGGGGCTGGCCGACGGCCTGGGCATGCCGGTGCACGTGCGCGAGGTGGCCGACGCCGACCGCTGGTTCACCGGGGGAGTGCTGCCCACGGTGTGGCTGCAGGAGCACGTGCGGGCCGACTGGTGGAAGGCCGTGGCGACGCTGGTCTACAGCAGCCACTTCGTGCTCACCCCCGTGGTGCTCGCGGTGCTGTGGCTGCGCGACCGCGCCCGCTGGGCCCGCTGCGCCCGCCTGGTGGTGGCGCTCTCCCTCGCCGGGCTGGTCACCTACGTGCTCTACCCGGCCGCGCCGCCGTGGCTGGCCGCCAAGCAGGGCGTGATCGAGCCGGTCGGGCGGATCAGCAACGCCGGGTGGGAGGTTCTGGGGCTGCCGCGCGCGGGGGTGCTGCTCGAGACCGGGCAGGGGCAGGTGAACCTCGTCGCCGCCGTCCCCTCGCTGCACACCGCCTTCGCCGTCCTCATGTGCATCGTGCTGCTGCCGCTGGCCCGGTACGGCTGGCAGCGGGCCGGCCTGGTCGCCTACGCCGTGCTCATGCCGGTGGTCCTGGTCTGGTCCGGGGAGCACTACGTCGTCGACACGCTGCTGGGTGCCGCGTACGCGTGCGCCGTCGTCCTGCTCGCGCCGCCGGCCGGGCGCCTGGCCCGGGCCGGGGCCCGCCGCGCGGCCGCCCGGCCCCTACCGTGGCGGGTGTGACCGGCACCGTCCCCGACCCGCTGCCCGGCTGGCTGACCGCCGCACGCCGCGTCACCGTGCTCAGCGGTGCGGGCATCTCCACCGACAGCGGCATCCCCGACTACCGCGGACCGAACGGCGTCTGGACCCGTGACCCGGACGCCGAGAAGCTCGTGACGCTGTCCTACTACGTCGCCGATCCGGACATCCGGCGCCGGGCCTGGCTGATGCGCCGGGACATGGGCGCGCTGGACGTGCGCCCCAACGCCGGGCACGCCGCGCTGGTCGACCTGGAGCGGCAGGGCCGGCTGCGCGCGCTGGTGACCCAGAACGTCGACGGGCTGCACCAGGCGGCGGGGTCGGACCCCGCGCGGGTCGTGGAGATCCACGGCACCGTGCACGACGTCGAGTGCCTGGGCTGCCGCGCCCGGACGGCGATGCAGGAGGCGCTGGACCGGGTGGCCGCGGGTGAGCCGGACCCGCCCTGCCACGCCTGCGGCGGCATCCTCAAGTCGGCGACGATCAGCTTCGGGCAGCTGCTGGACCCCGACGTGATCGACGCCGCCGTCGCAGCCGCGCGCGACTGCGACCTGCTGCTCGCGGTGGGCACGTCGCTCCAGGTCCACCCGGCGGCGGGGCTGGTCGACGTCGCCGTCCGCCACGGGGCCCGCGTGGTGGTGGTCAACGCCGAGCCGACGCCGTACGACGACGTCGCCGACCTCGTCGTGCGCGAGCCGATCGGGACGGCGCTGCCGCGGCTGGTCGCCGCGGGCTGACCCCATCCTCCCCCACCGGGGTGCGTCCTCCCTCCCGGTCTGCGCTGAGGGAGGACGCTCCACGATCAGTTCCCTGATCCCAGCGGGTGGACGGCGGCGCCGCACGCGCCGCGCGGCTCGTCGCCGTCCCCGGCGACCGATAGCGTGACGGGGACCACGTCCACGGCCGGCCCGCACCGGCCCAGCAGCCCGGGAGCCGGCATGCGCGTACCCCTCACCAGTCGCGACTTCCTCGACCGCGCGGAGCTCGTCTACGGCGACCGCGTCGGCATCGTCGACGAGCCGGCGCAGCCCGCACCGTCGCTCGGCGAGGTGTCCTACCGCGAGGTGGCCCGGCGCGGCCGGGCGCTGCAGGCCGGCCTCGACGCCCTGGGCGTCGGGGAGGGGGAGCGGGTGGCGATCGTCAGCCACAACTCCGCCCGGCTGCTCGAGCTGCTGCTGGCGGTGCCGTCGTCCGGCCGGGTCGCCGTCCCGATCAACTTCCGGCTGCAGCCCGAGGAGGTCGAGTACATCGTCGGCCACTCCGGCGCCCGGGTGCTGCTGGTCGACCCCGAGCTGGAGACCTCGCTCAAGGGCGTGCGCGCCGACCACCGGTTCGGCACGGGGGAGGAGTACGAGCAGCTGCTCCGGTTCGACGCCGAGCCCCGGCCGTGGGCGGAGCCGGACGAGGACGCCACGGCCACGATCAACTACACCAGCGGGACGACGGCGCGGCCCAAGGGCGTGCAGATGACCCACCGCAACATCTGGGTCAACGCGGTCACGTTCGGCATGCACATGCAGGTCAGCGATCGCGACGTCTACATGCACACGCTGCCGATGTTCCACTGCAACGGCTGGGGCCTGCCCTACGCCATGGCCGGGGTCGGCGCCCGCCAGGTGGTGATCCGCAAGATCGACGGCGCGGAGATCCTGCGCCGGGTCGACCGGCACGGCGTGACGGTGATGGCCGGGGCCCCGGCGGTCTGGAACGCCGTCCTGGACGCCGCCGCCGACTGGGACGGCGAGATCCCCGGGCGGGACCGGGTGCGGATCATCGTCGCGGGCGCGCCGCCGCCGTCGCGGACCATCGCCCGCGTGGAGGCCGAGCTCGGGTGGGAGTTCAACCAGATCTACGGCCTCACCGAGACCGCCCCACTGCTGACCATCAACCGGCCGCGCGCCGAGCACGACGACCTCGACCCGGAGGAGCGCGCCAAGCGGCTGTCCCGGGCGGGCGTGCCGTCGATCGGCACCCGGATGGCGATCAGCGACAACGGCGAGGTGCTGGCGCGCAGCAACACCGTGCTCGCCGGCTACTGGGAGAACCCCGACGCCTCGGCCGAGGCGCTGGAGGACGGCTGGTTCCACACCGGGGACGGCGGGACGCTCGACGAGCAGGGCTACCTGACGATCTCCGACCGCAAGAAGGACGTGATCATCACCGGCGGCGAGAACGTCTCCTCGATCGAGGTCGAGGACGTGGTGTTCAGCCACCCGGCGGTCGCGGAGGTCGCGGTCATCGGCATCCCCGACGAGAAGTGGGGGGAGATGGTCACCGCCATCGTGGTCCTCGCCGAGGGGGAGCAGGCCACGGAGGCCGACATCATCGCCCACTGCAAGGCGCGGATCGCCGGCTACAAGGCACCGAAGCGGGTGGAGTTCCGCGACGAGCTGGCCCGCACCGCCACCGGGAAGATCCAGAAGTTCAAGCTGCGCGAGGACTTCTGGGCCGGCTCCGAGCGCAAGGTGAACTGAGGGCGCCCCCGCCGGGCCGAGCGCGGGGTCTCAGCCATCGCGCTCGGCCACCAGCCGGTCGGTGATCCGCCGGATGCGGTGCACCTGCCGGGAGAGGGTCATGTCGAGGAGCCGGTCGACGGGCGGGACCTCGCCGAGCCGCGCGAGGCCCATCCACCGCGGTACGGCGACCGTGCGGGACCAGTAGGAGCCGAGGCTGCGCGCGACCTGCTCGGCCACCCGCTCCGGGCGGATGCCGGGGGAGAGCCGCCCCTCGGCGTCCTCGTCGGAGACCGGCGCCGCACCCCGGCCGCGCACCAGCCACTCGGTCGACACCGGCCCGGGGGTGATCGAGTGCACCCGGACGCCGCGGGCGGTGACCTCCCGTCGGAGCCCCTTGACGAAGCCGTGTGCACCGGCCTTGGTCGCGGAGTAGACGGTCAGCGGCGGCACCTGTGCCAGCGCGGCGGAGGAGGCGGTGACGAGGACGTCGGCCCGCCCCCGCTCGGCGGCCGCGGCCAGCAGGTGGGGGAGGGCCAGGCGGGCGAGGTCGACGACCCCGGTCAGGTTGGTGGCGATCATCGTCTCGACGGCCTCCTGCGGGGTGTCCTCGACGAGCCCGGCGTAGCCGATCGCCGCGTTGAGGACCACCGCGTCCAGGCGCCCGTGCTCGGCGACCACCCGTTCGACCAGCGCCACCCGGTCGGTGGGTGAGGAGACGTCGGCCCGCACCCCGGTCGCGCCGTCGACGCCGGCCAGCGCCTCGGTCAGCCGCCCCTGGTCGCGGGCGCACGCCACCACCCGCGCACGGTCGGCGGCCAGGCGGTGGACGACGGCGCGACCGATGCCGGTGCTCCCGCCGGTGACGAGGATGACGCGATCCTGGAGGTCGGGCACCGCCCGGTTCTGCCCAGGCGACGCCGGGCACAACCGCACCGTGCGCGACACGACCTCCGTCCCGCCGACCTACGTCGACGCGACCCGGCTGTGGGTCGACTCCCGGCCCCGGGCGTTCGTGCAGCGCCGGGGCGAGGCGGCGATCCTGCAGCGCCTCGGCGGCGAGGTCCCCGGCGGCACCGTCCTCGAGCTGGGCCGCTGGCACCGCCGCTGACGTCCCGGAGCGACGGCCCTCGTCAGCCGCGCCGACCGCGCCGGCGCGCCGCCGTCCTCGTGCTCCAGCGTGCGGACGGCGGCCGGCACGCGAGGACGGCGCCCGCGTAATGCCGCAGTCATCCACGCGCGAGTGACCCACCCGGAGGGGTGAGGCGTCCTCAACGGTCCCGCGCCCGGAGCCGATGCCCCCGACGGGTCACCCGTCCGGGTGCCCGTCGGACGTCGGGAAGAGGCAGCGGTGGGCAGCGGAGCGCGGACGTGCGCGGTGCGGGGCGGTACCGGGTCCCCGGCCGGGGTGGCCGGGCGCGGCCGGGCGGCGCTGCGGGCGGTCGTGGCGGTCCTCGTCGCCGCGGTGGCGATCGGCCTCACCCCGTCGGCGGCCGGCGCGGCGCCGCGGAACCCCAGCGACGCCGAGCTCGGTACCGCGCAGCAGGCGAGGGCCGATGCTGCCGAGCGCGTCGGGGAAATCAGCGCGCAGCTGGCGCGGGCGCGGGCGGACGCCGAGGCCCTGCACCAGGCGGCGCTCATCGCGCTGCAGGACTACGAGGACAAGCAGGCGGCCTACGACGCCGCCCGCGCCACCGCCGACGCCGCGACCGCCGCGGCGGTGCAGGCGGCCGCCGACCTGCAGGAGGGGCGCGACGACGTCGCCTCCTTCGCGCGGGCCAGCTACATGCAGGGTTCCACCGCTCCGGGCATCACCGCGCTGCTCAGCGCCGCAGGGCCGGCGGAGCTGATCGAGCGCGCGGCATTGCTGGAGGCCGCGGGGACCAACCGCACCGAGGTCGTCGCCGAGCTCACCGTCCTGCAGGTGCAGGCCGCGACGACGGAGCAGGCCGCCCAGCAGGCGACCGAGCAGGCCGCCGCCGTTCAGCAGCAGGCGGCCGACCTGCTGGCGGATGCGCAGACCCAGGAGGTGGAAGCGCGCCGGCAGGCGGACGCGCTCGATGCCCGGGAGGACGGTCTCCAGGCCGAGCTCCAGCAGGCGCAGCAGGTGCTGCAGGGGCTGGAGGGCGCCCGGTCGGCCGCGCAGGAGGCGGCCGCCCGGCAGTCCGCCGCGCCGGCGCCGCAGCGCACCCCGACCAGGCCCGCGCCCGCCCCCGCGCCCGCCCCCGCGCCCGCCCCCGTCCCGAGCACCCCGACGCCCGAGCGTCCCTCCGGGGGCACGGCCGGCGCGCCGTCGGCATCGGCGGCCGAGACGGCCATCGCGGCGGCGCGGTCGCAGCTCGGCGTCCCGTACTCGTGGGGCGGCGGTGGCAGCAGCGGTCCCAGCAACGGAATCCCGCCGGACAGCCAGCTCTTCGGCTTCGACTGCTCGGGGCTGACCCAGTACGCCTACGCCCGTGCCGGGATCGCCATCGGCGGGACCAGCCGGGACCAGTGGTGGCTCAACCGGGACAAGCAGGTCGCGACCGCCGACCTGCAGCCCGGTGACCTGCTCTTCTGGGGCGGCACCCGGAGCGACTACATGTCCATCACGCACGTGGCGCTCTACATCGGCGGCGGTCAGGTGATCGAGGCGCCGGACCGCGGCAAGCACGTGACCGTGGCGCCGGCGCGCACCTCGAGCAGCACCTACTTCGGCGCGGTGCGGCCGAGCGCTCGCTGAGCCGGACCTCGCGCCGGATCCGCCGCCGGACGTGAGGCGTCGGGCAGCCACGGGGGGAGCTGCCCGACGCAGCGCACACGCTAGCAGTCCCGGCCTGCCGTGGGCAGGAAAATCGCGCGCCCTCACCGGTCGTTCCAGGAGGGGACGCGCGGCGGGTCGCGAGGGCGCGGCGGCACACGCCTCCGGTGTAGGACACTGGGCCGGGGCCGGCACGGCACGGCCCCGTCGACGGCCTGCCCGAGCCGGGTGGTCGCGGCCCGGCACGACCAGGGAGCCACGTGTCCAGCGCTGCCAGCACACCGACCGAGAGCGTGCCCGCCCACCCGCAGGCGCCCGTGCCCCCCTCGGTCGACGCCGCCCGGCTGGAACGGGTGCTCTTCGAGATCAAGCGCGTCATCGTCGGCCAGGACCGCCTGGTGGAGCGGATGCTCGTGGCGCTGCTCGCCCGGGGCCACGTGCTGCTCGAGGGCGTGCCCGGCGTCGCCAAGACCCTCGCCGTCGAGACGCTGGCGACCGTCGTGGGCGGCACGTTCTCCCGGCTGCAGTTCACCCCCGACCTGGTGCCGGCCGACATCATCGGCACGCGCATCTACAAGGCCGGCCAGGACGCGTTCGACACCGAGCTCGGCCCGGTCTTCGCCAACTTCCTGCTCACCGACGAGATCAACCGGGCCCCGGCCAAGGTGCAGTCGGCGCTGCTGGAGGTCATGGCCGAGCGGCAGGTCTCCATCGGCGGTGTCACCCACCCGCTGCCCGACCCGTTCCTCGTGCTCGCGACGCAGAACCCGATCGAGAACGAGGGCGTCTACCCGCTGCCCGAGGCCCAGCGTGACCGCTTCCTCATGAAGGTGCTGGTCGACTACCCCAGCGCCGAAGAGGAGCGCGAGATCATCTACCGGATGGGCTCGCAGCCCCCCGTGGCCGAGACGGTGCTCGGCCCCGACGAGCTGCGCCGGCTGCAGCGCACGGCCTCGCAGGTGTTCGTGCACCACGCCCTCGTCGACTACGTCGTCCGGCTCGTGGTGGCCACCCGGTCGCCGCGCGAGCACGGCATGGAGGACGTCGCCACGTGGGTGGCCTACGGCGCCAGCCCCCGGGCCTCGCTCGGGCTGATCGCCGCCAGCCGCGCCCTGGCGCTGGTGCGCGGGCGCGACTACGTGCTCCCGCAGGACGTCCTCGACGTCACCGCCGACGTGCTGCGCCACCGGCTGGTGCTGTCCTACGACGCGCTGGCCGACGGCGTGCCGGCCGACCACATCGTCAAGCGCATCGTGCAGACCGTCCCGCTGCCGCAGGTCGCGCCCCGGCAGGGTGCCTCCGGCGGCGGCCCCGGCGTCCCGGGCGGGCCCTCGGTGCCGCACGGTCAGGGCGGCCCGTTCTTCGGTCCGCCGCAGGGTGGCCCGTGGGGGCAGAACGGCCCGCAGGCGCCGGGCGGCCCGCACTACGGCGCGGGTCCGCAGGGCCCCGGTCAGCCGGGCCACGGGGACAACGGGCAGCACGGCAGCTCCAACGGCGCCGCACCCGGGTCCCAGCGGACGTGATCGGCCGCCGTCGCCGGGCGGAGCCGCCGCCGGCCGCACCCGAGCACAAGGGGCTGCTGCTGCACCCGGCGACGCCTGGCTCGGGCACCGGCCCGGGTGGCGAGGACGGGTCCCCGCCCCGTTTCGCCGACGGGCCGGCCGACGTGCTGCTGCGCCGGCTCGAGCTCACCGTGCGACGCCGGCTGGACGGGCTGCTGCAGGGCGACCACCTCGGCCTCGTCCCCGGCTCGGGCAGCGAGGCGGGTGACTCGCGCACCTACCACCCGGGTGACGACGTGCGGCGCATGGACTGGCCGGTGACCGCCCGCACCCAGGTGGCGCACGTCCGCGAGACCATCGCCGACCGCGAGCTGGAGACCTGGGCGGTGGTCGACCTCTCGGCGAGCCTGGACTTCGGCACCGCCAACTGCCAGAAGCGCGACCTCGCCATCGCCGGGCTGGCGGCGGTCGGGCACCTCACCGTGCACGGCGGCAACCGGCTCGGCGCCGTCGTCACCACGGGGGAGCGGGTCGACCGGTACCCGGCGCTGGCCGGACGGCTCGCCGCCGAGCGGCTGCTCCGCTCGGTGGTGGCGACGCCGCGGGCGGGCACCGGCCGCCGGGGCGACCTCGCCGCGGCGCTGGAGACGCTGCGCCGCCCGCCGCGCCGCCGGGGGCTGGTCGTGGTGATCTCCGACTTCCTCGGCGACGACGACTGGGAGCGCCCGCTGCGCGGCCTGGGTGCCCGGCACGACCTGCTGGCCGTCGAGGTCGTCGACCCGCGCGAGCTCGAGCTGCCCGACGTCGGGCTGCTCACCGTCGTCGACCCCGAGACCGGCCAGACGCTCGAGGTGCCCACCGGCGACGCCGAGTTCCGCGCCCGGTACGCCGAGGGCGCCGCCGCCCAGCGGGCGCGCGTGGCCGCGGCGCTGCGCCGCGCCGGAGCCGGCCACCTGCACCTGCGGACCGACCGTGACTGGCTCATGGACGTCGTCCGCTTCGTCGCCGAACGCCGGCGTGCCGGCAGCGGAGGGGCCTCCCGATGACCTTCCAGTCCCCGTGGTGGCTGCTGGCCCTGCTGGTGGTCGCCCTGCTCGTCGCCGTGTACGTGGTGCTCCAGCTGCGGCGCAAGGCGTACGCCGCCCGCTTCACCAACGTGGCGCTGCTCGGCTCGCTGGTGCCCAAGCGGCCCGGCTGGAAGCGGCACCTCGCCTTCGGGCTCGTCGCGCTCGGGCTGGCGACGCTCGTGGTGTCGCTGGCCGTGCCGAGCACCGAGGTGCGGGTCCCGCGGGAGCGGGCGACCGTCGTGATGGCCGTCGACGTCTCGCTGTCGATGGAGGCCGAGGACGTCGAGCCCAGCCGCTTCCAGGCGATGCAGCGGGCGGCCACCGAGTTCGTCGACGTGCTGCCCGAGCGGATCAACCTCGGCCTGGTGACCTTCGCGGGCACGGCCACCACGGTGGTGCCGCCGACCACCGACCGGGCGCAGGTGGCGGTGGCGATCGAGAACCTGGACCTCGCGGAGGCGACGGCGATCGGCGAGGCGGTGTTCACCTCGCTGGCGGCGATCGAGAACTTCCAGGCCTCGCTGGAGAGCGCCGGGGAGGAGCCGCCGCCGGCGCGGATCGTGCTGCTCTCCGACGGCACCAACACCGTCGGCCGCGACGACACGCAGGCCATCGAGGCCGCGCGCGCCGCCGGGGTGCCGGTCTCCACGATCGCGTTCGGCACCGACTACGGCACCCTCGACATCGACGGGGAGCGGGTGCCGGTGCCGGTGGACCGGGCGGCGCTCGAGGAGATCGCCGACCAGACCGGCGGCAGCTACAGCGAGGCCGCCAGCGCCGCGGAGCTGGAGCAGGTGTACGCCGACCTGGGCAGCCAGATCGGCTACACCACCGAGCCGCAGGACATCAGCCCCTGGTTCGTGCGGGCCGGCGTCCTGGTCGTGCTGCTCGGCGCGGTCCTCAGCCTGTTCTGGACCAACCGCCTGGTGTGAATCGCGCGGTGCGGCAGCCCTCCTCGCCGTACACGGCGGGGAAGGCTGCCGGACGGCGCGGTCGAGCCGGCGTGGCGCGGAGCCGTCAGCGGCTGGGGTCGAGGACGAGCTTGCCGGTGGTGCGGCGGGCGAGCAGATCCTGGTGGGCGTCGGCGACGGCCGACAGCGGGTAGCGGCCGCCGACGACGGGCTTCAGCTCACCGGCGTCGACCATGGCCAGCAGGTCGGTCATGGCGGCGTCCATCATCTGTGGGCGAGCCATGCAGTGGGCCAGCCAGAAACCGATGATCGCGCGGCTCTTCTGCATGAGCATGCCGGGCGGGACCGACCGCGTCTCCTGCCGAGCCGCCATGCCGTAGGTGACCAGCCGGCCGAAGGGCGCAAGGGCCGCCAGCGACCCGTTGAACACGTTGCCGCCGGTCATCTCCAGCACGATGTCGACGGGCTTGCCGCCGTTGGCCTCGCGCAGCGCGCCGGTGAAGGCCTTCGGGTCGTCGTCGGCCAGCGCCGGGTCGACCGTGGCGTGCGCGCCGAGCTCCTCGGCGAGCTGCCGCTTCTCGGGGGAGGAGGCGGTGGCGACGACCCGGCCGGCGCCCCACTTGCGGGCCAGCTGCACGGCCAGCGAGCCCACGCCGCCGGCGCCGGCGATGACGACGACGGTCTCGCCCTCGGCCAGGTGCGCGCTGGTGCGCAGCAGGTGCCAGGCGGTCGAGCCCTGCAGGACGACGGCGAGGGCCTGCTCGTCGCTCACGCCGTCGGGCACCGGCCAGGTCAAGAAGTCGTGCGCCACGACCTTCTCGGCGTAGCCGCCGCCGTCGAGCAGGCCGACGACCCGCTGCCCGCCGCCGACCGGGGTGCCGACGAACTCCGCACCGGGGATGAGCGGCAGCTTCTGCTCGGCGAGGTAGCTGTTCTCGATCTGGTGGGTGTCGGCAAAGTTGACTCCTGCGGAGCTCACCTCGTAGAGCTGCTGACCCGGTCCCGGAGTGGGGTCAGGAAGGTCGACGACGTCCATGACTTCGGGGCCGCCGAAGCGGGTGATCTGAACAGCACGCATGCCGTGACCCTAGGTCTTGGGGTCGTGGCGCCCCTTGGGGCAGTGGCATTGCCGCTCCGCAGGCAGTCAGCCAGGGTTGAAAACCGTCGTACCCGTGGCAGAGGCTGCTCCCATGCGCGGGAGGCGACCAGGTTCGAACCCGGGCCCCGCCCTGCGCATGACTCTCGCCTTCGGTCCTAACGACGAGCGGGTCGATATCCGCAAGCCGGAGGCCTACGAACGTTGGCACAGCCGGGGTGGACTCCGCTGCGTTGGCTGTGGCGAGCCGGTTCATCCCTTCTTGCGAGGTGAACGGGTGTGGCTGCGCCACAACGCCGCTGCCGCTGAGCAGCGGCATGGGGCCACTGGTGCAGCAGGGCGCGAGAGTGAGGAGCACGTCGCTCTGACTTGGTGGATCCATGACTGGCTTGAGGCGCAAAGCCTCTCGCCCAAGTACGACCGGACCGTCGGTGAGCTGCGCCCGGATGTTCATGTGGAGATTCAAGGGCGGAAGCTCGCCTACGAGGTGCAGCTGTCGCCCATCCTCCTCGAGACGGCACGTCGTCGCACTGAGTCGCTGCAGCACCAGGGATATGAGGTCCTCTGGGTGACGCGAAACGTCAACTGGGTGGACCGGCTTCCGTCCGTGGGACTACGCGCGGAGACGGAGAAGCCCCATCACTACGCGACCACTGAAGTGCACGGCGTCTACTACTCCGTGATGGAGGGTTACCTGTCCTTAGACCGCAGGACCCGGAGATTGCAGCCAGGGTTGCGACGCCCTGCGCTGGCGACCTTCTTAAGAGACCACCTGGCGAAGACGGTGGACTGGGGCCCGGTGCAACAGGCTGCTGACGGCCTACAGAACGGCTGGGCATCGATGACCGACTGGAAGCAGCACACAGAATGGCAGGCTCGCCGAATAGCCGAGCTCGAGGCGAAGCTGGACGAGGGCGCCGGCGTGCGGTCTGACTTGCGGCGTCAGCTAGGGGCGCTCGACGCAACCGCGCGCGGCTGGCAGCGTGACCTCGTCGAAGCGCAGGCGGCGCTCGATCAGCGGACCAGTGAGCTGGATCAAGAGCGAGCACAAGTCGCTGAAGCGGACCAGCGCTTCCTCGCAGCAAGTCGAACGGCGTCAGAGTGGCGGCATAGGTACGAGGCCCTGCGAAAGGAACTCATGAGCACGGCCTTCCGACGTTGGAGGTTTAAGGCATCGCTGAAGTCACCCAAGTGACTCCGCAATCGGCCGCCGTGGAATCCCTGGGCGATCAGGTTCCTGAGCCCTCTCGAACGGACGAGCCGGTCGAGCGCATGCCCGGCCGGCTCGTTCTCCGCGTGGCGTTCGACTGAAGCGACTCCTTAGGGCGCGCCGAGGCCGTAGGTGAATGAGCCGCTGGACCAGTTCATGGTCGCGTTGTACTTGTACCCACTCATTGTTCCGTCGCCGTTGTCCACGTTGGCGACAAAGCACGCGAAAACGGTCGTCTGCTCCGTGAGGTCGTCCGTCGAACCGCCGCCAACCGGAGAGCAACTCACGTCGATTATCGGACCGTCGATGATGTCGTCAGCCGCATGGCCCTCGGCCATCGTCTTGACGCTCGCCTCGATCTCGGTGACCGACGCGCGCCTCGCGCTGCGCTCCCCCTCGTCCCTTCTTTCCTGAGCAGCCGCAGCAGCGGCGTCCTCGCGCTCTTGCTGCTCGCGTTCTTCGGCCGCGGCCTTCTCCTCAGCGGCTGCGGCTTCTGCTGCGGCCACCCTTGCGTCGTTGGCCGACTTCCAGGCGATACCGCCGCCGATGAGGCCTAGGAGCACCGCCACCGCTCCGGCGATCGCAAGCCACTTGCCGACCCGCCGCCTCTCTGGCGCCATACTGGCTTCCGAGGTCGCCATGCTGGTTCCGGCAGGGTCCGTGGGTGGAGGCAGTGCCAGCCACTGCTCACCGTCCCAGTACCGTTGCTCGCCGGTCGGGGTGGGATACCAGCCGGCGCCCGGAGCGATGCCAGGCATACGGTCGTTGCTCCCATAGCCGTTGGTGGCTTCGGAACTGCCGGTCTCCGGCGCGCCGTCAGGAGGCGTTGTGCTCATGCGAGCACATTCGCACAGGCATTGAAGATTGAGCAGCCTGCCACCCCGTAAGTGGGGCTGTAGGACTTGCCGAACAATGAAGCGTAGACGGTTGCTTTTACGGGAGCGACGCCGCGGCTGCCCGTCACAGCGTCTGCTGTGGGGAGGGGGCGGCTCTCATCGACCTGGGCCGGGCGTCCATCCTGCTTAGAGAGAAGCTGGCCCGACGTGGTGGGTGTCGGCGTAGTTCACGCCGGCGGTGGAGACGTCGTAGAGCTGCTGGCCGGGACCGGCCTCCGGCTCCAGGATGTCGACGACGTTCAGGACCTCGGGGCCACCGAACTCGGTGATCTGCACGGCTCGCATGAGCAGGAGGCTAGGCCGTCCGGAGCTTCGGTTCCCCGCGAGGTAGGCGGCGTCCGCGGCAGCCCTCCACCGCTGGAGGCGGCTCGTCGAGACGTGCGCGTTCACGTCAGAGCCCCGGAAGGGCCAGGACCCGCTGCAGAACGCACCCTCGTCCATCGGGCGATCGAGGCACGCTGAAGCACCGCTACAGACCTTCCCGCTGGAACGTCTCTCATCGCCCAGGCGTCAGCGCAGCGCGTCGTAGAGGGCGTGGACGTAGGCCTCGCTGCGGTCGGAGCCGATGATGCCCGGCGCCATCCGGTTCATCATGTAGCTCAGCGTCAGCCGCCGGTCGAGGTCCATGAGGATCAGCGAGCCACCCCAGCCACCCCAGAAGCAGACCCGGCCTTCGGGCAGGTAGGGGATCGCCCCGGACGGGGTGAGCCCGTAGCCGGTGCCGAACCGCAGCGGCACGCCGAGGACGACGTCCGTGCCGTTAGCCTGCTCCTCGAAGACGAGTTCGATCGTCTCCGGCGAGAGGAACCGGACGCCGCCGGTCTCCCCGCCCAGCGACATCGCCCGCATGATGTCGAGGACCCCCCGGGCGTTGGAGTGCCCGTTGAGCGCGCCCATGTCCGCGCCCCGCCAACCCGCGGTGTTCGCCTGGCTCGCGTCGGGGATCGGCCCGGTCATGCAGCGCACCATCGGGGACAGCGGGTCCAGTGCCGCAAGGTCGAACGCCAACGGCGGCGGCGGGACGACGGGGGCGATCCGGTCCCAGTCCGACTCCTTCGCGCCCACCTGGAAGTCGGCGCCCGTCGGCCCGGCGATCTCATCGGCCACGAACTGCTTGAAGGTCTTCCCGGTGATCCGGCGGATCACCTCGCCGACGAGGTGCCCCTGGTCGTTGGCGTGATAGCCGGACACCGTCCCCGGCTCCCACCACGGCGCCTGGGCGGCCAGTCGTGACGTCGACAGCTCCCAGTCGTACATGTCAGCCACGGTGAAGGGCGGGTCCCAGCCGGCGACGCCGGAGGTGTGCCCCATCAGGTGCCGCACCTCGATGCTCTCCTTGCCGTTGGCCGCGAACTCCGGCCAGTACTTGGCCACCGGCGCGGAGACGTCGAGCTCGCCGCGGTCGACGAGCATCAGTGCCGCCAGCGAGAGCACGGTCTTGGTCGTCGACCAGACGTTGACGATGGTGTCCTGCATCCACGGCGTCGTCCGCGCCTCGTCCCGGTAGCCGCCCCACAGGTCGACGACGACCTCACCGTCCAGGTCGACCGCGACCGACGCACCCAGCTCGTCGTCGTCCAGCCGGCGTTCCAGCGCTTCCCGCAGCGCGCCGAACCGGTCGTCGCATCTGCCCTGCACCTCGGCCATCCGGGCCTCCCTCGACTCCGGCGCACGCTGGCCCGCGCCACTCGTGGTCACACAACCACGCTGGCCGGTCGTGTGACCAGAGCGACGAGGTCGCCGACGTGGTCGCGTTCCCGCTGGACCGTGGTCGAGGTCGCCGGCTTGACGACGTGCCCGCGTGAACGTCACCACTCCCTTGGAACAGATCACCTGGTCGGCGAGTGAGCGGCCGGCGGACGACGTCTCCTGGCGCCAGTAGGCACGGCGGGCACGCCGGTCCCCTGCCGATCTGTCGACCACCCGGCGGCGCACGGCCACGCTGTCGAGCCAGGCGCTGGCCGACGACGCCCGAGGCCGCTGGTGACGTCGTACCTGGACGCGTCGGCGGCGATGAAGCCGCTCGTCGAGAGGCGGAGTCCGCGGCGCTCATCACCTACCTGCAGTCGGAAGAGATCTCCGACGTGGTCGCGTCAGGGCTGCTCCACACCGAGCTGCACTGCGCGGCCAGCCGCCATCCCGACCATCTCGACCTGGCTGCGGTGGGCGTCGTCCTCGACACCCTCACGCTGATCGATCTGACGCGCGGCGATCTACGGACGGCCGCGGCGTTGCCCGGCCGGCTGCGCTCGAACGGCGCAGTGCACCTGCCTGTCGCCCTCCGGGTCGGGGTGGACGAGATCAGCCCCTACGACTCGGAGCTGGGCTCCGCCGCGAGCGCCTCGGGACTGGCCGTCGTCCGCCCTGCCTGATCCCCGCTGTCGACGGCGTCGCGTGAGGCCACGCCACCGCTCAGCTAGGCATCACCGCATGCGTGGGGGTCGGCCTGCTTGATGGTGGCAGTGAAGACGTCGGAAAGCCCATGCCCCCGACCGGCCTCCCGCTCGGCGATGTCGATGACGGAGAGCCTCGGGACCCGCCGAAGCGGTGAACTGCACGGCGCACATTGCCTGAGGGCAGGAGCTCTGCCCAGCGGATGAGATTGCGTCGTCGACGTACTGGACGGCGGAGGAGCGGCCGTTGCGGGCGCCTTCACCCCGAACAGGCCGTCACAACTACGGTGTTACACCGCCATGTCCAAGTGCTACACTCTACTCGTGCCAACTGCTCGCCCGCGCCACATGGTGACCGAGACGGACGAGCTGGCTGTTGCTCTGGACGCAGCGGCGGCGCGCGCTCCAGGCCTCAGTCGTTCGCAACTGCTCACCCGACTGGCCCTGGAAGGTCATCAGGCCGCCCAGCGGGCGCACGACGAGCGGCGGCAGCGGCGGCTCGCGGCCCTGCGTGCACACAGCGGTGGGCTGACCGGGGTCTACGGCTCCGACTACCTGCAGCGACTGCGCGAGGAGTGGCCCGCGTGATCGTGCTGGATGCCAGCGTTCTCATCGCATACCTGGACGCCGAAGACGTCCAGCACGAGGCGGCGAATTCGTTGCTCGCGCGCGAGATCGACGACGTGTTCGCCGCCAATCCACTGACGCTCGCGGAGGTGCTGGTCGCGCCTGCGCGGTCGGGTCGTCTCGACGCCGCCCTCTCCGCCCTGCGAGACCTCGAGGTCGACGAGCGACCGTTTCCCCCCGACACTTCCGTCCGACTTGCCCAGTTGCGTGCCGGCACGGGTCTGCGGATGCCGGACTGCTGCGTCCTGCTCGTCGCCCAGGATGCGGCTGCCCGCGTCGCTGCCTTCGACAGCCGCCTGGCGCGGGAAGCCGAAGCTCTCGGTCTCGTCACCCTGCGCTCGTAGCACCGAGCGGCTCGCATGGTGGTGACCGCGGTGGAGCAGGGGCGTTGAGGCGATCGACAGAGGCGGGAGGTGCGGCCACTCGCCCGGGGTGTTCTGGCGGCGACCGGTGACATCCCGAAAGATGTGTCGAGCCAGGACCTGGCTGACCACGCCGGAGGCCTCCGTCGGGTGCCGCCTCGCATGTGGATCACGCGGACGGCGCCAACGCGTTCCGGACCTCCTCGTCGGTGGTCGCTTCGAAGCTCTCGTATCCCTGCCCGACTGCTGAGAAGGAGTCCGGTGCCCAGAGGCAGAGCATGTCGTCGACCTCCGGTTCGAGGGTCCGGCACGCGGTGGGCGAGGCCACGGGGACGGCGAGGACGAGGCGGCCGGGGCCCTGCCGGCGGATCGCGGCGACGGCGGCCCGCATCGTGGACCCGGTGGCCAGCCCGTCATCGACGACGATCACCGGCCGACCGGCGAGCGGTGGTGCGGGGCGTCCCTGCCGGTACGCCGTCTCGCGGCGGCGCAGTTCTCGGATCTCCTGCTGCCGGACGCGCTCGAAGGCGTCGTCGTCGACCTGGAGCTGCTGCAGGACCCTCTCGGACACCACCGTCTCCACGTCGTCGTCCACGGCGGCGATGGCGCCCATGGCCAGCTCCGGCTGCCAGGGGACGCCGACCTTGCGGACGACGACGATGTCGAGGGTCGCGCCCAGCGCGGCGGCGACCTCGGCGGCGACCACGACGCCGCCCCGTGGGAGGCCGAGCACGACCGGGTCGGTGCCGGCGTGCTCGGTCAGCCGGGCGGCGAGCGCCCGACCTGCCCCGGTCCGGTCGGCGAACGGTCTGGTGGTCGAGGACATGGGTGCCCCTCTCGGGTCGTCGCGGATCGCTCAGGCGTTGTACCCCCTGCCGGCCCCCGGTACGGATCGCCGCCGTGGCCGGACCAGCGGGGACTGGTGACAGGCATCGGCGCTGCCGGACGGGGTACGCGGGCATCCAGGGGTCCGGGCGTGCGCCGCGTTCCGTGACAGCGCAGGGCGGAGGTGCGCACGGTGCGGTCCCCGGCAACGGCGAACACAGCGATCGAAGGGGCGGCCACGTGGGGGACGACAGGAAGCACGTGCGCGATCTGGCTTGTCCGTTGCGGACCGCCGACGACCTGGACCCGCTGCTGGACCGGATCGGCGACGCCCGGATCGTGCTGCTCGGGGAGGCATCGCACGGCACGCACGAGTACTACGCGTGGCGGGCGGCGCTCACCCGCCGGCTGATCACCGAGCGGGGGTTCTCCTTCGTCGGTGTGGAGGGGGACTGGCCCGACTGCTACCGGGTCAACTGCTCGGTGCGGCTGGCCTCGTCCGCCGCGGACCCCCGCGAGGTGCTCCGCGGGTACGAGCGGTGGCCGACGTGGATGTGGGCCAACGAGGAGGTCGCCGACTTCACGCGGTGGCTGCGCGAGCACAACGCGCAGCGTCCGCCACACGACCGGGTGGGCTTCTACGGCCTCGACGTCTACAGCCTCTGGGACTCCCTGCGAGCCATCCTGGGTTACCTGCGCGAGCACGAACCCGAGCACGTGGACACCGCGCTGCACGCGTTCCGGTGCTTCGAGCCCTACGCCGAGGACCCGCGGTCCTACGCCCGCGCGACGCGGTTGGTGCCCACCAGCTGCGAGGATGCGGTGGTCGACATGCTCCGCGACATCCTCGCCCGAGCAGCCACCGACGGGGGCGCCGACCGGGACGCAGCGTTCAACGCGGAGCAGAACGCTCGTGTCGCGGCCGGCGCCGAGGCCTACTACCGGGCGATGGTCCGCGGCGGGCCGGAGTCGTGGAACGTCCGCGACCACCACATGGTCGACACCCTGGACCACCTCCTGGACCACCACGGGCCGGGGACCAAGGCGGTCGTCTGGGAGCACAACACCCACGTCGGCGACGCCCGGTACACCGACATGGTGGACTCGGGCATGGTCAACGTCGGGGAGCTGGCCCGCGAGCGGTACGGCGAGGACGACGTCGTGATCGTCGGCTTCGGCAGCCACCACGGCAGCGTGATCGCGGCCGACAGCTGGGGAGCTCCGACGGAGCGGATGCCGTTGCCGCCCGCCCGCCGGGGCAGTACCGAGGCCCTGCTGCACGACGCGGTGAGCGAGGCCGGCGCCCTCTTCGTCTTCCCTGCGGACCAGCCCCGGTGGCTGGCCGAGGAACGCCCGCACCGCGCGGTCGGCGTCGTCTACCACCCGGGTGCGGAACGGTGGGGCAACTACGTGCCCACGGTCCTCGGCCGCCGGTACGACGCCTTCTGCTGGTTCGACGAGTCCCGGGCGCTGAGCCCGCTGCACGGGGCCCATCCCGCGGGCGGGGAGATGGAGACCTTCCCCGATGCCGGCTGACCGATCCACGCAGGCCGTGCAGGTGCCCGTCTCGGGCGCGCAGCTCGCAGGTGACCTCGTCGTCCCGGGCGGAGCTCGCGGGGTGGCGCTGTTCGCCCACGGGAGCGGCAGCAGCCGGCGCAGCCCGCGCAACCAGCAGGTCGCCGCCGGCCTCCAGGACGCCGGTTTCGGCACGTTGCTGATGGACCTGCTGACGGAGGCGGAGGAGCGGGTCGACGCAGCGACCCGGGAACTGCGCTTCGACATCGGGCTGCTGGCCGGGCGGCTCACCGACGCCGCGGACTGGCTGGGGACCTCGGAGGTCGCCGCCGGGCTGCCGCTGGCCACCTTCGGGGCCAGCACCGGTGCGGCGGCCGCGCTCATCACCGCCGCCGACCGGCCGGATCGGGTCCGCGCGGTCATCTCCCGCGGTGGCCGGCCCGACCTGGCCGGCGATGCGCTGCAGCGGGTCCGTGCGCCGGTGCTGCTCCTCGTCGGCGGTGCCGACCACCAGGTGCTGGAGCTCAACCGGGCGGCCGCCACCCGGCTCACCGGTGAGCACGAGCTCAGCGTGGTATCCGGTGCATCGCACCTGTTCCCCGAGCCGGGAGCCCTCGAGGCGGTCATCGGCCGGTCCGCCGACTGGTTGGCCCGGTGGCTGCCCCCGTCACCCGCGAGGTGACACGCGTGCGGCGGACGCCGTCCACCTGCCTCACCCACCGCAGGCGCGACAGCGACGGCCCCGCGCAGCCCAGCCGCGTCCCAGTGCGTCAGGAAACCTGACGGATCGAGACCTCGGCGACACACCGGTTGTGGGCCCTCGGGGTCACCGTCAGACTGCTGGCGGGCGTGGGTCCCACCTGTTCGGGCGCGTTCGCGACCGCGGTGTCCGACCAGAGGGGAAAACGTGGACGAGTCGGTCGAGCCCGTGCTGCTCGGGGACGAGGAGGCCGCGCGGCTCCGCGGTGAGCTGGCCATCGACGCCGCCGACATCGGGACGTTCGACTGGGACCTGGTCACCGGCCGGCTGGAGTGGGACGACCGGCTGATCGCGATGTTCGGCTACGACCCCGAGGACTTCGACCGAAGCATCGAGGGGTTCAACGCCCGGGTCCACCCCGATGACCTGGCCCGGGTCACGCAGGCCCTGCAGACGGCCATCGACACCTGCGGGGACGTCCGGGCCCTCTACCGCGTGCGCCTGCCCAGCGGCGACACCCGGTGGATCTCCGCGCGCGGCCGGACCCTGTGCGACCCCGACGGCAGGGCGTCCCGGCTGCTGGGGGCCGCGTACGACGTCACCAGCCAGCACGAGGCCGACGCCAGCGTGACCCGCGTGCTGGAGGCCATGCCAGCGGCGTTCTTCGCGCTGGACCGGCAGTGGCGCTTCACCTACGTGAACGCCCACGCCGAGCGGCTGCTGCAGCCGGTCAGCGGGAACCTGGTCGGCCAGAACATCTGGGAGGCCTTCCCGGCGGCGGTGGGCAGCCCCTTCGAAGTCGACTACCGGCACGCGATGGCGTCGGGTGAGACCGTCACCTTCGAGGCGTACTATCCGCCGCCGCTGGACTCCTGGTACGAGGTGCTGGCCTGGCCCAACCCCGACGGGCTGGCGGTGTACTTCCTCGATGTCACCGTCCGACGGGCCGAGCAGGAACGCGCCGCTCGGGCCTCGGCGCGGCTGGAGCTGCTGGCCTCGGTCACCGAGCAGGTGACCGGCACGCTGCACGCTGAGCAGGCCGTCGCCCGTCTCGCCCAGCTCGTGGTGCCGTCGCTGGCCGACTGGTGCGTCGTCACCCTCGTCGATGACGCCATGCCCTCGGGGTCCCGCGCGGGGATCCGGGACGTCGGCTGGTGGCACGCCGACGACACCCCCCGGCCGCTCGTCGAGGCCTACTGCCAGGTGCGCATCCCCGCGCTGCGGGACGACTCGTTCCTCCTGCGCACGTTGAGCACCGGCGAGCAGGTGATCGTGGACCGGGATGCGACGACCGCGGTCCGCGCCGTGCTGCACCAGGGTGAGGCGCAGCAGCTGATCGGCCGGCTCGCTCCGGAGTCCTTCGTCGTCCTGCCGTTGCGAGGGCGCGGGCGCACCGTCGGTCTGCTCTCCCTGTTCAACGGCCCCGCCCGGGGCCCGATCTCCGCCGAGGACCTGGCCACCGCCGGTGAGGTGGCCAGCCGCGCCGGGATGGCGCTGGACAACGCCCGCCTCTACCGGCAGCAACGACTGGTCGCCGGGGAGCTGCAGCGCAGCCTGCTCACCGCACCGCCGGAGCCCGACCACGCCGAGGTCGTGGTCCGGTACCTGCCCGCTGCGGAGGCCGCCGCGGTCGGCGGTGACTGGTACGACGCGTTCCTGCAGCACGACGGCGCGACCGTGCTGGTCATCGGTGACGTCGCCGGGCACGACATCGCCGCCGCGGCGGCGATGGGGCAGCTGCGCGGAGTGCTGCGGGGCATCGCGACCAGCAACCAGATCGGCCCGGCGGAGGTGCTCACCCGGCTCGACGAGTCGATCGAGCTGCTGGACATGGGCACCCTCGTCACCGCCGCCGTCGCTCGCATCGAGCAGGACATGGACCAGCGGCTGCGCGGGGTCACGCAGCTGCGCTGGTCGAATGCCGGCCATCCGCCCCCGCTGATCCTGCAGCCGGACGGCAGCGTGCTCGAACTCTCCGCGCAGCGAGCGGAGCTGATGCTCGGCATCGAGCCGGCCGCCAGGCGCACCGAGTCGGTCGTCACCGTCGATCGCGGCGCGACGGTGCTCCTGTACACCGATGGGCTGATCGAACGTCGCGACAGCGACCTGGACGCCGGTCTGGACCGGCTCAAGCGTGCGCTTACCGAGCTGGCCGACCTGCCGCTGCAGGAGCTGTGCGACCAGCTGCTGGAACGGCTCGTGCACGGGCGGCCCGACGACGACGTCGCCCTGGTCGCCGTCCGGTTGCACCGTCAGGACCGGCCGCGCCCCGCCGAAGCCGGCCCCAAGCAGCTGCCTGCTCCGATCGCCGACGAGCCGTCCGTTCCCTGATCCGGCGTTCGGGACCGACGGATCCGGAGGACGGGCGGCCGGGCGGTCGCCGGCCTTCGTCGCCCTTCACCGGCTGCCGCTCATCGCGAGCGCCCTCGGTCAGCGGTTCCGTCGTGGGCCGTGCGACCGGCCGACGCTGCCCATCGCGGGCACCGGGCCCGTCACACGGCGACGGCGGTGCCGCAGATGCCGCAGACCTCGAGCTCGCGGCGCTTCCAGCGGGCGACCGGCACGAAGAACAGCGAGAACTGCCGGTACTGCCGGATGCGCGACCAACGCGTGGTGTTGTGGCAGTTCGGGCAGGTGCGGGTCTCCCCGGGGCCGAGGTGCTTGCGCTTGGTGCCGAACCCGAAGAGCAGGAACATCACGCCAGCGTAGGGAGCGGGCCAGGCACGGGCCTCCTCGGCCGCGTCGGTGTTCGCCCGTGCTGTTCCTCACCGGCCTGCTTCCTCCGGTCGGTGGCCCGCCGTTCCGCGGGGTGAGCAGCTGCTCAGCGTCGCGAGCGCTCAGTCCGGCGCCGTCCCGGGGTCTGCACCGTCGACAGCCCACGGCGCCGCGAGGAGGGAGCTGTGATGGGGAGGATCGTCGTCAGCGAGAACGTCTCGATCGACGGGGTCGTGCAGGACCCGACGGGCGAGGAGGGCTTCGACCGCGGCGGGTGGTTCGGCCGGATCGGCGAGGCGGACCGCCGGGCCTGGGCGGAGGTCGAGCACCGGGAGGCGCGGGAGGCGGCCGCGCTGCTGCTCGGGCGCCGGAGCTACACGTGGTTCGCCGCCCGCTGGCCCGCGCGGACGGGGGAGTGGGCCGACCGGTTGAACGGGCTGCCCAAGTACGTCGTGTCCACCACCCTCACGGAGCCCGGGTGGGCCGGCACCACCGTGCTGACCGGCGACGTGGTGCAGGCCGCCGCCGGCCTCAGGTGCGCGGTGGCCGGCGACGTCGTCGTCCATGCCAGCCGGCTGCTCGTGCAGACGCTGCTGGCGCACGACCTCGTCGACGAGGTGCGGCTGACGGTCTTCCCCGTGGTGCTGGGGAGCGGCGAGCGCCTGTTCGGCCCCACCGCCGACCGGGTGCCCCTGCACCTGCTCGACGTCGAGACGGTGGGCGACTCCCTCGTCCGCCTCACCTACCGCAGGGAGCGGCCCGGCGGCGGGTGAGCCGGCCGGCGGTGCCGGACACCGTCACTCGCCGGGGTACGGCGGGGTGTCGTCGGCGACGACGGCGCCCCGGGTCCCCGCGGGCTGCTCCGGACCCACGGTGGAGTCGCGCACGGTCTGCCGCTCGGCCTCGGCGTTCACCGCGGCCCCGAAGAAGATCAGCAGGACTGTGGTCCACAGCCAGAACATGCTGATCGCCACGCCTGCGAGCGAGCCGTAGGTCGACTGGTAGCTGCCCAGGCTCTGCACGTAGGAGAAGAAGCCGAGGGTCACCGCCAGCCAGACGACCGTCGCGAGGACCGACCCGGGGGTGAGCCACCGCCACCGGGCGCGCGCCCGGTCCGGGCCGAAGCGGTAGAGGACGGCCAGGGCCACGGCCATGAGCGCGGCGAGCGCCAGCCACGAGAGGACCCGGGCGGCGAGCCGGAGCGGGCCGGACGACCCGGCGACCTCGGCCGCGGCGACCCCCGCGACGGTGAGCAGCGCGGCGAGGAGCACCGCACCCCCGAGGACGAACACCAGCGCGAGCCCCACCCGGTGCGGGAAGCTCCGCGACTCCGGCTGGTGGTAGGCGATGCCGAGCCCGTCGATGAGGTAGGTCATCGCGGTCGTCGCCGTCCACAGCGCCACGACGAGGCCGGTGAGCCCGCGGAAGGTGAGCACCTGGGCCGACGCCGCGGTGATCGTCGTGAGCTGGTCGGTCACGATCGCGTCGAGGTCGGTGGGGAGGACGTCCGCCAACCCGGACAGCTGCCGCCGCGCCGTCTCCGGCGTGTTCACGAAGCCGTAGATGGACAGCGCCGTCACCAGCACGGGGGCGACCGACAGGACGGCGAAGAACGCGACCCCGGCGCTCTGCACCATGAGGCGGTCGCTGAGCACCTGGCGCACGACCCGCCGGAGCACGCGGCGCCACCCGGCGGCGGGGATCAGGTGCGGGGAGTGCGCCTCGTGCCCGCGTCTCGCGCCGTCGCGGCTCCGCGCGCCACGGGAGGGGCGCTCGCCCCGGACGACAGCCATGGCACATCCCACCCCCGGTGGCGCGCGGCCGCAACGGTTCCGCCTCCCCGGCGGCCGCACGCCTTGCCCGCAGGGCGGGGAGGGCGGAGCCTCGGACCATGACGCAGGGCGGCACGACCTTCGGCACCGTCGTCCGGTGGGACGACGAGGACCCGGGCGCGGTCATCGAGGCCCCCGACCTCCCGGGCGGCTGCTGGGCCGACGCCGCCGCGGTGGAGCAGAGCACGACCGGCTCGGGGGGCCTGCGGGCCGGGCAGGTCGTCGAGGTGGAGTGGGCCCGGCCCGGCGCGCACGGCCTGCCGTTCCGCGCCCTCCGGGTCGTCCCGCGCAACGACCTGCAGGCGACCGTCGGGGGCTGAGCCGGGGAGGCGCGGCGACGGCCCGGGCCCCGGCGCCGCACGGGGTCTACTGTGGGGGCCGTACCGGCCGCGGGCCAGCATGCCCTCGCCTGGCGAGGAAGCCCGCTGGTGCGACCGGTGCTCCCGTCATCGTCTGGCGGGCTGACGGTCCCCCGGGGACCTCGGGGCGCGCGGCCCGAGACGTCGTTCTCCCGCGCAGCCACGGGGCGGGGCCGGATCGCGGAGCCCTTCCGCGGGGCGTTCAGCCCCGCGACCTCCGCCGTCCGGTCGAGGGGGCCGCGTGCGCGTCCTGCCCGGCAACCCTGCCGGGCAGTGCAGAGGAGGAGTCTGTGGCTCGACCAGGACGGCGCTCGACGGGCGCCCGGCGCGGCGCCCCGCGCGCCCAGCGGCGCGTCCGCGAGGGCGACGTCATCGCGGTGCTCGCCCGCGCCGTCCGCGACGTCGAGGCGGCGGTCAAGCGCGACCGCGTGACGCCGTCGGTGCGCGCCGAGTTCCAGGCCATCGCCCTGGTGCTGCGCGAGGAGCGCGCCCGGGTGCAGGCCGACCAGAGCACCGGTGAGGGCCGCCGCTCCGAGCAGCTGAAGCGGCTCGACGGGATCGCGACGATCCTGGCCACGACCGCGGTTCGGAACTCCGGCCTGCTGGCGCTGCTCTCCGACGACGCCGTCGCCACCGAGGCGGCCCGCTCGCACCGGCGGGAGCTGCTCGCCGCCGCCGGGATCGAGGCGCCCGAGGAGGAGGCTCCGCCGCCGGTGGAGGCCGCCGCCCCCGTGGCCGCCTCCGCCGAGCGCCAGGTGGTGCCGCAGTCGGTCGTCTCACGGCAGCTGGCCAACCCCTTCCTCGCCCCCGACTTCGACGCCGCGCGGCCCAGCGCCGTGCGGCCGCGCCGGCTGGCCGGCTGGGAGCTGCTGGAGCCGCTGTTCAACTCCTTCGAGCGGGCCGGCGGCGGCGCCCCGGCGTGCATGCCGCTGCCCTTCCCGAGCTCCCAGTTCACCCCGGCCGGGCTGGAGCTCATGCCGCACCAGGGGCAATTGGTCGCGGCGGCGGCCAGCGGTTCCCGCACCTTCCTGCTCGCCGACGAGCCGGGCCTCGGCAAGACGGCCCAGTCGCTGCTCGCGGCGGAGGCGGCGCAGGCCTTCCCGCTGCTCGTCGTCGTCCCCAACGTCGTGAAGACCAACTGGGCCCGCGAGGCCGCGCGCTGGGTGCCCCAGCGCCGGGCCACCGTGATCCAGGGGAACGGCGAGAGCGTCGACGGCTTCGCCGACATCGTCGTCGTCAACTACGAGGTGCTGGACCGGCACGTGGGCTGGCTGGGCGACTTCGGGTTCGGCGGGATGGTCGTCGACGAGGCGCACTTCATCAAGAACAAGAGCTCGCAGCGCTCGCAGCACGTGCTGGAGCTGTCCCAGCGCCTCCGGCTGCGCGCGGCGCGGCCGCTGCTCATGGCGCTCACCGGTACGCCGCTGATCAACGACATCGACGACTTCCGGGCGATCTGGCAGTTCCTCGGCTGGATCGACGAGGAGAAGCCGCTCGGCGAGCTGATGGAGTGCCTGGAGGGGACCGGCCTGACGCCGGCCGACCCCGGCTTCTACCCGGCAGCCCGCCAGTGCGTGATCGACCGGGGCATCGTCCGGCGCCGCAAGGTCGACGTCGCCGCCGACATCCCCGCCCGCCGCATCGCCGACCTCCCCGTCGAGCTCGACGACAAGGCCGGCCGCTCGGTCCGCGCGGCCGAGCGGGAGCTCGCCCGCCGCCTGGTCAAGCGCTACGAGAGCGCCCTCGCGGCCCGCGAGTCGGCCACCGTGGTGGAGGGCATCGACCACGCGCTGGTGCGCAAGGTCGCCGGCTGGGAGCTCAAGGACTCGACCTCGGGCACCGGCGGCGACAACGTCTTCACGATGATGCGGCGGATCGGGCAGGCGAAGGCCGGGCTCGCCGCCGACTACGCCGCGCAGCTGGCCCGCAGCGCCGGCAAGGTCGTCTTCTTCGCCAAGCACATCGACGTCATGGACGTGGCCGAGGAGACCTTCGAGGGCATGGGCCTGCGCTACTCCTCGATCCGCGGCGACCAGACGCCCGCGGTGCGCCAGCGCAACATCGACGCCTTCGTCAACGACCCGGAGGTCGCCGTCGCCGTCTGCTCGCTGACCTCGGCCGGCGTGGGCATCAACCTGCAGGTCGCCTCCAACCTGGTGCTCGCCGAGCTCTCCTGGACCGACGCCGAGCAGACCCAGGCGATCGACCGCAGCCACCGCATCGGGCAGACCGAGCCGGTCACCGCGTGGCGGATCATCGCCGCGCAGACCCTCGACGCCCGGATCGCCGAGCTGATCGACAGCAAGGCCGGCCTGGCGGCGCGTGCGCTCGACGGTTCCGACGAGGAGATGCAGGGGTCGGCCGACGTCCAGCTCGAGGCGCTCGTCGCACTGCTCACCGCCGCCCTGGAGGACCGATGACCGCCGAACCGCTCCTGACCGCCGCGACGCGGGTCGCCGAGCTGCTGCTGGAGGTGCAGACCCGCGTCAACGGGCGGATCGACGCCGAGCTCGCGGAGCTGCTGCCCGGCGTCCAGCAGCAGCTCGGCGTCTCGCCGGACGGCGCCGCCTGCCTCTCGGACCTGGTCAACACCCGGATCACCGGCTCCAGCGTCGTCGTCACCCCGGCCGCGGTCGCCGCCGCCGTCCCGGTGCCGGCCGGCTCGGCCGCCACCACGCGGACTGCGCGGCGGGCGGTGACCGGGATCCTCACCGGCGCCGACGAGCGCCTCACGGTCATCGCCGGACCGTGCTCGATCCACGAACCGGAGGCCGCGCTCGAGTACGCCGCCTTCGTCGCCCGCATGCGCGAGCGGCACGGCGCGGACCTCGAGATCCTCATGCGCACCTACACCGAGAAGCCGCGCACCGAGGTCGACTGGAAGGGCTTCGCCTACGATCCCTTCCTCGACGGGTCGAGCCGGATCAGCGTCGGCCTCGTCGCCACCCGGATGCTGATGTGCCGCATCACCGCGTCCGGCGTGCCGGTGGCCGCCGAGCCGCTGAACGCGCTGACGCCGCAGTACGTCAACGGGCTGGTCACCTACAACGGCGTCGGGGCGCGCAACGTCACCGACCAGACCGCCCGGGAGCGGGTGTCCGGCTTCTCGTCGGTGGTCGGGTTCAAGAACTCGCCCGAGGGCAGCGTGGACTCCGCCATCCAGGCGGTGATGGCGGCGCGGGCGCCGCACCAGTTCCTCGGGGTCGACGCCCACGGCGTCTCCGCGCAACTGTCGACGACGGGCAACGGCACCGGCCACGTCATCCTGCGCGGCGCCAAGGACGGCCCGAACTACTCCGCCGCCCACATCGCCGACGCCCGGCGCCGGCTGGCCGCCCGCGGGTTGCCGGAGGTGCTCGTCGTCGACGCCTCGCACGGCAACAGCCAGAAGAACCACCTGCGCCAGATCGACGTCGTGCGCGACCTCGCGGATCAGATCGCCGGCGGCGAGCAGGCCATCCGGGGCGTGATGGTGGAGAGCAACCTGGTCGCCGGCCGGCAGGACCTCGACCAGCAGCACCCGGGCGACCTCGAGTACGGCAAGAGCGTCACCGACGCCTGCGTCGACCTGCCGACGACCGAGCACTTGCTGGCCGAGCTCGCCGAGGCCGCCCGCGCCCGCCGCGGCTGACCCGGGGCGCTGCAGGCCTCGGACGGCGCGGCCAGTACGGTCGGCCGTCCGTCCGACCAGGCAGGAGGCCCGATGTCCGGGAAGCCGGAGATGCTGCTCGTGGTGAACCGGTCGGCGGGGACCGCCGAGGACGAGCGGGTGGAGGCGGCGGTGAGCGGCCTGCGTGCCGGCGCCGACGTCGCCGTCGCCGCGACCGCCGACGCCGGTGACCTCGACGACGCGCTGGGTGCCCACCCCGGCCGCCGGGTCGTCGTGCTCGGCGGGGACGGCTCGGTGCACGCGGTGGTCGCCGCCCTCGACCGGGCCGGGCGGCTCTCGCCCGACGAGCCGGTCGGCATCATCGCGTGCGGCACGGGCAACGACCTGGCCCGCACCCTCGGGCTGCCGCTGGACCCGGCCGACGGCGCCGCCGCCGTGCTGGCCGGGGTGCCGCGCCGGCTGGACCTGCTGCGCGACGACGCGGGCGCCGTGGTCGTCAACGCCGTCCACGCCGGGGTGGGGGCGGAGGCCGCCGCCGAGGCGCACCGGCTCAAGCAGCGGCTCGGCGCGGCGGCCTACCCGGTCGGCGCGGCGATCGCGGGGCTGGGGGACACCGGCTGGCCGCTGCGCGTGGAGGTCGACGGGCAGGTCGCCGTCCACGAGGGCGAGGGCTGGGCCGCCGACGGCGAGCAGCCCGTGCTCATGGTCGGGGTGTGCAACGGCGCGACGATCGGTGGCGGCACCGCGCTCGCGCCGGACGCGCGCCCCGACGACGGCCTCGCCGACGTGGTGGTGTGCGCGGCCACCGGGCCGGTCGCGCGCGCCGCGTACGCGGCGGCGCTCACCACGGGCCGACACGTCGACCGCCCCGACGTGCTGGTGCTGTGCGGTCGCGAGGTGCGGATCTCGGGCGGCCCGGTGCCCGTCGACGCCGACGGCGAGCTCGGCGAGGTGCAGGACGCCGGCGGCTGGCGGGTGGTGCACCACGCCTGGTCGGTGCTGGTGCCGCGGTAGCCGTCCGGAGACTCAGCCGCGGCTCTCCAGCCGGCGGCGGACGACGGCGGCCTGCTCCGGCGAGCCGATGAGCGCGCCGATCTCCGCCTGCTCGGCGGCCAGCCCCTCGGCGAGCGGCACCCGGCCGGCGAGGTCGACCAGCCGCTTGACCGCCCGGGTCGCGCTGCGGCTGTGCCCGGCGATCTCGGCGGCCAGCTCCAGCGCGGCGGCGACCGGGTCGGCGGCCTCGCGGGTGGCCAGCCCGAGCCGCACCGCCTCGGTGCCCGACACCTTGCGCCCGGTCAGCGCCAGCTCCTTGGCGACGTCGCGGCCGACGAGCTCGGGCAGCAGCTGGGTGCCGCACATGTCCGGCACGATGCCCCAGAGGATCTCCATCAGCGAGAGCTGCGCGTCGGGGGCGACCAGCCGGATGTCGGCGCCCAGCGCGATCTGCAGCCCGCCGCCGAACGCGACACCCTGCACCGCCGCGATCACCGGCGCGGGCACCAGCGACCAGACGTGCACGGCCTGCTGGGCCAGCGCGCCCGCCGCGCCCAGCGGCGCCGGGGCGGCCGCCTCGCGCTCGCGGGTCCGCTCCGGCCCGCGTTCGGCCATGTCCGCGAAGGAGCCGAAGTCCAGGCCGGCGCAGAAGGCCCGGCCGGCGCCGGTGAGCACCACCGCGCCGACGTCCTCCCGGGCCATCAGCTCCTTCCCGGTGGCCAGGATCGCCGAGAACATCGCCGGGTCCAGCGCGTTCATCTTCTCCGGCCGGTCCAGCCGCACGGTCGCCACGCCGTCGGTCACCGTGAGCGCCACCCGGCGCGGGACGTCGTCAGCCATGCCCGCTGTCTACGGGCGGCCCGGCCCGGCTGTCAACGCGCGGTGCGGCGCGCGGGCTACCGTCCGTGCATGCCCGCCGCCGCGCGCACCGCCGCCCGCCTGCTGCTCGGCGCGGTGATGGTCGGCGCGGGCGTGCTCCACCTGACCACCCAGCGGGAGGAATTCCGGGCCCAGGTGCCGGCCTGGTTCCCCGTGGACGAGGACCTCACGGTGCTGGGCTCGGGCGTCGTCGAGATCGCCCTCGGCGCGTCGTTCCTCGCGCTCCCGCGGAAGCGGCGGCTCGTCGGCGGGCTGCTCGCGGCGTTCTTCGTGGTGATCTTCCCGGGCAACGTCGCGCAGTACCTGGAGGGCACCGACGCCTTCGGCCTCGACACCGACCGCAAGCGCCTCGTCCGCCTGTTCTTCCAGCCGCTGCTCGTGCTCTGGGCGCTGTACGGCGGCGGCTGGCTGCGGCGCCGCCGGCCGGGAGATGTCAGTCGACGAGCAGGTGCATCCACGACTCGGTGAGCACCGCGTGGGTGGCGTCGCGGTCGACGTCCCACCCGTGGCGCATCCAGCGGACCGAGGCGAACTCCAGCTGGCCGAAGGCGAGCGTGCCGCGCACTCGGCGCGAGGTCGGATCGAAGCGGTCTGCCTTCTCCAGGCCCAGGTGGATGTCACCGATAGCGCTCTCGAACCAGACGTCGACGGCCTCCTGGATCTCGGCATCCTGGGCCGCCGCTTCGTGCGCCGCGATGACATAGGGCTTGATGGCCGGCCACTGGTCGATCTTCTTGCCCAGCCAGGCGTGGATCGTGTCCCGGTCCCCGGAGGCCACGACGGCGGAGAGCCGGGGGTCGTCGGCGGCGATCAACAGGTCGTCGACGGCGGTGATGAGCTGCTTCATCAGCACCGCCTTGGAGGCGAAGTGCTGGTAGAAGGTCTGCCGTGTCGTCCCGGCGGCGGCCGCGATGTCGTCGATCGTGGTGGCCGCGTAGCCCTTGGCCTGGAACAGCCCCAGCCCTTCCTTGAGCAGCAGCTCGCTCGTCAGGCGCTTCTGGGCTTGGCGGAGGTTCACGGGACAACCTTAGGCAGAGCGGAACGCCGTCGAGCCGGCCGTCGGGAGGCGTGCCGGCTCGACGGGTCCGACATCGGCATCTCTCAGCCGTTCGCGGCCCGCGGGGGCCCCCCCCCGCGCCCCGTGCGGCTGTGGCCGG